>JBEHXA010000766.1:0-3414 GCA_048498935.1 Myxococcota bacterium
GGCAATCGGCACCGGCAGGCTGACATCGAAGGACACGTCGCGGGCCACCAAAGAGGTGCTGAAGCGCGCCTTCAGCGGCCTCTATCACGGATGACGAGCCATGGTGTCGTCAGGCAGCAGCTCGAATCGAACGGACGTGGCGATCGTCGGTGCAGGGCCGGCGGGCGCGACTGCGGCCATCGCGTTCGCCAAGCGCGGCGCTCGCGTCACGCTCATCGAGGGCCATCCCGAGGCCGCCCAGCGCTTCGCGGGTGAGTGGATTCATCCGGGCGGCGTACGCACGCTGCGGGCGCTCGGGGTCGATGTCGAGGCGCTCGCAGCCCATCGTGGCTACGGCTTCGCCATCTTCGGCGACGACGGGCTGGATCCGGTCTGCTTGCCCTACGCCGCCGGCGAGGAGTCGATCACCAGGCTGCACGCCGAGCTGGTAGCGGGCCTTCGCGAGCACGCCTGCAGCCTGCCCGGTGTGACCTACCTGCCCCACCACGTGCTCACCGGCCTCGACGGCACCACGCTTCAGCTCGAAGCGCGCGAGCAAGGCCGCAGCCTGCTGCTGAGCGCGGAGCGCGTCATCGGCGCCGACGGCAAGGCTTCCAAGGTGCGAGCGGCCATCGGGGGCCCCACAGCGAGCGAGCAACTCTCGTTCATGGCAGGGCTCGAGCTCGAAGACGCCGAGCTACCGTTCGAGGGCCTGGGGCACGTGATGCTCGGCGGCCCGGGGCCGGCGCTGCTCTATCGAGTGGACGATCGCCGCATCCGCGCCTGCCTCGATTTGCCGCTTCGCTACGCGAGCGCCGCACGACAACGCGACGCCGTGTACGGTACCTTTCGCGCGGTGCTGCCGGCGCAACTCGAGCCAGCACTACGCCGCGCGGTCGAGCGCCCGTTTTCGTGGGCCGCCACGGGTAGCCGTCCCCGCACTTTTTTCGGCCGCGGCGACGTGTGGCTCGTCGGCGACGCCGTCGGGCACGTGCATCCGCTCAGCGGCGTCGGCATCACACTCGGCGTGATGGATGCAGAGGCTGCGGCGCGCTGCGACAGCCTCGCCACTTACCGCAGCGAACGCGACGCTCACGTAGCGGAGGTGCTGGCCAACGTGCTCTATGCGGCTTTTTCGCGCGAAGACGCGAGCGCGATGCGCGTGCGTCGCGGGCTGCTCCGGCTGCTCCGAGCGAGCTCGACCGAACGCGCCCGCACCATGCGCCTGCTCACCGGCGAAGATCGCACCGGGACGAGCTTTGCCGACGCATTCTTGCGTGCCACCGGCCTGGTCATGCTGACCGGCGCCGAGCTGAGCGCCTGCCGGCGCCAGACGTGGCTGGATTTCGGGCGGCAGTTGAAGAGCGACGCCGCTTGGCTGGCGTGGCCGCTCTTGGCCTGCGCGCCCGCCCTCGATGCTTTGCCGGTCCGGCGGACGCTGGAACGCCGACTGGCCCCTTCCTTTTCAAGTTCGAAAGCAACCCAGGCCAGCGGAGCGTAGACGTAGTGCAAGCGATTATCCAAGAGGATTGGGCCTACTGCGAACGAGCCTTGCGCGACGTTTCGCGCACCTTCTCGAAGCCGATCGAGCTGCTCCCCGAGCCGCTGCGCGTCGCGCTCACTTGCGGGTACCTGCTGTGCCGCGTCGTCGACACCATCGAGGACTACGCGCCGCTCGGCAGGCGTGAGCGCGACGACCTGTTCAGCGCCTTCATTCGGGTGCTCGACGGAGACCAAGCGGCCGAAGCGTTCAGCGAGCGCTTCCTCGCCATCAGCGATGACGACCCGGAGATCAAGCTTGCGCAGTCGCTGCCCTGCGTGATGCGGGTGTTCGCCAGCCAGTCCGCCGAGACTCGCCGAGCGACGATCAGCTGGCTGTCCGAGATGGCGAACGGCATGCGCCTTTACTGTAGGCGCGACGCGGAGGCGTCGCTCTCGGCCGTCAACACGTTCACGGATCTCGAGCGGTACTGCTACTTCGTCGCAGGCACCGTCGGCCATTTGATCACCGACTTGTTCTGCGGCTGGATGCCCGGCACTCCCAGCTCGCTCGAGCACGAGCTCCGCGCCCGTTGCGAGTCGTTCGGAGTTGGCCTGCAAATGGTCAACATCCTGAAGGACATCACCGACGACTTCGCGCGCAACCGCTGCTACGTGCCGCGGCAACTGTGCCACGGTGAAGGTTTCGCGCCGGAACGGCTGCTCGCGCTCGAGCACCGCGAACAGGCACACCGCGCGCTCGCCCCGATCTTTCAGCGTGCGGCGGAGCACCTGCAGCAGGGCTTCGAGTACACGCTGCTGATCCCGGCGCAGCAGGTTCAGCTCCGGCTCTTCTGTCTCTTGCCGCTGTGGATGGCGATCGAAACGCTGGTCGTCGCAGCCGGCAACGACGCGGTGTTGATCCCCGATCGGCCGGTCAAAATCTCACGAGCCATGGTCGACGAGATCGTGGAAGACTGCCTGCGGCACGCCAATGACGACGCGGCGCTGCGCCGCCGCTACGCCAGCTCGTTCGCTCGCCTGAAGGAGCGGCTGGCCACGCTCCCTCCGCCCCTGCGCGCGCACCTAGCCGCGCCGGAAGGCCATGCCCAGCTCTAGCCTGGCGTTGGCTGCGGAAGAGTCGAGGGCGCCCAGCGCCGCGCCGGACGCGATCGAAGGCGCGCTCGAGCACCTGCGAGTCACCCAGCAAACGGACGGTGCGTGGTACGGCGACTACGGCGGGCCGCTGTTTTTGCTGCCACTTTACGCCACCACCTGTCACATCGCTCAGGTGGAGCTGGGCGCCCAGCCTCGCAGCGAAATGCTGCGCTACCTGCGCACACACCAAAACGACGACGGCGGCTTTGGTCTGCACGTGGAGGCGCAGAGCAGCGTATTCCCGACCGCGCTCAACTACGTCGCCGCGCGCCTTCTCGGCGAGTCTTCGGGAGCCGATTGGCTGGTGCGCGCGCGTGAGTGGCTGCGCGCGCACGGTGGGCCCCAACGCTCGGCCGCTTGGGGCAAGTACTTCCTGGCGCTGTTGAACTTGTACGACTATCGCGGGCTCGCCCCAGTGCTGCCCGAGCTGTGGCTCCTGCCGACCCGCGTCCCGTTTCATCCGAGCCGACTGTGGTGCCACTGCCGCATGGTGTACCTGCCGCTGTCGTACCTCTACGGACGCCGGGCCGCGGCACCGCTCGACCCGCTGCTGCGCCAGCTGCGTGAAGAGCTATACCCGGAGGGTTACGAGCGTGTGGACTGGGATCGCGCTCGAGCCAGCGTGGCCCCGAGCGATGCGCAGTCGCCACGTTCCACGCTGCTGCAGTTGGCCAGTGATTGGATGCTGCGCTTCGAAGCCCGCGCCCCCCGGCTGCTGCGCGCGCGCGCCCAGCGTTACGTACTCGAGCAAATCCGCCGCGAGGACGCCAACACCGACTACATCTGCATCGGGCCGAT
>JBEHXA010000767.1:0-3409 GCA_048498935.1 Myxococcota bacterium
CTCGCCGAAGTGCTGCAGCACGCCCAGGCGAAGCTCGACGAGGCCATGCCGTTCCTCGAGCGCCGCGGGCTCGACCGCACCACCGCCGAGCGCTGGGGCTTCGGCTTCATCGCCTCGAAGAGCACGCTCGTCGGGGACTTGTCTGTCGGCAAACGCATCTACCGCGAGGGCCTGCTGACCGAGAGGCCGCGCGCCGACAGCACTTCGATCTGGGACCGGCGGGTCGTCTGCCCCTGGCGCGACAGCCGCGGTCGCGTCGTCGCCCTGTGGGGCCGGCACGTCGTTGACGTCGACGATGACGCCCCGAAGTACCTCGTCTCCGGACGCAGGCCCTTGCTCTTCGGCCACGACCGCGCGCTGCCCCACGCCCGACGCGACGGCATGGTGATCGTCGAAGGCTTCTTTGACGCCATCATCCTCCAAGCGAACGGCTACATGAACGTCGCTGCGCGCGGCGGCACGTCGATCACTGACGAAGTGCTCAACGCCGTCGACGGCGCCGGCGTCTCTGACGTCACCGTCGTCTTCGACGGCGACGCCGGCGGCCGCGCAGGGCTCGAGCAGCTCGCGCGGACGATGCGCACGCATGAAGGATCGTTGTCCGTCAACGTCGTCGACCCCCGCTTCGTCGACGCCGACCCAGACGAGCTCGTGCGCAGCGGACGATGGCCGGCGGTGCTCGCCGAGTCGAGATCGTGGCTCACCTGGTGGGCGTCGACGCTGCTCGAGGGCGTGTCGCTGACGAGCACGGAGTCGACGAGACTGAAGGCAGCGAAGGCCTGCGCGACATGGGCGCGCCCGACTGCAGGACGCCACCCGATCGAGGCTGGTGAAGTTGCGCGTATGGTTGAGGCGGCCACGGGAATCCGCGCGGAATACATTAAATATGTTGAGACTTGTCGGTGATGGTTATCATTGCATGTCGCGCTCGTTGGTAGAAGGGTCGGCGCAGCCGTCCCGCAATCTGCGCCACCTGGCCACGGCCGCGCTCCACTTCGCGCTCAGCTGGTCGAGCTCCTGCTGCTTCTGGTCGTAGGCGTCGCAGTGGTCGCCCTGGCTCCGAAGTGCCCTCACAGCGTAGTGACCGTTGTGCTCCGTGAGGCAGGAGCGAAATTCTTTCTCGCGCTCATTAAGGAGAAGGGAAAAACTCAACTCAAAAGCACGAGCATATGCGTCACCGCCAATGGTACTCGCAGCGGCGCGCGCTGAAGCTTTCATTGCTTCAATCTCATTCTGCTGAATTACACGCTGATCTTCGTTTTGAGAGTACGGAGCACAGATTCGCGCGGTCGCATTCATCAATTCAGTCAGCGTCTTGTCGACCTTCTCGAAGCGCTCCTCGCGCTTTTTTTCAGTCCAGTCGTAGATCACCCAGCCGCCATTCACCACGTTGACCAGCGAGCCGCAGCTGAAGCTGACAACAGAGAGAAGGAAACCTGCCAACGCCAGCCACCCCTTGCCGTACTCACGAGCCTCCTCGCCCTTTGGAGGCGGCGGGCCGGCCGGCGGCGCCAGCACTGAGTTGGCTGGCTGCGTTGTTGCAGCCGCGCTGGCTGTCGTTGAACCCGGTTGGGTGGGCGCGGTACCGTTGGTCATGCTCATCGCTCCAATCGTTTTGGTTATGCTAGCTCAGACGCCCGACTATGCGGAGGAACTTGAGATCGCCGAGGACGCTAAGCGTTCGCAGCATTGGGAAATGTGCGCTCTTCACTTTGCCGAAGCTTTCAAGATCAAATTGAATGTCGACAACGCCTTTGAGGCTGCCGTTTGCTTTCATCGTGCGGCGAACAAAGACAAGGCAATCGAGTACTACAATCACTATTTGAAGCACACGCTGCCCGGGCTTGCTCCCATCGATGCCCAGCGCAAGATCGCCGCTGATGCCTTGAAAGGGCTTGGGCCGAAACGCGGTCCCGGCCGCTCGTGCCCACCGCGCGGCAATAAATCGTCAACGACCGCATCACCGGCCCCCGTCTGTCCTGCCCCCGCGCCAACTCCGCCGACGCCTTCGATGGTGCCCGTGCCCACACCGCCGACGGGCCCCTCGCCGCCAACGGTCGAGATGCCGCCGACTATCGAAACGGAGGTGACAGAGTTTCTCTATCAGTGTGGTCCGCCTCGCCTGACCGTCGACGGCAGCGGCAGCTGCGATGATCAATATCGCGAAGCCTGCTCTGACCAAATCGCTGGCTTGGGCTCAAGCGTGTTGCCTGACGATGGAATTGTTGGCAGTCAGTATTTTCTACCAGCTTCAAATCCGCCGATTGACCGAAACCGCCCCAACTGCCACGACCAAGCATCTCGACGGCTCCATTGTTCGTGCGACCTTGTGCCAAAGCCGATCACCTGTTCTTTCCGTCCCGCGCCGCTCGCTGACGGCACATCTTTGGCCTGCCAAACCGGCGGAACTGCGCAGGCCGCACCGTACCCAGCGAACGCCTTCGTTAACTGGGGCGTGCTGCCGTGGCGAAAGGCAAAGATCCGCGGCACCTGGACGTACACGCTGCCCGGTGGCTTGCCGCCGGGCATCGATGCGGTGGCATGCTCGTTTGGGCTATATCTAGATGAACAACGCATCGGCAAGACGGTTGACCAGTCGATTGGCAATGTGGCCCAGACCCAAGGCATGGTAGATTTTGGTGAAAAGGCGTTTTTGGCAGAGCGCGATTTCTCCGGGATCTTCACTCTGAAGATGTCGACCAAGGGCGGTGACAGCAGCGCAACGATGGTTGGGTGCTTTGTGCATCACGGCACGACTTGGCAGTCCATCATTCCGAAGTTGCAGGGCGGCTTGTTCACGGTGGAGTAGCGCTCCGACTGCGCTGGCAAGGCCTCGCGTTTTGCAGCGCCGCGATGCCGCGCATGACTTAGGCTGGTCGACCAGTTTGGTACAGTAATGCTGGCGCTTTCATGGTGCTGCCATCTGGATTCACCGCCGTTTGAGCACGGCAAGGCGAGCGGCCCGCAGAGCGGCGACGTCGACCAGCCACTTCGGATCGAAGACCGGCAACGCCTCTTTCGACTGCGTCCAGTCGCCGAGGCAGCGATACCGATGGCCATTCGGGTGAAGCGAGCCGGGGGCGACGACATAGCGGGCCTCGTCCTGCAGCTGCCCCGTCCACGGCGGAGGCGTCGACGGCAACGGCTCCTTCGCGCACCGATAGAACCAGTGCTCGCCACGCGACGTCTTCGTCCGCCACGGCGTCGGCGGCAGATTCGCCTCGGCCCAAGCGACGGCTTCTGCGTCGTCGAGGTCGGCGACGACGACGCCGGAGCCGCTGCCGCAGATGATGGCGAGGCCGGCTTCTTCGCCGAGCTCGGCGAGGTGACGCCGCAGCAGCGACATCGGCATTTG
The DNA here is from genome assembly GCA_048498935.1 of Myxococcota bacterium. GTDB lineage: Bacteria > Myxococcota_A > Polyangia > Polyangiales > Polyangiaceae > PMG-095. The sequence continues at coordinate 3,356 of JBEHXA010000767.1, forward strand.
CCGCTGCTGCCACTCGCCCCACCGGGTCGCCGGCTCCTTCGAGCGCGGCTCGAG
>JBEHXA010000768.1:0-3406 GCA_048498935.1 Myxococcota bacterium
GCGTCACGATATGGCAACCGAGGAATACGCGCTGCAGCGGCCGCCAGCGTGGCCTCGCTGGTGAGGGTGCCGCGCACCACCTCGAGCAGCTTCATCACCGGCACCGGATTCATGAAATGCAGGCCCAGCACCCGATCTGGACGATTCGTTTCGCGCGCCAACCGTGTGATGGAGAGGCTCGAGGTGTTGGACGCGAGCAGCGCCGAAGGCTTGGCGCGTTCGGAGAAGCGAGTGAACAGCTCGACCTTGAGCTCCAGGCTCTCGGGTGCCGCTTCGATCACCAGGTCAACCTGGTCTAGGCCCGCGAGTGGCCCGCCGGTCGCGAGCCTTTCGAGCGTCGCGTCGACCACGTCGGCGGTTACCTTGCCGGCGTTCTGCTGCTTGCGCAGCCGCGCTTCGAGCTTGGCCTTCGCACTCGCAGCGAGCTCCGGCTGGCGATCCGAGAGGGTAACGGCGATGCCGGCCCGGGCAATCACCTGGGCAATGCCGGCCCCCATCTGCCCTGCGCCGACTACGGCGACGCTCGTTATCGCGTTCGAATCGGTCGTCATGGCGCGGCAGCCTCGCGCAAAGTGGTAACATAGGGGGCGCATGCTCGCGAGGCTCTGGTTGCTGCTCGCCCTGTGCGCCGGCCCGCTCGCTTGCTCGGGGTCGGCCGCGTCGCCCTTGCCCCGCGCCGTGCTGCTCATGGACAAGGGGCAAGCCGACGAGGCGAGCAAGCTCTTGCGTGACTACTTGCGCGAGCATCCGGACGCGGTGGCGGAGCGGCGCTTGCTGGTGCGCGTCGAGGCGTTCCGAGGCCAGCTCGGCGCGGCCCAGGCGGAGGTCACGGAGCTCACGCGTCAGCTCGGCGATCGGAGCCCGATCCCACTGGTGGAGCTCGGCTACGCGCTCGAGGTTTCTCACCGCTACGACGAGGCGCTCGCTGCCTACGATCGCGCCGCCGAGGTTGCGCCTACGGATCCCCTCGGTCCGCTGACTGGCGGCCTGCGGGCCGCGCGCTGGGGCGAGATCGAGGAAGCCGAGCCACGCCTCCGCGAAGCGCTGCGGCGTAGCCCACGCGACCCGGCCGCATGGCACGCCCTCGGCCTAGTTCAGCTGTCGTTGGGTGACGTTACTGCGGCCGAGAAATCTTACCGCTCTGGCCTCCTGGCCGACCCGAAGGCGCTGGAAAATCGCGTCGGTCTGGCGACATTGTCAATCAAGCGTGGCGATCTCGCGGGGGCTCTCGTCCAGTATGACGCGATTGTAGCGCAGCGGCCGAAGCTCCCAGATGCTCACCTCGGTCGTTCGTTCGCGCTCATGGGTTTGGGCCGGCTCGATGAAGCGACCCGCGCGCTCGAAGAAGCCGCGCGCCTGGGCGCTGACCCAAGGGTTGTAGCGGCGCAGCGCCGTGAGCTCGCACGCCTCGCCGCATCGCACCCTTAACGACAAGCCAACCGCTCCAAACCCGAGGGGTTTCGAGTGCTTGTAACGCAAAACTACGCGGCGTACTCTCGGCCGCCCTCGCCCCGTGCGCGAGGCAGGGAACCTTCGCGACTGACATCCGATCTGGCTCCGACGCGCTTTCACTCCGCTACCCCCAAGGGCGGAGCGGCGAGCGTGCGGATGCGGGCAGCCCTCGGTGATGAGGGCCCGGCCGAACGAGGAAAAGAATAGCTCAATGGATTCTCAGACGATCCGTAACGCGCTCGGAAAACTGCAGGCTGAACCGGGTTCGACTCAAGCTTGGGAATCACTGCGAAGCTCGGCCAAGGCCGAGGGCGGAGACCTGTCGCTCGACGAGCTGCTGAGGCTGCTCGACGCGGCCCGCGAGAAGCATGCCGAGCGCGGTGAGTGGACCGCGGCTGCGCGGCTGATCGAGCTCGCGATCGAAATCGCGGCTGGCGGCCCGCGCGAAGCGGGGCTCGTACGTGAGCACGCCAAGCTCCTTTCCGAGCAGCTGTTCGACGAAGATGGCGCGGCGGCCGCGTACTTGCGCCTGCTGGAGCTGTCCCCCGACGACAGCGAGGCGTCGCGCGCGCTCGAGGAGCAGGAGAGCCGTCGCGCGCGTTACACCGAGCTACGCCAAAGTTATTTGAGCGAGGCCGAGGGCGCGAGCGACGAAGTTTACAAGAGCTCCATGCTCATGCGCGCCGCCGAGATGGACGTGCGCTTCGGCAGCGACGACGCGGCCTTCGAAGCCGCGGTCGATCGACTCGAGCAAGCCGTGCGCCTCGATCCGACCAACGAGGCGGCGGGGAGGTTGCTCGAGCATCTCTACCGGCAGCGCGGTCGCCACGAGGACGTGGCGGGCGTGCTGGAGCGCCTCTCCGATCGCGGTGAGTCCGCTGGCTCGCGCGTCTCGGCGGGCGTGCGCTTGGCGCGCACCTACGCGCAGGACTTGGAAGACAAGGAGCGCGCAGCGCGCGCTTACGATCGCGTGCTGCGCGATGCTCCGGAGCAGGCCGAGGCGAAGGAGTTCCTCTCCGATTTGTACTCGAGCACCGAGCGCTGGGCGGAGCTCGCGTCGCTATACGAGCGGGAAATCAAGGCTAAGGGCTCGAGCGACGCGGAGCACGTCGGCGACATGCTCCAGATCGCGATGCTGCACTGGAAGAAGCTCGACAAGGCGCAAGACGCCGAAGCTTGGTTCGAGCGCATTCGTAAGGTCGAGCCCGCAAACCCGGGCATGCTCGGTTTCTTCCGCGAGTATTGCGCGACCCTAAACGACGACGCGCGCCTGATGGAAGTGCTACAGGCGGCGGCGCGTGCGCTGCCCGAGGGCAGCAAGGAGCGCACCAAGCTCAGCTCACAGCTCGGCAAGTTGGCGGAGGGCCAGGAGAACGCCCAGAAGGCCGTCGAACAGTACAAGAGCGTGCTCAGGCAAGATCCGGACAACACCGAGGCGCGCGCGGCGCTCAAGCGTCTGTACAAGCAGACACAGGGCTACAACGCGCTGGTCGAGCTGTTGCGGCAGGAGCTCGAGCGCTTGCCGAACGAGAAGTATCAGGAGCGCTTGGCGGTGCTGCGCGAGGTCGCCACCGTGTATCGCCAGTACTTCAAGAGCGACACCGCGCTGCTCTCCGTGCTCGGTCAGATCGTTCAACTCGACGACAAGCTCGACGAGCAAGACGTGGTCGAGATGCGCGAGCTCGTGGCGCTGTACGACAAGCTCGGACGGCATCGCGACTTGATCACCAACCAGATCAAGCTGGCCGAGATCACGCCGGACGTCGAAGAGAAGAAGGAGCTCTACCGCGCCGCTGCGCGCCGCTGGCTGGATCAATTCTCCAACGCGCAGAACGCCACGGACGCGTACGCTGCGCTGCTCAAGGTGGCGCCCGACGACCGCGAGGCGCGCGAGCGCCTTGAAGAGCTCTCTCGCAAGCGCCGCGCTTGGGCGCAGCTGTTCGATCTGTACGCG
>JBEHXA010000769.1:0-3401 GCA_048498935.1 Myxococcota bacterium
CCTGCATCGACTCGAGCGCGGTTACCTCTGCAAACTTTCCCTTCTGCGCGATGATCTGATCGGCCGAGACGCCGTTGATGACGGCGGAGGGCAGGTTCATGCCGGCCGCGCTCGCGAGCTTGTCCGCGTCGACGCAGGTGAGGAGCGCCGCGGGGCAGCGCGCGTGGCTGGCCGGGCTCACGCCGGTGCTGCCGCCGTTCCAGCTGTAGTTGCCGATGCGGCTCACGATCAGCAACTTGGCTTTGAGCGCGGCGAGCGGCTCGTGCACCTGACCGAGCACGAAGTCGTCGTTGAACACGCCTTGACCGAACGCAGGCGCCTTTTCCCACCACTGAGCGGCCGCGCCGCACGGGAAAAAGATCGGGACGAAGCGCTTGGGAGCAGTCGTGGCTTGCGCGTTGGCGTGGCGCGGAGCCAGGCTTTCGAGCCAGGGCAGCGCCAGGCAAACACCGGCGCCGCGCAGCACATTTCGGCGGGAAAAAAGGCGGTTCATCGGCTTGGCTCCAGTCACAGCGCGCTCGCGGGAAGTTTGCGGAAGCGGAAGGCGTCGCTCACCACCATGCGCTTGACCAAGTCTTTGATTGAGCCCGATGCCCAATCAGTGGCGAGCTGTTTGACGTACGGCTCGTCTTCGGTGCGCAGCGTGCGGCGAAGCGCGAAGCTCGCGATCTTTTCGCCGGGGCAGGTGCTGTACTGCGGGTCCGCCATCAGGATCGGGATCAGCTGCTCGAGGCCGCTGAAGGGCTGGTTGCCAACCATACCCGAGCTGTCGACCGCGTCGCCATTGGAGTAGGTAGTGCGATAGCGACCGATGGCGTCGAAATTTTCGAGGCCCAAGCCGATCGGATCGAGAATTTTGTGACAAGCAGCGCAGTCGGGGGACTCGCGGTGCTTTTCCAGCTTTTTGCGGATGTTGTCTTGCGGCACGGCGTCGCCGCCCGCATCCTCGAGATCGGGGATGACCAGGTTGGCCGGCACCGTGAGCGGCGTGCACATCACGCCTTCGAGCACGACCTTGCCGCGGAAGGTCGGAGCAGTGCGGGTCGGCACCGACTGTGCCGTCAGGAACGCGGGCAAGCCGAGGAAGCCCTTACGGAGCCCTGGCGGGTCTTGCGCGTAGATGGCCTCCATCCCTGCAGTGGGGGTGAGGGGCGCGGTCAGGAAGTTTGCCCACGTGTTCGTCCCGAAGACGAAGCTCGAGAAGAAGCTGCTCGCGTCGGCGAACATGGCCGTGCGAAGCGCTTCGTTCCACGTCGGGTACAGGGTTTCGTCCACCTGGTGGCCGCCCAGGTTGGTGATGTGCAGCCACTGGTTGAAGAAGGTTTGGACGAAGCGCGGGCCCTTGGGGTCAGCCAGCAAGCGATCTACCTGCTCCGAGAGCTTGGCCGGATCGGTCAGGGCGCCGCTTTGCGCGAGATCGAGCAGGGCGGTGTCGGGCAACGAGCCCCAGAGCGTGTAGGACAAGCGCGACGCGAGCTCGTAGCCGGTGAGCGCGCGCTTGGCCGTGGCGGCGGCTTGCAGATCCGGATCGATCTCGATCCAGTACAGGAAGGGCGCGGACGTGAGCATGATGCGCAGCACGTGCCCGATCGCGCCGTCGTGATCTTTGTGCAGCGTGGTGAGCGCTTCGTTGTAGCGAGCCAGCAGTTGCTGCGTTTCCGTCGCCTCCAGCGGGCGACGCCAAGCCTGCCTGCCGAAGGAGTTGATGATGGTGGTCGCGCACGCAGCGTCGCCGGCAGCAGCAGGCTGGCAGCTCACGACCTTCGCCTTGAGCGCCGCGTTCGCGAATACGTCGTCGACGATCGCTTTGGCTGCGTCGAAGTAGGCGGAGGCGTTGGCGGCGGTGATACCGGTGAGCGGGCCCGCGTTGTTGTCGAAGCCCGTGCCGGTTTGCGCCTGGAAGTAGTCAGCGGGTCGCAGCGCGGTGCCGAGTAGGTCGCCGACGCCGTTGTTGTATTCGCTGTTGGTCAGGCGATGCACGGGCACGTAACCCGGGTCGAGCGTTTGCGGGTCGTAGCCGGTGGGAGGCATGTCCACGACCGGGGCGCTGCCTCCGCCGTTGGCGCTGCCGCCGCCGGTGGAACCGACGCTACCCGCGCTGCCGCCGGTGGTGCTGCCCGCCGGGTTGCCGGTGCTCGGGTCGCTCGCGCACCCCCAAGCGAGCGCTACCAGCGCGGTGGCTGCCAGTCGTGAACCAGGAACAATCGCGCGCAAAACTCGCATGGAGACCCCGTCGCTTCCGTCCTGGCGTGTCGTGTCCGTTCTGCTCCCCAGGTGTTGAATTCAGATCGCCCCCACCGGCCCCGCGGCAGCCCCATCACACCCAGACGAGAAACCTCCGGTCTGCTCAATTTTTGCCAGACGACGAGGGTCTGCGTCGCCGCGACTCAGCCGTGAGCTACAGGTCGACGTAGCGCCACGGAGCGGCGTCGAGGTGGAGGTGGTCGTCGTGGCCACCGTGTCCCGGGCCGAACATGCAGCGGAAGATATCCCCACGCTCGCGCAGGCGCTCGGTGAGCAGGGCGAGGAAGCGCGCGTGAAGTGTCGACGCTGCAGATGCGCCGCTAGTCGGCCGCCAGTCACGCGCCACGCGGACTTGAAATGACCACTTGAGTTGCTTGGGAAGACCCTCGGGGAGTTGCTTCTTGGTCGCTGGTCCGAAATCGAAGCCGACGAGGTCCAGCGCGTTGCCGAGCGCGTGCTCGCTCAGCACGTAGCTGCGGTTGCGCGTCGACCGGCAGCTGAACGCGCCGTAGTGTCGCACCAAGCGCGGCTCGCGCCCGTACACCTCACGGGCCGCCTCCGCCGCCACCTGCTCGAAGCGAGCCAAGCGTTCGCGAAACGCCGGATTCACGAGCACACTCCCGGCGTAGCGCAGCGTGGTGCCTCGGTAGCTCACCAGTCCGGCCTTGTCGCACGTCACACGTTGCCCCGGCTCGAGCCAACGCTCGACCTCGTCTAGCGGGTACGCATCGCCCCTCAGCTCGTTCCACGCCGCCCGCAACTCGCTTCCGTGAAACCAAGACTCACTCGGACGCTCGGTCTCTCCGGCGTTTGCCGTGGTGCTTGGCCACGCCGGTAGGCACGCGCAAGCGGAGAGCAGGAGCCCCACAGAAGCGCGCAAACGACGACGCTCGGTGATCGACACGGCGAGCCCACCATAAGCACGCTCAACCGAACGGCAATCCTCGCGCGGTCGCGGCGGGTCCCGCCCAGCCCCCGCTCGGACCGGGCGCTCCCGCCATTTTTCCCAAGATTCCAGCCCGAAGCACTTGCCTGCACCGCACCCCTGGACGCCCCCAACTCCCTCGCGCTATGCCTGCGCCCTCTCTACATCGCACGAGTGGCGGAATTGGCAGACGCGCCGGATTTAGGTTCCGGTACCGCAAGGTGTGGGGGTT
>JBEHXA010000770.1:0-3386 GCA_048498935.1 Myxococcota bacterium
CTCAGTCGCTACAATGTGGCAGTCTGCGTCGCCGATACGGCGGGGCTTTACCCGATGATCGACGAAGCGACAGCCGATTTTGGCTACGTGCGGCTACACGGGTCCAAGCAGCTTTACGTCAGCGGCTACGACGAGCGCGAACTCGAAGGCTGGGCCACGAGAGTGCGCGCCATGTTGATGCGCGGCCAGGACGTTTACGTTTACTTCGACAACGACGTGAAAGTACGCGCGCCGTTCGACGCGCTCAACTTGGAACGGGTGCTCGGTGCGCTGCCGGTGCTCGAACCACCAGACGTGCTCCGCAGCGTCACCGAGGAGCCACGCACGAGCTGGGTGCAGTGGGCCGGCCGCTCGCAGGCGCGCCGAGCTTGAGGTGGCATGGCACTTGCTCAGAGCGGCGGCATGCCTACACGTAAGAACACGAAGAAGTCGACGCGCAAGACCGGTTCTCGTCGCTACGGAGCCAAAGCCGGAAAGAAGGTGCAGCGCGCGATGCACGAGATGAAGGGCGGCAAGCTGCGCTCGGGGCGCTCGAAGAAGAAGGTGACGAGTCGCAAGCAGGCCATTGCGATCGGACTGTCCGAAGCGCGTCGCGCAGGCGGCAAAGTCCCCAGACCGCGCAAGGGCTCGAAGAGCTCCGGCAGCAGCCGAGGCAGCACGAGCCGGAGCACGAGCCGAAAGAGCACGAGTGGAGGCAGCACGCGCAGCCGCAGCAGTAGCAAGTCTGCCTGACAGCCGTGAGGCAGTCTCAGCGAGCCCGACAGCCTTACGCATTTTGCCCCGGCTGCGGGAGAACCAAAACCACCACCCAGCAGCCAGACCCGCCTTGAATTATCGCTAAACGGCGCCGTTCCGTGGCTCGGTGAGCCCCGCGCTGCCAGTCGTGCGAGTACCGGTGTTGGCGTGGTGCTGCTCGGTTTGCTCGCCGGTCACCTTTTCCTTGAGCTCGGTGAGGAGGGGTTTGGTGGCTCGAATGACGTTGTGCACGTCCAGAACGCCGGCGACGTCCTCCGCGATGTCGGCGGCGAGTCGCTTCATGTGTCGCGTGGGCACGCTGCCCTCGAGCGTTACTTCGCCCGACTCGACCCGCACCGTGATGTCCGTCGCGTCCACCTCGTCGTTCCAGCTGAGGCGTTCACACACGTCCTCGCGAATGCGCTCGTCGGTGCGCGTGTATCCCTTTGGCCCGCGGCCGTAGAATCCGCCGCGGAGCTCGCCAGCCGGCACGTAGGGCGACGGAGCGTAACCTTGTCGGTCGATCGCGCCGCCATAGTTTCGCCCAGCGTTGGACGAGAACCTCGAGCGAGCCGCGTAGCGATCGTAGTCACTGAGGCCATAACGCGGCTGTCCCCGCCACGCCTCGTCCGTGGGCTGGCGGTACGGCTCCGAAGTCTCGAATTCGCTGTCGGGGCTGCGCATTGCGCGATCTTCGCCGTAGCGGTCTTCGTGATAGCGGTCGTCGCGGCCGCTGAATCGGTCGTTGCGTGGGGCCCACTGGTCGTCGCGTCGGCCCCAGTTGCGGTCGTCGCGGTGGCGATCGCGCCCGAATTTGTCGTTCATGGTGGTTTCTCCTCGTGGCTTGGGGTGCAGCCCGGCGTCGGGCGGGCTTCACGAGGAACATCAGTGCAACCGCCGTGCCGGCAGGACCAACCGGACCAACCGGACCAGGAAGTGTCGCGAACATGTAGAACGAGCGAGCTGTCTCGGGACTCAGTCACTCGGCGACCGGGTGCCAACTCCACGAGGACGTCCCCGCGGACATGGGCAATGGGACGTTACCAACCAGGTTCGGCAGCGTGATCGCACCGCTCGGTGCGACGAAGAACCAACCCCAGCCGTCTCCACTCGCCGGAGAACCGCCCTGAGAACAAACGATGGCGGTGCCGCCCGGGATGTTCACCTTGCATGACGCGATGATCTTGGGTGGATCGATCCCGACGATGATGTCCCCGACGAAGGTGCTGTCCGTGAGCGCGATGCTGGCAGGCGCAGGCACGCAGTCCAATAGCCCCTTCAAGGTCGCGCTGACCGTACCCGTCGGCTTGTAGCGGATACCGCGCCGAATCGTGATGCTTTGCCCGACTTGGTAGTCGGTCACCACGTCAGTCGCCACGAGGCGCAGCTGCCCGTTGTACTCCCACCCAGTGCCCGACATGGTCGCGTCGAGCTTGGTGGTGCCTTCGTAGATGCAGGAGAGGCCGTTGGCCTTTGCGACTCCGCACACGCCGCAGGTGCCGTCGGGCTGGCAGGGGCCGTCGCAGCAACCGCCGACGCAAACCGTCAAATCGCCGCAACATTCTTGCTTGGCTGCCAGCGAGGCGGAGCAACGGAAGCAATCCTGCATGTTGGGGTTGCCCGAAGCATCCATCGAGTCACCGGTGCACCAGCGCTCGCACGCATAGATCGAGTCGCTGGTGCCGTCGTCCCTGTGACGATAGCCGCTCGAGTGAATGAGCTCGTGGAGCAGCGTGCTCTGCAGCGATCGCTCTTCCGTGCCGATCACTGAGAAATTGAGGTTGATGCGGGGAGTGCCGGGATCCGTGGCGCCGTACACTCCGGCGCAGTTGCCACCGCAGGCGATGCGCGCACCGGGGCCGCTCGCCATCGTGTGCACGAAGCTCTCCACGAAGACGGCGTCACGGCGAGCCAGGCATTGCACGGCGCTCGAGTCACCAAAGTCTTGGAGCGGCACCAGCTCGTCCAAGGTATTTCGAAACAGCGAGGCCAAGGCGGAGCGGATGCGCGCAGCTTGATCGGCCGAGCAGGCGCCGGTCAGCGGCAGGTTCGGCTTGGCGGTGGCGATCCGGATGTGCCCGACCACCGTCTGGTCGCTGGTTTGCCCTGCGGGGGGATAGTTCTCGAGCCCCAGACACTCGCCGCCCGCCGCGCTGGTGCCGACACCGGTCTGTTCGTCGACTTTGGTCCAGGTCGTCTCGTTCGGGGCCTGCGCTTCGGACAAGAAATGGAACGTCGTCGCGCTGAGATCGAGCTCCAGATGCTCACGCGCCTCGAAATGCCCGTCGAAGTTGTTGTCGCGCAGCGTTGCTCGCGCCAGCGAAGTCTCGGTCCAGAGCTCCGTCTCGTTGAAGTCTTCGGTGCCGTCGAGATCGAAGTCCCCGCTCTTTTCGGCGCTCCCGTCGGCGTGGCGGGTCACCGTGAGCACCGCCTGCTCGGCGGTCGGAACATAGGTAATGCGATCGGTGCCCTGGATCACGAACGTGACGTCAATGACGCCGTCGCCATCTAGATCGACGGCGCCACCGTGTAGTGCTGCGTCGAGCAGCTCTTCCACAATACCGGGCAGCGGCTCGCCGGCAGGGCCGCCGCCCGCGCCCGCGAGCCCTTGATCGTCGCCGCCGGCATTCGGATCGGTCTCGCTGCCACCG
>JBEHXA010000771.1:0-3384 GCA_048498935.1 Myxococcota bacterium
GCGTAGCACTTTTGGCCATTGCGCTGGGTGGCGCAGCGCTGCGGCGCCGACGCGCTGCGCGCTGAGCACACAAAAAGCAGCGGCGCCGTCCGGCAAAATACCGAGCGGCGCCGCAGCGCGCTTTCAGGACGTCACTTGTTGGGCTGCGGAGTCATACGCAGGTACGGGCGAAGCGCGGTGTGACCCTTGGGGAACCGACGTTGGATCTCCTCGGGGTCCTGCACCGCCGGGACGATCACGCAATCGTCGCCGTCTTTCCAGTCTGCCGGGGTGGCGACCTTGTGGCTGTCGGTGAGCTGCAGCGAGTCGATCACGCGCAAGATCTCGCCGAAGTTGCGACCAGTGCTGGCCGGGTACGTGATCATGGCGCGGATCTTCTTGTTCGGATCGATGAAGAACACCGAGCGCACGGCCAACGTGTCGTTCGCTTCGGGGTGGATCATGTCGTAGAGCTTGGCGACTTTTCGATCGGCGTCGCCGAGGATCGGAAAGTTCATGCTCGCGTTCTGGGTCTGCTCGATGTCCGGGATCCAGCGCTGATGATCCTGCACGCTATCCACGCTGACCGCGATCGGCTTGACGCCGCGCTTGTCGAACTCGGCCTTCAAGTTGGCAGTGCGGCCGAGCTCCGTGGTGCACACGGGCGTGAAATCCTTGGGGTGGGAGAAGAGGATCGCCCAGCCATTGCCGAGCCACTCGTGAAAGCGGATTTTCCCGATCGTGGAGTCTTGCTCGAAATCGGGTGCGATGCTGCCAATGTGAAGGCCCATGGTTGTCTCCTCGAAATCGCCCAGACGCGGCGGGCGTGGGCGGGGAAGGCAACGTAGGGCGCTGGGGCGGGGCCTGCAAGCGGCCTCGTACGCTGTGGCTGGATGCCGCGGCCTCGGGGAGCGGGGCGCGCTCAAATTGCTGGAAAGGAGTGACCCAGTTGGGGTTGAGTCTGCCGGGTGAAGATGCGCCTGCCGAACTGCGGCCTATTGCTCGTGCTGTCGGCCGCTTTCACGTTTCTGGTCGGTTGCAAGCCTGGCCCCGGTAGTAGCTGCGATGTGGGCGAGGCGCGCTGCCTGGATGCGCGACGCGAGCTCGTGTGTGACGACGGCAAGTTCGTCGAGACGCCGTGCAAGGGCAAGGGCGGTTGCACCACCATTCAAGAGGCGACGAGCTGTGACATCTCCGGCAATCAACCTGGCGATCCGTGCGCGAAGGCGGACGAAGGGGTCGCGGTATGCGCCGACGAGCGTGCCATGCTGGCCTGCCACGCTCGGCAGTTCACCAAGGTCGCCTGCCGGGGGCCGCGGGGCTGTGAGCTCGTCGGCAAGCAGGCCAATTGCGACCAGTCGGTGGCCGAGGTGGGGGAGGCTTGCAAGAAGGCGGGCGCGAGCGCTTGCTCGGTGGACAACAGCCGCGTGCTCACCTGCCGCGACGGCAGCATGGTGGAGCTGTACCGCTGCCGAGGCGAGAACCAGTGCAGCTCGGCCGCGGGCAAGCTCGCGTGCGACCAGACCGTCGCGAAGCTCGGTGACACTTGCGACAAGACGCTCAGCGGCCACGTTGCTTGCAGCGAGGACAAAAAGTCGCTCATCACCTGCCAGAACGAACGCTTCGTCGCCTCCGAAAAGTGCAAACCCGGCACGGTCTGCACCGTCTCGGGCCAGTCCACGAGCTGCGCGAAGCCTTAGATACTATCTCGCCGCTTCAAGATAATCAGAATCACTACCATCAGCGCGAGCATCATCCCGATGAGCACGCTGGGCGGCAGCCAGAACAGCTTGTAGTCGGTGAAGCCCCAGGCGCCGTTGAAGTCGAGGCTGGCGATCTGGGCTTCGGCGCACTTGAACTTGCCGGCGAACAGGAAGTTCTCGGCGCTGGTCGTGTCCGGCTTCTTGATGTCGATGATCCAGGCGGTGTCGTTCGCGATGGCCAGCCGTTCTTGCGCGATCATGCCCTGAAAGCCCCAGCGCGCGGGCATCCCGTACATGAACCACTTGAGCATCGGGTTGGTGGTCATCGGCACCATCAAGCCGCCCAGCACCACCTGCGGAATCAGGGCGATTGGTGTCAGGGCCATCGCGGCCTCGGCGCTCGTCACCAGCGTGCTGAGCAAGAGCCCGATCGCCACCGAGTTCATGGCGGTGACGATCAAGGTCGCCAGCGAGATGCCGAACGCCGGCAAGCCGCCGTTGAAACCCAGCGCAAAAAACACGATCGCGAGCAAAACCGTGCACTGCACGATGCACACCAGGCTGAGCAGCACGAACTTCGAGAAGATGTAGTTGAACAGCTTCAGGTTCACCATGCGCTCGCGCATGTAGATGGCCCGCTCGCTCACTACCTCGCGCGCCGCGTTGCTGGTGCCGAACCACACCGCGGAAACGACGCAAAAGAAGATCGCGGCCGAGTGATCGGGCGTCGTCTGCATCGCGCTCAGCGTGTCTTCGATGCCCGAGCCTGCGCCGCCGCTGCGCTTGGATAGCTCCTGCAGCGCTCCGAGGCACCAAAACGGAATCGCGTCCTTCTGCCCACCGAACACGCCGGCCAGCAAGACGCCGATGATCGGCGCCTGCAGCAGCATGATCAGGGTGCCGCTGACGTCGCGGGCCTTTACCTTCAAGTAGCGGCTGAACAGCAGGCCGAACTGCCCGCTCGTTTTCGGTCGCGTCTTGCTGCCGCCTTGCGGCGGTGTCCCGGTGCCGACGGCGCGCCGGCCCGAGAACATCTTTTGGAACGTGGGGTTCTGCGGGTTGAAGTACTCGGCGTTCCACTCTCGAGCCGCCGCGGCGCGCGCCATGAAGCGCGGCGTCTGCGGGTTTTGCGCGCGCATCGCCTCGAAGATCGGGCGCTCGCGGCGGTTGAGCATGTCGAACATGTCGCGCGGGTTGTCGATGTCGTTCGACTTGCCGGAGCGCGCCAAAAAGCCGCCGAAAAACTGATAGCCGTCCTTGGGCGGGCCGAAGAAAATCGTCAAGCCACCGGGACCGAGCACGAGAGTTTGATTGAACTTCTCGAACTCGTCCTTGGCCGGCTGGTGAATGGTCGTGATGATCGTCTTGCCGGTTTGCTTGGCCAGCTCGGCCAGCAGCTGAACCAGCGCTTGCGTGTCGTCCGCGGCGAGACCGCTGGTCGGCTCGTCCAAGAACATGATCACCGGATCGGTGACCAGCTCCATCGCGATGTTGACGCGCTTGCGCTGGCCGCCCGAGAGGATCTTGCGCTCCGGCTTGCCGATCTGCAGGTGCGCCACCTGCTCCAACCCGAGCTGGGCGAGCGTGGTGTCTACGCGGCGGTTGATCTCTTCGTCGGAGTAGTCGGGGGGTAGGCGGAAGCGCGCGCTGTAGCGCACGGCTTCGAACACCGTGAGCTCGGGGTGGACGATGTCGTCCTGCG
>JBEHXA010000772.1:0-3377 GCA_048498935.1 Myxococcota bacterium
GCGGACCGAGGCCGGCTTGGGTGCGATGCGCCTGACGCGAGTCGAAAGCCGTCGGTGGTGGCGCCTCTTCACGCACGCTCGGCAGGACCACGCGCGGCCGCGAGCGCTCAGAGCTACCGTCCTCTGCAACCGCAAACTCGGCGGGCACTTGGCCTTCGCGCGGGCTCAACCCCGGAAGGGTCTCCGGCGGCACCGACGGTTGGCCCGGCAGCGCCAAGGGCGGCGCCGAGGGGCGCCAGGAAGGCTGCGGCGCTTCGGCGGGGAGGCGGGGCTCGCTCGAATACTCGGGCACCACGTCCTCGTCCCCTGCGCCGGGGCCCGACCAGCGCTCGGGTCGCGCCGAGACTTGTTGGTGTAGCTCTTCGCTCGGGACGACGTCGTCGTCGGGCGCTGCCTGCGAGATGACGAGCAGCCCTTCGAAGAACAACTTGGTGATCGTCGAAAGCGTCGAGAGATCCTCGAACGGCGAGTCGTCGATCACGTCTAGCAGCGTACGCTTGCCGTCGAACAGCTTGAGAATGCCGTTGAGGTCGTCGGGGATCTCGTTGAGGCGCTCGACCAGCTGTTCTTGGTCGACCTCGAATATCGTCGCGAGCGGCGGCAGCTGCTCGAGCAGACGCCCCCATTCGTCGACGCGACGCATGCCCTCCATCAGCAGGCCCTGCGTCGAAGTCGGGATGATGTCTTCACGATCGATCGGACAGAACTCGACCTCGAAGTGTCCGGAGTTCCAGATCAACGCGCGATACACGGCCTCTTCGCCACGCAACCGCCCGAGCTCGGCGTCGACCACCTTGCCGTCCCGGAAGTAAATGCGCGCTTCGCGGCGCCCGTTGCCGATCTTGCCGACGCCGGTTTTACGACTGATCTCGAAGGTCTGCAGCAGATCGACCACGCCCATGTCCTCGAGCGAACCACTCAAGCGGGTGCGGCGGCTCATCGGCATGGCGGTCGCCATGCGCTCTTGCGTGCGACGCGCGAGGAGCAAATTGACGCGGGCGATCAGCTCGCGCACGAAGATGGGCTTGGTCAGGTAGTCTTCGACGCCCAGCTCTAGACCGCGGATCTTGTCCTCGATCGATTTCTGGCTCGTGAGAAACACCACCGGGATGTGCGCGTGCTCCGGGCGATCTTTCATGCGCCGCACGAGCTCGTAGCCGTCGAGTCGCGGCAAGCGCGTGTCGCTCAGGATCAGGTCTGGCGCCGACAAGTCGATCTTGGCGAGCGCATCGGCGCCATCGCTGGCGGTCGTGACGCTATACCCCGACTTCTTCAGGCTCACTTCCAGGACGCGCACGCTGCGCGGATCGGCATCAACCAGAAGGAGCTGTTTCTTTGCCACGCTTTACCACTTACTGCCCAAGTTCGTCCCCCGTTGGACGACTTGGCAAGCGTTGAAGGCTTTCCTCCTGATGTCAAGCCGAGTGAGACGAGCCGCGCACCTCAACGCGCCCACGGATCGACGATCTCGCCGCTTCCGAGGGCGCGCTTTTTGGCGTCGCGTGGCCGCTGGGCCCCCTGCCCTGACGGCCTCTGGCCGGTCGCAGCCGGGGCAGTCCTGTTCGGCTTGCGGGCGGGTGCTCGAGCCGTGCTCGCCTGACTCGAGCTTTCTGCCGTCGCTGGCGGCTCGACGGGCGTGGCCAGCGAAGGGGTCACGGTCGGAGAAACTGCCGCGGTTCGGGCGGTGCCGGCGCTCGCGGACGCCACCGGCTCGGCAGCTCCTTGCGGTCCTCTGTGTGCGGTCAGCAAGACGACCACGCCTCCCAGCCCGAACGCGAGCAACACCACCGCGATCGGCCAGAAGCGCCCTGCCAGGCGCCTCGACTCCGGAGGCAGGCTCGGGAGCTCGAGCTGATCGGCGAGCAGTGACAAGCCGCCATGCTCCCGATTCCGACCGGCGCGCGCCACGCCGGCTCCGGGCAGACGCTGGTCGAGGTCGGCGAGCAGCGCGCCGAGATCGGCGTAGCGTGCCTCGGGGCGCTTTTGCAGGCAGCGCAGGATCACCTGTTCGAGCACGCCGAGCTCGGCCAGCTCGGGGCTCAGCTGACTGGGCGGCGTCGGCTCCATGTACATGTGCTTGGTGAGCACGCCCATGTAGCTGTCGGCTTCGAACGGCACCTTGCCAGCGAACATCTCGTACATCACGACGCCGAGCGCATAGATGTCCGCGCGGTGGTCCACGGACTCACCCGCTGCCTGCTCCGGGCTCATGTAGTGCGGCGTGCCGAACACCATGCCGGCGCGCGTGAGCTTGCTCGAGCCGATCACCTTGGCCAGCCCGAAGTCCACGACCTTGACCTGATCGCGCTCACCTTCGCTGCCGCTCTTGCCGATGTGCACGTTGTCCGGCTTGAGATCGCGATGCACGATCGAAGCATCGTGAGCCGCCTTGAGCGCGTGCACGAGCTGGCGAACGATGTCCAGACCGCGCGCGGCGGGCAGCGGGCCACCACTTCGCAATAGGGCCGAGAGCGACGTGCCCTCGAGCAGCTCCATCACGAAGTACACCTGGCCCGACGGGAGCCGCCCAAAATCGGTAATCTCGACCAGCCCGGGGTGCGAGACAGCGGCGGCCGTGCGCGCCTCCTGCATGAAGCGCGCGGCGATATCGGCGTCATTGGCCAGATCTTTGCGGAGCGCTTTGAGCGCGAAACGCTTGCCCAACGCGCGGTGCCGCACTTGGTACACCGTGCCCATGCCGCCCTCGCCGATCACGCTCAGTACTTCGTAGCGATCGTCGACGACGGTGCCGAGCAGCGCGTCGGCGCGCGGATCCCAGTCGTGGGCCGGGACGAGGGGGGTGCCGTCGAATGGGCAAAAGTGCCCGTCGGGCGAGAAGCGCGAGCTACACGCTGGACATTGCGTAGCTCGTGGCGGCGGCTCTGGCTGCGGCGCCGCGGGGCGCGACGGTTCGTCGAGCGCGGCGGGCGCCTCGCGGAGCGAGTGCCCAAACTGCAGCACGGTGTCGTCGCTCACGACATTTTGGATCCGCACTCGTTACAGAAGCGCGCCTGAGGCTGGTTGGCAGCGCCACAGCTCGGGCAGCGAGCGCTCGCGGCCGGAGCGGGCGGCGGTGTGCCATAGGCGCCCGACGGTGCCGGGGGCGGCCCGTACCCGGGCGGCGGCGCGGCTTGCGCGGGGGGCGGCGCGTAGCCGGGAGGCGGCGCATAGCCGGGCGCCGGATAACCGGGCGGCACCGGAGCGCCGTAGCCCGCAGCGGGATAGCCGGGCGGCGGATAACCGGGGGGCGGATAGCCGGGCGGCGGATAACCTGGATAGCTGGGAGCGCCTGGATAACCCGGCGGGCCGTAGCCATATCCGGGAGGCGGGTACGGGCCCGGTGGCACATGGGGCGGTGGGATCACCGGCAAGGGTCC
>JBEHXA010000773.1:0-3374 GCA_048498935.1 Myxococcota bacterium
CCTTGCAGGACGGAGCGCGTGACTCCGTGCGGATTCCAATGCGCGGCTTCGTCGAGAGCTTCAACGTCAGCGTCGCCGCGGCCGTGCTGCTCTACGCCGCAACGCGCGGCCGGCAAGGTGACTTGTCCGAGAAAGAGCAGCTTCGCTACTACGCGCGCGCCCTGGTTCGGTCGGTGCCGCGCTCGCTCGAGGTGCTGGCGGCCAAAAAGCCAGCGGGCGCGCAAATGGTTTCAATTCCGGGGACGAGCGACTAGGTTCAGCCGGCTCATCGCGATGGCACGCCTCGACACGGATACCAGCGTTCTCGGTCCCTCTACGCGCGTGGTGGGCCGCATCACCGGCAAGGGCGCGCTGCGCGTCGAAGGCACCCTGCAGGGTGACATCAGCGTGAGCGGCGACGCCGAAATTGGGTCCGGCGCGAGCGTCGAAGGCAACGTCACGGCGCGCTCGCTGCACGTGAGCGGCAGCCTCGTCGGCGACGCTGTGATCGACGGCCCCATCGCCATCCGCAGCGGCGCGCTGGTGCGGGGCGAGCTGAGGGGCTCGGAAATCTCGATTCAGCCCGGCGCTAGGGTCTCGCTCAAGCTCGACACCGAGTTCGAGCTGGGGCTGAGCGCCGCGCCCCGGCGCAGGTAATACCAGGAGCTACACGGAGCATGGCAGGTACGGTCATTGGAGACGGGCTCAACATCGAAGGCGAGCTCACGAGCGAAGAAGAGGTCGTGATCCACGGCAATGTCCGGGGCAAGGTGACGACGACCGACGCTGTGTCGATCTCGGCCAGCAGCATCGTGCAAGCCGACGTAGCGGGTCACAGCGTCAGCATCGCCGGACAGGTGACGGGTGACGTGAGCGCGCCCGATCGCGTCGACATCCAAGCCGGCGGGCGCCTGGTCGGCGACGTGAAAGCCTCGCGCTTCACCATCGCGGACGGCGCGTCCTTCAAGGGCGCCGTCGACATGGAGGTCTGAGCATGGCGCAAAGCTCGGTCATCGGCGCAGACACGGTCGTGCGCGGCAACGTATCCGGCCAAGGTTCGCTCGAGATCTTGGGACGCGTCGAGGGAGACGTCAGCGTGTCCGGTGATGTGATCGTGGGCGAAGCGGCCGCGGTGCTCGGCAGCATCGACGGCTCGAAAATCAGCGTTTCTGGCGCCGTGCAGGGCGACCTCCGCGGGCGTGAAGCGGTCCTGGTCGAACGCGGCGGCAAGGTCGTGGGCGATCTCAACGCCCCGCGCATCGGTATCGCCGATGGCGGTCTGGTGCGCGGTCACGTGCGCACCGAAGGCGAACCTGGCCCGGCGTAGGTCCGTCGCGCGGCACCGAGCCCCAGCCCCGCCGTGCGCAGCGTCGCGGTCGCGGCTCCCGTCCCCGCACCCAAGCCGGTCGCCAAGCTCGAGCCGGTTCGCGCCGCGGCACCGCTCGGCTATGCCGAACCGGACTCCGAGCCCGACTCCGAACCGGAGTCCGAATCGGAAAGCACGACGCCGCGACCGAACGCGAAACACGACGCCGCTCCGCGACACGACGCCGCTCCGCGACACGACGCCGCTCCGCGACACGACGCCGCTCCGCGACACGACGCCGCTCCGCGACACGACGCCGCTCCGCGCCGCCCCCCACCTCCGGTCCTGCCGTCTCTCGGTAAGGGCGCAAAGGGCAAGAAGCGACAAGGACGAGACGCGTGATCGACCAAGCCAAAAGGCAACGCTTGATCGCACTCCTCACGGAGCGGAGTTTCGAGCGCAGGAAAGTGATCTTGGCGTCGGGCCGAGAGAGCGACTTCTTCATCGACTGCAAGCAGACGATGCTCACGGCCGAGGGCCACGCGCTCGTGGGTGAGCTCATGTTCCAGGCGCTGACCGGGCTACCCGAGTGCCAGGCCGTCGGCGGTGTGGAGCTCGGCGGCTGTCCGCTGGCGAGCGCGGTCTCGCTGGTCAGCTTCCAGCAAGGCAGGCCGCTCAACGCGCTCTATGTCCGGAAGGCCAAGAAAGACCACGGCACCACCAAGCTGGTCGAAGGCGACAAATCGCTTTCCCCCGGGCTGAAAGTGGCCCTGCTGGAAGACGTGGTAACGACCGGCGGCTCGAGCCTCAAAGCGGTCGAATCGCTGAAAGCAGCGGGCGCCGTGGTCGTCGGCATTGTCGCGCTGGTCGATCGCCAGGAGGGCGGCGCTGAAACCATCGCGGCCTCCGGCCTACCTTTGGTCACCATCGCCACGCGGGCCGATTTCATGCCGGCGTGACAGCGCCGGGCTCTCCCGGCTAGTCTCGTCGACTTCATGCGAAAGAGAGCTCGGCTCGCGAGCCCGCTACGCGGCGCACTGGTGAGCGCGTTCGTGCTGGCGCTCAGTAGCCTCGCCCACGCCGGCGAAGAGCCGCGCGAGCGCCAGCTCACGCCTGAAGAGATCGATGCATGGCTCGATTCTCGCGCCATGCCCAAGTCGCAGTCCGACAGCAGCGACGATCAGAGCGACGCTCCGCCTCCTCCTCCGCGACGGAAAGGCTTCGTGCTGGAGTCGAGCGTCGGGGTGCTCGGGCAGCTCGGCGACCTCAAACACATCGCCCCGGCCGCGCCCTGGTTCGGCTTGCGCTTCGGCTACGAGCCCCTGCGCTGGTTGATGGTCTTCGCTGAATCGGACCTGTTCATCTCGGACACGTCGTACGCCGCTCAGCCCCCTCCCCCGCGCACCTTCGCCTTTTGGAACGCAGGCGGAGGCCTGCGCTTCACGATTCGCCCGCTCGACATCCTGGGCGTCTACCTCCAGGCGAGCGGTGGCGTGGGGCGAGCCACTGACGACGTGCTGGAGATCTACGGCTACCCCGACGCGGACAAGGTCGGCCTGTACGGGAGCGCCGAGCTCGGGGTCGAGTGGTACCAGGTGAACCCGCATCTGGCGCTAGCCCTTCACGGCGGCGCGCGAGCCTACCCAACCACCCTGAAGCGGGAGTTCGACACCAAGCCCCCGCTAACCTGGCTGTCCGGCATCGCGCTCCGCTACACTTTCTGAACTGCGCCGCGCGGCCGGGCGGCTTTCCGGCTTGCGCTCGGCAAAGGAGCAAGTAAGAAAGGGGGCGTTACCCCTTAGTCGCGCTGGCCGGGTGGCTGGCGAAGTTCACCCACCTCCGGGCAGGCCCGGAAGGGTTTCGGAAGCCTTGGACAGCGATCTGGCTGAGTCGATTTCAGCGCTGCGAAAATCCTTCGAGCGTCGGAGAGTGCCCGTTCAGTTCGGCAAGGCGGAGGCCGCCGTCGTCGAGGGGTTGCGCTCCAAGCTGCGCATTCCGCGCCGGTTCCGCGAATTCCTCCTGGCGTGCGACCCGGTCGATCTCGAAACGGTGACGCCTGCGGAGCGGGTCCGGCTGATCCCGTCCTCGA
>JBEHXA010000774.1:0-3373 GCA_048498935.1 Myxococcota bacterium
CTCGCGGCGTACCGCCTGAGCTTCACCACGGCCCTGTGCGGCGCCGGTATCAACGCGGTGTTCGGGGTCGTGGTGGCGTGGGTGCTCGCGCGTTACACGTTTCCGGGTAAGAGCTTGCTCGACGCGCTCGTCGACCTACCGTTCGCGCTGCCGACGGCCGTAGCGGGCATCGCGCTGACCGCCGTTTACAGCGAAAATGCCTTCGTCGGCGGCAAGCTGATGAGCCTGGGGGTGAAAGTGGCATTCACAGAGCTCGGGGTAATCGTGGCGCTCACGTTCATCGGCATCCCATTCGTGGTGCGCACGGTGCAGCCGGTGCTGGAAGAGCTCGACACCGACGTGGAAGAAGCGGCGGCCGTGCTGGGTGCCGGTAGGTTCCAGACCTTTCGGCGAGTGATCTTGCCAAGCTTGCTACCGGCCATCCTCACTGGCTTTGCGCTGGCGTTCGCCCGCGCGCTCGGCGAGTACGGCTCGGTGGTGTTCATCTCCGGCAACATGCCGATGAAGACCGAAATCGCGCCGCTGCTCATCGTCACCAAGCTCGAGCAGTACGACTACGCGGGCGCCACCGCCATCGCGACCGTGATGCTCGGCGCCTCATTCTTGCTCCTGCTCGGCATCAACCTGCTGCAACGCTGGGCCCGGAGGGCCGAAGCGTGAGCGGCGTCGTTGCCAGCCGCGCCGGTCGCGCTTCGGCGAAGCGCCGAAGCCACGTCTCGGACGAGCACCCCTTCGTCCGCTGGCTCCTGATCGGCATCGCGACGTTGTTCTTGGGTGTCGCGCTACTGCTACCGCTCTCGGTGGTGTTCGCCTCCGCATTTTCCAAAGGCATCGAGCCAATGCTGGCCGCGCTCGGGCAGGACGAAACGCTGTCGGCCATCCAGCTCACGCTGCTCACCGCGGGTATCGCAGTGCCGCTCAACACGGTGTTCGGCATCTCGGCCGCCTGGCTCGTCTCGCGCTACGACTTTTGGGGCAAGAGCGCGCTCATCACGCTCATCGATCTGCCGTTCAGCGTGTCTCCGGTCATCTCCGGCCTGATCTTCGTGCTGCTGTTCGGCTCGCAGGGTTGGCTGGGTCCCTGGCTGTCGGATCACGACATCAAGATCATCTTCGCGGTGCCGGGCATCGTGATCGCCACGACGTTCGTCACCTTTCCGCTCGTGGCGCGCGAGGTGCTGGCCGTGATGCAAGCGCAGGGCAGCGATGAAGAAGAAGCGGCGCTCACGCTCGGCGCGAGCGGGTTTCAAATTCTGACGCGCATCACGCTCCCGAAAATCCGCTGGGGCGCCATCTATGGCGTCATCCTTTGTAACGCGCGCGCTATGGGCGAATTCGGCGCTGTTTCGGTGGTCAGCGGCCACATCCGCGGCCAAACCAACACGCTGCCGCTGCACGTCGAGATTCTGTACAACGAGTACAACTTCGTCGGCGCCTTCGCGGCGGCCGCGCTGCTGGCGTCACTCGCGCTGCTCACGCTCCTGGTCAAGAAGACCGTCGAGTTGAATGCGGCGCTCAAGGCGCGACGCCTGGCGCGCAAAGCAGACGCGGAGCGCCGCTCGCTTTCGCCCGATTCCCTGAGACGTCACGGCGCAAGCCTGAGCGCACGCCCCAACGAAAGCAGAGCATGAGCGTCGAAGTTCGCGATTTGGTCAAAACGTTCACCTCTGGCGACGACGTCGCCGCGGTGGGCGGCGTTTCGTTCGTAGCGCCGGAGGGCAAAGTGACATCGCTGCTCGGGCCTTCGGGCTCCGGCAAGTCGACGCTGCTCCGCCTGATCGCCGGGCTCGAAGAGCCGGACTCCGGCAGCATCTCGATCGAAGGGCGCGACGTGACTCGGGCGCAGGTCAAGCAGCGCGAGGTCGGCTTCGTGTTCCAGAGCTACGCGCTGTTTCGGCACATGACCGTGCGCGACAACATCGCGTTCGGCATGGAGATCCGCAAGGCGAACAAGGGGGACATCGATACGCGCGTGAAAGAGCTGCTCGCCTTGATTCAGCTCGAGGGCTACGACGGGCGCTTTCCCAGCCAGCTCTCCGGTGGTCAGCGGCAGCGCGTCGCTTTGGCGCGCGCGCTCGCCACGCAGCCCAAGGTGCTCTTGCTCGACGAGCCGTTCGGCGCGCTCGACGCGCAGGTGCGGGTCGAGCTCCGTGAGTGGCTGGTCGAGTTCCACGAAAAGACGGGCGTCACGACGCTGCTGGTCACGCACGATCAGGAAGAGGCGCTCGAGCTGTCACAACACGTGGTGCTGCTGAACAACGGTTTGGTCGCCCAGGCGGGCGCGCCGCACGAGCTCTACGATCACCCCGCTAGCCCGTTCGTGGCTTCATTCTTGGGCGGCGCCAACGTCGTCCGGACGCGCGTGCAGGGCGGCCGCGCCGAGATCGGCACGCGAGGCGTCGCGGCGCCGCAAGGCGCGCTCGACGGCACCCAGGTGCGCGCCTTCGTGCGGCCTCACGACGTGCGGTTGGCCAAGCCCGCCGGCACCGACGCGGAACTCGCGCTCGGCACCATCGATCGGCTCGCCCGCATCGGCGGCAACGTCAAACTCACCGTCACACTACCGAGCGGCGACGCCATGAGCGTCCAAGTCACGAAGCTCGAACTAGACCAACTCGGGCTCCAGCTCGGAGACCGCGTAATGGTAGATGTCACGAGCGCAAAGGTCTTCGCCGACGACTACAGTATTTAGGTTTTTGTCGCCTGCGCACTTCGCATGGTGCGTGTGGGCGTACCACGTGACCCAAGCTAGGCTGCGACGACGCGCTGCTCGCTGGTCTCTGCCAGCTCTTCTTCGGTGACCACGACTTCGCGAGTCGGGGCGCCTTCGAAGCGGCGGCGCTCTTCGGCGACGAGCGCCAGGAGCGTCTTGGAGTCAGCGACGCCGGTCTCGAGCAGAACGCGCATGTAGCCGTCCACGTAGCCGTGGGCCCGAGCGAGCTTGGCGTAAGCGCCACCCTCGCTGCGCAGCCGCAACATGTCGCGTACCATGCCCCTCAGGTTCTCGAGCAGCTCGGTCTTGCCCTGCGTCGCCATGACCCCACCGGTATTCGGAATGGCGTGGCTGGGCCAAAATTTCCGACGACATCGGCCCTGCGCGCGCCCAGCGTCCACCTCCCTCCACCCTCGACTGTGCTGGTCCGCCAGCAACAACCGACGGGGTTGTGCAGCCAGGTGGCAGCGCTTATGCTCTGAGTAAGTCCGCCAGCTGGACCCAATCTTGGGCCGGCATGACGCGACGCATCAGGAGCCTCGAATGCGCCTCAACGTATTCAAATCCAAGATTCACCGCGCGACCGTTACGCACGCAGACTTGGAGTACGAAGGCAGCGTTACCGTCGACACCGACCTGCTCGACGCCGCTGAGATCTTG
>JBEHXA010000775.1:0-3365 GCA_048498935.1 Myxococcota bacterium
CTTCGACTTCCGCGCCTATGCGCAGGCATCGCTGCACCGGCGGGTCAGGAAGCACATGGAAGTCATGGCTCCCGCGCACCGCCTGGCGAATCGCCTCGAGGGCGCGCGGCTCATTGGACAAGCCGCCCGCGTGCTCGATGCGACCGTTCGGCGTCGCTACCACATCGGCATCGGCTGCTTTGCGGCGGACTCGAAGCCCGGCGCCCACATGGGCGGCGATGCGCGTCCAGAGGGTGCGCGAGCGCTCGGACATGACCCAGCGATCGCGACGCAAAGCGCAGATCCCCACGTACTCTCGTTCGTGAGTGTCCGCCATCATGCACACGACATCGCTTGCGCCGCGCGGGTGGGCGATGGCGTGAATCAGCGCCGGATCGTTGTCGGGCGTAGGCTCGCCGACGACGGTGACCACTGAGGCAATTGGCCCCGAGTCGCGCAGGGTGCGGAGCATGCGCTGCTGTGCAGCCTCGCTCGGCAGGATACGCTCGCCTTGATCGTAGGCACTTTCGACTTCCGTTTCAGGCACGCCGGCCGCGCATTGGCCGAGCACGTGGGCCTCGGCGTCGAGATGAAAAGCGCTCACGCCCCAACCGTCTTGGAGGTGCGGCTCGGCTGCGCGGGCAAGACCTGCAAGCCAACTCGAGTGATCGCCGCTTGGCGCATAAGCGGCTTCGACGATGTCCAAAAGATCACTCATGGCCTCTCCACATCACTGCCCGCGCGCTGGATCACGGGTAGGGAGGCGCACCGAGAGCACGACCAGACAAAGGGCAAAAATGTCCCAGTTCGTCCCATGGTGGGATGCTGTGGTCGCCGACCGGGAAGGGTCTATAGTCACATCTTCGGTCGATTCTTGTTCCAGCGTCTCGCGTGACGGAATCAATCGTCCGCCCCTTCGGCCGGATAGTGATTTATTCGAATCCTGTCGAGACGTTAGGCTTCGGCCATTTGCATCTGGACGCACATAGCCGTTCCGGTGCCCGGAAGGTCCCGGACATATCGAGTGCAGGCAGTCGGCAGTTAGAGCCGACCGCCCATGCCGACCGGCTTCTTCACTTCGGCGGGCTTGGCCACGGGAGCGGGAGTCGGGGCCGGCGCGGGCGCAGGTGCGGCGACGGGTGCGGGCGTGGCTTGCGGCTGCTGCAAGAACGTCGACTTGGTGGCTGGCTTGCTCGGGGACGCCGGTAGTTGCGGCTTTGCCACGGCGCTAAGCGACGGCAACTTCGCCGCTACGGGCGGCGTCGGAGGCACCGTGACTGGAGGGGGAGAGGGCGCTTCCGCAATCGAAGAAGGGGCAGGAGAGGGCGGCGCCGGCGCCACGTCGGGCGCTGGAGGAGCCGCAACGGGCGCCGACGGGGGCGGCTCTGCTCCGCTGACAACCGTTACCGATCCCTCCGGCGTGGGCGACGGCGCCGCTTGCGATGCGAACGTCCACCAAGCACCCGCGCCGAGCAGGGGCACTAGCAAGAGGCCCGCCACGATGGGCAAAGGCGAGCGCATCTTGGGAACCGAGGGCGGTCTGGTCTCACCCCAAGCGGCGTTCGTCCCGCGGATCCCGCTCGCAGCTTGCACGCTCGCCGAGGGGTCCGGATTGCCAGTTTGGGCGACTGGGTAAGGATTGCCGGTTTGAGCGACCGGGTAGGGATTGCCGGTTTGAGCGCCGGGATAGCCAGGGTGATTTTGCGAAATAGCAACCGCGGGCGGCGCACCCGAAGGCGGAAGGTGCTCGCCGCCGCTCAGCATCACGATGCGCTCGAGCGAAGCACGGCTGTGCCGTCCGGCAAACGGACGGAGCGCGATCGCGAGCGCTGCGATGTCCTGAAAGCGATGCGACGCCGTCTTGGCCAAGCAGCGCGCCACGACCGCATCGAGCTCGGGCGGCACGTCGCGACGAAGCGAAAGGAGCGAAGCCGCCTGGCCCTGCAACACGGCCGCGCACACCTGCGGCAAGCTCTCGCCCTCGAACGGCGGCCTGCCGGACAAGAGCTCGTACAGGATGATGCCGAGAGCCCAAATGTCGGCGCGCCCGTCGACGTCGCGCACCGAGGTCATTTGTTCCGGCGACATGTAGAGCGGGGAGCCCATCATGGCCGAGGTGCGGGTCATCGCGCTGTCGGCCGAGCCGGCGACGTTCGCCACCTTGGAAATCCCGAAGTCGAGCACCTTCACGTGCGGCGTGCGATCGCGTCGGCGCGTCAAAAACAGGTTCGAAGGCTTGAGATCGCGATGCACGATCCCGATCGAATGCGCCTCGGCGATGGCTTCACTCGCTTGCAGCAAATAGTCGACCGCGTCCTGAATCGGCAGCGGGCCTTGCTGCGCGAGCACCTGGGACAGATCGGCGCCGTCCAGGTACTCCATGACCATGTAGGGGCGACCATCCGCCAGCGTCCCCACGTCGGAGACACGCGCTACGTGGGCGCTCTCTAAGCGCGCAGCAGCGCGGGCTTCGCGTAAGAAGCGCGCCACCGCTTCGTTGTTGAACGCCGCCTCGCTGAGCATGAGCTTGATCGCGACGCGCTCTTCGAGGTGGACGTGCCGGCCGGCGAGCACCACGCCCATGCCGCCTTGCCCGAGCAGGTGCTCGATGCGGTACTTGCCGGCGATCACCTCGCCCACGGGCAGCGGCAAGCCACTGGTTACCGCGTCGCTCACGGACGTTCCCCCAGCGCTCGTCGAGCATGCCGCCTAGGCGGCGTGACCTGTGCCCGAGAGTGACCCATAGAGCTGCCAGGGTACACCAATTGCGCATCGTCCGCGCGCCGGCGTCATCCTCGCGAGATTTCTACCTTTCGCGGCTCAGAGGAGACGAGCCGAGAATAAACGACTAGCTGTCAACGAGCGCCGAACCCGCTACACGTGGGGGGCGGCGCGCGACCCTCGGGCGCGGCCTTCGCGCATTCGTTTCCGATCGGAATGAGAATCCAGAGCATCCTGAAATCCCCCAATGGGGTGGTCGACCTGCTCGAAGCAGCGCACTCGCTCGAGCCGGACCCCCAGCGCTGGACCTTGCGCGTGCTCGAGGGGGCCACGCGCTTTTTCAGGGACGGCCAGACCGTGGTGGCTACGGCGTTTCGAGCGGGCCCGGCGCGCGTGGAGCTGCTGGGGCATGCGCAGAGCAACTTCGTGAGCGACAAGAGTCAGGTCGGGGAGCTCTTGAGCGAAATGCACCTGAAGCCGGGAGCGGACCCCTACGCGGCACGGCTTAGCCCCGACCTCAAAGCAGCTTTTGCTGCGCTCGACTCGCGCTGGGTGGACGTCTTCTATCGCCACAAGCTGCACCTGACCTTTCACAGTCACCTGGTCAAGCGGCTCACCGCGGGGGTGTTCGACCTCCATCGACCGTTCTTCGAAGCCGGCGGCTT
>JBEHXA010000776.1:0-3360 GCA_048498935.1 Myxococcota bacterium
GCTCCACAACATCCGATCGTGACCGCCATCACGGTCGCCCGCGCCCTCCGGCGCGAAGCGATCGAGCGCTCGCAGAGCGCCGCGCCGAGCGCCCCGCCACAGACCGGGTAAAGCCCCAGCGCAGGCCCCCAATAATCCCCTAAATCGCGCCTAGGCGGCCGTCCACGCGGCCGTTGCACAGGTGGGCGCCCGGTGGCATTCTCCCGCGCCCCCCATGTCCAAGGACAGCTTCGCTTCGCTGATGGCTAGTGGCTCCGCTTCGGTCGCCGACCGCGCCCGCAAGCGACTCGACCGCGGGCAAACGCTCGATGTCACGGTGCTCCAAGTCTCGGGCGACTTCGTTTACGTCGACGTCGGCACCGCGGGTGACGGCAAGATCCCGGCGAGCGAGCTGAGCGACGAGAACGGCAAGCTGCGCGTAAAGCCGGGCGACACCGTCCGCGCCAGCGTGGTCGAGGCGCGCACGGTCGGCGCCGTGCTGCGCGCCTTGCAAAGCGCCCACGGCAAAGAAGTACCGAAGCCGGATGAGGTGCTCGAGGGCAAGGTCACGCGCGTGGAGAACTACGGCGTGTTCGTGAACACGGCCAAGGGCGACGGCCTGGTGCCGGTGCGGGAGCTCGGCCTCGCGCCCGGGGCAGATTTGCGCAAGGCCTTCCCAATCGGGAAAGAGGTCACCGTGGTCACGATGGATGTCGACGACCGCGGCCGCATCCGCTTCAGCGCTCGCGAAGTAGCGCGCGTGCAGGAGCAAAAGAACTTCCGCGAGTTCACTGAAGCCGGCACCGAGCCCGCGGAGGGCGAAGAAGCAGCCGCAGCCGCCAACGCCGCGCCCGCAGCCAACAAGGGCAAGCCGAAGCCCAAGCCCTCCCCGCGCAACTTCGGCAGCCTCGGCGACGTGTTCGCCGAAAAGCTGAAGAACCTGCAAACCACGCCCAGCAAACGTAAGTAGCTGTACGAGGGCGAGACAACAGGGAGGCGGGGAGAATTTTGGGGTGCGCGGCGAGGCGCACCTCAGAGGTTCCGTTACGGGTTCGATCGATTCCGCACGGATCGAATCCCTAAATTCTCGCTCCCCGCCTCACCGCCTCCCTGTTGATTCCCGCTCGCGCTTCTTCAGGCAGGCGTGCGGGTGGGCGCGCCGAGTGGGGGCGATTGCTGAAGGCGCGCGATGCGCTCTTCGATGGGCGGGTGCGAGCTGAACAGGGCGCCGAAGCCCGAGCGCTTGGGGCTGATGCCGAACGCAGCCATCGAATCCGGCAGGTTCGAGCCTTCACCCTGGCTCAAGCGACGGAGCGCGCTCACCATCGCATCGCGACCGGCCAAGCTGGCGCCGCCCTCGTCGGCGCGGAACTCGCGACGACGGCTGAACCACTGCACGATCAGCATCGCCAGGATGCCGAGCACGATCTCGGCCACGAACGTGGCGACCCAGTAACCGATGCCGGGGCCGCGCTCGCGATCGTCGTCGCGGCTGCGCAGCATCGAATCGACGAGATTACCGATGATGCGCGAGAAGAAGAACACGAAGGTGTTGAGCACGCCCTGAATCAGCGTGAGCGTGACCATGTCGCCGTTGGCGACGTGCGTGATCTCGTGGCCGAGCACCGCATCGACCTCATCCCGGCGCATCTGCCGCATCAGGCCCGTGCTCACCGCGACCAGCGAGTTGTTGCGCGAAGGACCGGTGGCAAACGCATTCATCTCGGGCGCGTCGTAGATGGCGACCTGCGGCATCTTGATGCCGGCGCGGTTCGCGTGGCGCGCGACGGTGTCGACCAACCAGCGCTCGGTGTCGTTACGCGGCGCATCGATGACCTGTGCGCCCGTGGACCACTTTGCCATCCACTTGGAGGCGAGCAGGGAGATGAACGAACCCGAGAAACCGACCACCACCGACATGACCATCAGCGGGCCGTAGGAGCCGCCCATGGCCTTGGCAGCGTCGAACACGCCGAATGCCGCCAGCAGGGCGAGCACGGCGTTGATGGCCACCATGATGGCCAGGTTCGTCACGATGAAGAGCGAGATACGCTTGAACACGATTTCCGAGAACCTCCGGGCGGGCCCGCGCTGCGCGGAGCCGCCACTACTGGGCTATAAGGTCGGATGAACGCTCTGTCTAGAGCCTCAACCGATGGGATGACGCCCTGATTGCATCGGAATAACCGATGCGATCACAAGGTTCGAGCTATCGGTTCGGCTTGTTGCGGAATGCTTCAGCGCGCTGAAAACGCAGCCAGAACCGAGCCCTTGGCCGGCGCCACGACCTTGCGCTTCACCAAATCGTCGACGGTGTCGCGCAGCGTTTCGCCTGGATCGCGCGCGACGAAGCCGAGCTCGCGCTCTGCCTTTTCGGCGCTGCAGTACCAGAAGTACTGCGCCATCTCGACACTGACGGCGTCAACCGGTGCGCGTCCGCCAATGGCTTCGACGGCCTTCGTGAACACCTGATTCAAACCGATCGCGACCGGGCGCGAGCTGGGCATGCGGAGCATCGGCGCCTTCACGCCCGTGATCCGCTCCAGCCGCTGAAAGAACGCGGCGATCGTCATGTTCTTCGCGTTCAGCAGGTAACGCTCGCCCGCGCGACCTCGTTCGAAAGCTTGCAACAAGCCGACCGCTGCGTCACGCGCGTCGACGAACGCCATGCCACCCGCCGGAGTGGCCGGGATGGAACGCTCCAGAAACATGCGCACATCACCCGTGGAAGATTCGCGCAGATCCCCGGGCCCGAGCAGCAAGCTGGGGTTCACCACCACGACCTCGAATTCGCCCGGCCGATTGGCTTCGATCGCGGCGCGCTCGGCGTATAGCTTGGTGCGGTAGTAGGGCCAACGAGCGATCACCTCGAGCGGCGCGCGGCACGTTTCGTCTGCAACGCTGTCGGCATCGCGGCTCACCGCGAGGGTGCCGCTGGTGCTGGCGACGACCACGCGCTTCACGCCCGCCGCGCGCAGGCCGCGCAAAGCCGACTCGGTGCCGAGCACGTTGTCGCGATGCAAAAGCTCGGCGTCGTCGCGATCGCGCGACACACGCCCGGTCACCAAGAACGCGCCGTCCGCGCCGCGCGCGCTCTCGCTCACCTTGGCTTCGTCGAGCACGTCGACCGACTGTACCGGCAAGCCGTGCACCTCGCCGCCGCTCTTGGAGACAGCGGTCACGTCATGCCCGCGCTCGCTCAGCGCCTGCACCAAGTGCGAACCCAAAAAGCCGGTCGCGCCGGCCACCCAAAACCTGCTCACGATGCGCTGCTCTCGAGCTGAAACACCTTCCGAAAGGTGAACAGCAGCTGAATGTTGTTGCTCTTGACCGTGCCGGACATGAACTCGGCGGGCGACGGCGTGTAGCGCTCGCGCATCG
>JBEHXA010000777.1:0-3354 GCA_048498935.1 Myxococcota bacterium
GGCGCTTTCAACTCTGCCCCACTCGTCTTCGATCGCGCCACGCACAAGGTTGCCGTACAGCAGGACGACCAACAGGCCATGGACACTCGGCGGCGCCATCGCCTGACGCTCGAGTAGCCCGCCGTCGAGGAGCTGCTCTGGTGAAATCCGCAGAGCCAGCCACAGCACCGCGGCGATGACCACGTTGACCAGCGGCCCGGCGAGCGCGATGAGCAGCTCGTGCAGCGGTCGCTTGGGCTCCGACAGCAAACGCGCCACGCCACCGATCGGGAGCAGCACGATTTCGCGCACCCCCACGCCGAAGCGCTGGGCGACCAGACTATGGCCCAGCTCGTGAAGCACGACGCAGCAGAACAGGCAGATGACCGACAGGGCGCCAAATAGCGCCGCCTCTCGCGTGCCGTGTAGCGCCCCGAGCTGCTGCGCCGAGAGCAGCACCAGCAGCGCGAACGTCACGTGGACGCGAATGTCGATGCCGGAGACGCTCCCGAGCCTGAGGGACCAACGCACGGCGGAAGCATAAGCCGTGGGAACCAGCGAGGCTTGGCCCACCCTCCTCACCACACCTTTCGTGACAGTTCGTCAGATTCAGCGTGACGGCATCGTTTCGAGCGCGCAGCACTCGTTTCAGATCTGAAACCCGGCCTCCCGCACAGGCGTTGCAAATCACTGAAATGATACTTTTAGCGACATGGCACACTACGTGCAGCTAGGAACAATCGCAGACGGCGCCCTTGGTGCCCCCCCCTCCGCCTCGGTCGCCGTCTCCCTAATCTCCTCAGCGGCTTGGAGCGCTCCCCTCGCTCCGAGCCGTTGTCCTTTTGTGCGCACGGCCAAGCCTTGGCTAGCCTGAGAGCTTGGCCAGCTTCTTGTTCGCCCACGGCGCCGGCGCCCCCTCGTCGTCGGCCTGGATGCAACGCTTCGCCGCCCTCCTGGGCGAGCTAGGGCGGGTCAGAGCCTTCGACTACCCGTACCTGCGTGACCAGGGCTCGCGCAGCCGCAGGGCACCCGACAAGCTCGAAGCGCTGATCGCGGCGCACCAGGCCGAGCTGGGCACGCTGCGCAGCGAGCTCGACCCGGGCGAGCATGTGGTGCTCGCCGGCAAGAGCATGGGCAGCCGGGTCGGCTGCCACGTGTCGCTCGTCGAGCCAGTGAGCGGATTGGTTTCCTTCGGCTATCCGTTGCGGAGCCCGAGCGGCAAGCTGCGAGACGAAGTGCTGCTCGCGCTCCGCACACCGGTGTTGTTCGTTCAAGGCACGCGCGATCCCTTGTGCCCGCTCGACGAGCTCGAACGAGTACGAAAGCGCATGCAGGCTCCCAGCGAGCTATTCGTGGTGGAGAGTGGCGATCACTCGCTCGAGGCGACGAAGACCTCGCTCAAGGAGCGAGCCACCACGCAGCCCGAGGTGGAGCGCACGATTCAGAGCGTGGTGCAGCGCTTCTGTTCCGGACTCTGAACGATAGCGCCTGCGCGAGAACCGGAGCGGTTCAACCGGTGCCGCCGAGCCCGCCGCCACCGCCAACGCCGCTCGTGCCGCCTGCGCCATCACCGCCGAGCGCAGCCTCACCGCCGACCGCGGCATCGCCGGCTGCGCCATCACCGCCCGCGCCGCCGCCCGAAGTCGACCCGACCACGAACGGATTCGGCTCGAACCGATCCCCTTCGAGCGCCTCGATTAGATTCGACAAGTTCGCGGGGGTCGGCTTGTAGAGCTCGACCGGGAACGCGAGTGACCACTGATACGCCGTGAATTCGCTGTAGACGCGGTAGGACGACCACGTGGTGCAAGCCACGTCGGTGTTGAAGGGGCTCGTCGAAAGCGCGGGGCAGCCTCGCACCACAGCGAGGAACTCTGTGAGGAGGGACCCGTCTTCCTCGAGGCGGGCCGCGATTTCCGCCGTGCCCAGCGACCACTCCTCCACCATTGCGTCGCCAAGCAAGGCGTAGGCGCGATAGCCCGTGTCACACGCGCCGATCCTCGGCTGGCCAGTCTGGTAGCTCGGGAAGAACACGGCCGCGATGCGGTCAGGCTCGGCAGCCGCCGCCTGCGCGCTGACCAGCTCGTTCCGAGCGTCCACGATGGCGAGGTTGCCGTCCAAAACCCTCGCGACCCAAGCTTGATCGCTGAGCACGACGCGGAGCGCGTTCATGTGCTCGCTCGCAGGGTGGTCGACCAGCCGCAGCGCCCAAGGATTTGGCCACGCGGTACGGGTGCTCCGAATGCGCGCGGCAAGGCTCTGCATCAGCGGCTTTTCGCCGACATTCGCGCTGGGCAGCATGGCCTCCAGCACTTGGACCACGGCGGGCTTGGTTGTGGCACCGCCCGACGTCGCACCGGCCGATCCACCCGATGTGGCACCACCGGTCCCTGCGACGGGCGGGGGAATCAGTGACCCGCCAGCTCGCAGCGCCGTGGCCTCATCGTCGGTGACCAGCACGTAGAGCTCACGGCCACCGGGGAAATGGCTATCGATGGCCTGGTCGTTGAAGAGGGGCGCCGCACCCTGCACGCTGTCGAGGCGACAAATCGGACCCGTGCCGCCGCTCCCCGTTCCTGCGAAGCTCGCGGTGCCCGCGAAGGAAGTCGTGCTCGTGCCGGCGGTGCTCGCAAAGCCGCCAGAACCGATCGACCAGGACGGCCGATCGCAGCCGCCAAGCACAGCACTGATAGAAGCTGCCAGTAGGGCAACGCCCTGGACTTGTCTCACCGCGAGTCGGAGCCTCCGCATACGCCTACGTCCGAGTGGAGCAGTGTAGCAGACGATTTCAATCAGCCGAGTCGGCGGCCCACGTTGGCGGCAAACTCCGCCAGATCAGCCGCGTCGTCCGTTCGAAACGGGTGGTCGACCTTGCCCAGCTCGAACAACGCCACTAGCCGCCCCGCCGCAATAACCGGCGTCATGGCAACGCTGCACGGCGGGCTGTCGCCCTGCAAGCGCTCCGCGATCAGGCGCTCGGCGAGCCCGTGGCTCGGATTGCCGCACAGGCCACGCCCGCGCAGCGCAAGCTGGTAGCTGGGATCGCTCGCGGGCAAGACCTCACCGAGACGATCGGTGGTGACGCCGAATACCGCGGACGTGACGGGCCACGCGAGCGGTGAGCGCAAACGATGGACGAGCGCAGCGCTTGCGTCGAGCGCGTCCGCTGCCCAATGGAGCGCGAGCGTGAGCAGCTCGCCGGCGTCGACCGTCACCGGCAGACGCGTGCAAGCGTCGCGAAGATCCCACGGACGCGCGACGTTTGCACGCCAGCCGCCGCTTGAGCGCTCCGAGCTCGCGGATGCGATCGAGCGGCCGCCAGCTGCTCCAGCTCACCTCGCGCACGTGACAATGCTCGGGTATGCGACCTCCCAT
>JBEHXA010000778.1:0-3349 GCA_048498935.1 Myxococcota bacterium
GAACCTGACCGGC
Organism: Myxococcota bacterium; assembly: GCA_048498935.1. Lineage (GTDB taxonomy): Bacteria > Myxococcota_A > Polyangia > Polyangiales > Polyangiaceae > PMG-095. Next base: position 14 of record JBEHXA010000778.1, read on the forward strand.
GACCCCACCAAGCTCGAAGGCAAGACTCAAGATGTGACCGCGGCCGGCGTCGACAGCGGCCAGGGCTCGGCCTCGGCCGAGGTGATCTACGGCGCGGCCGAACGCGGCTTCGTCGGCAAGGGCTACCAGCAAGTCTTCACCGACTACCAAACCGTCGCCGAGCAGGTGATGCAGCAGGATGAAATCCCACCCGGCTATCGTTTCTACGTGCGCCGCTACTTTCAGCTGATTAGGCCGCGCGATTAGCGCCGCACCCCTCTACATTCGAAAACCCGAACCCCCCCTGTGATGCCATGACAGACGTCGAACAAGCTCGCGAGGAGGTCCTAGCCTTCCAGAAACAAGTCGGCTCGCTGCGCGAAGCGATCGGCCGCGTCATCGTCGGTAACCGCGAGGTGATCGACGGTGTCATCACGTGCGTGCTGGCCGGCTCGCACGCGCTCTTGGAAGGTGTGCCCGGCTTGGGCAAGACGATGCTGGTGCGCACGCTGGCCGAAGCGTTGGCGCTCGAGTTCTCGCGCATCCAGTTCACGCCCGACCTGATGCCCGCCGACATCATCGGCACCGTCGTGATCGACGAGTCGGCCCAGGGCGGTAAGACGAGCTTCGAGTTCCGCAAGGGGCCGGTGTTCGCGAACGTGGTCTTGGCGGACGAGGTGAACCGCGCCACGCCCAAGACGCAGAGCGCGCTGCTCGAAGCCATGCAAGAGCACCGCGTCACCGTCGGCCGCACCACCTACCAGCTGGCGGAGCCGTACTTCGTGCTCGCTACGCAAAATCCGCTGGAAATGGAGGGCACCTATCCGCTGCCCGAGGCTCAGCTCGACCGTTTCTTCTTCAAGCTGCTGGTGCCGTTCCCTTCGCGTGAAGAGCTGCACGGCATCATCGATCGCACCACCACCGAGCAGGAGATCAAGGTCGAGCCGGTGCTGCAGCAGGCCGACGTGCTCGGGATGCAAAAGCTCGTGCGCCGCGTCCCGGTCGCGCGCCACGTGCAAGACTACGCGATCCGCGTGGTGCTCGCGACGCACCCCGACAACGCGGAAGCTACCGAGCTGGTCAAGCGCTTCGTCCGCACCGGCGCCTCGCCGCGCGGCGTGCAGGCGGTGCTGCTCGGCGCCAAGATCCGCGCGCTGTTTGCGGGCCGCTTCGCCGCGTCGATCGACGACGTGCGCGCGAGCGCCTTGCCGGCGCTGCGCCACCGCATTTTGAGGAGCTTCGAGGGTGAGGCCGAGGGCGTCGCCGAAGACAAAATCATCGAAGAGATCTTGAAGAAGCTGCCTGAATCGAAGGGCTGAAAGTCGCTTTTCGGGCTGCGCCGAGCGTCATCAGTAGCGAGAAAATATGGGTCTTTTGGAGCTATTTCGTCCGAAGAGCACCCCGCGTCGCGCGGAGGTGAAGCGCACGGCGCTGTTCGACGACGACTTCCAGAAGAAGCTCGAGTCGCTGGCCATCGTGAGCCGGCGCGTGTTCGCCGGTCGCATGCGCGCGGAGCGCCGCAGCAAAAAGAAGGGCAGCGGTGTCGAGTTCGCGGACCACCGCGACTACGCGGCGGGCGACGACTTTCGCTCCGTGGACTGGAACGCGTATCAGCGCTTCGGTCGTTTGCTGGTGCGCTTGTACGAGGAAGAGGAAGATCTCAGCATCTACTTCATCGTCGACGCGTCGAGCTCGATGAGCTTCGGCGACGGTCGCAAGTTCGATCAGGCGCGACGGCTCGCGGCAGCGCTCGCCTACGTGGGCTTGGCCAACTTGGATCGCGTGACGATCGTGAGTGCGACCGACGAAGTCGTCTCGCGCATGCCCACCACGCGCGGCAAGGGACGCATCTTCAAGGTGTTCGAGTACTTGAGCGAGCTCACCCCGGGCGGCGCGACCGACCTGGGCGACGCCATGAAGACCTTCGTCGCGCAGCACAAACGCCGCGGTTTGGCGGTGCTGGTGAGCGACTTGTACGACCCGGCCGGCTTCGAGCGCGGTATCAACACGCTGCGCTTCAATCGCTTCGAGCCCTTCGTGCTGCACGTCGTCGACCAGCACGAGGCGCGCCCCGAGTTGAAGGGTGACGTGCGGCTCTACGACTGCGAGACCGGCGAAGAGCGTGAAGTGACGGTCACCGACGCCTTGCTCGACGACATGGCGCGAGCCTTCGACGACTACCAGAAGAGCATCGAGCGCTTCTGCAGCTCGCGCCAGGTGCCGTACTTCGCGGCCGACGTCGGCATGCCGTTCGACGAGCTGGTGCTGCGCGTGTTTCGACGCGGGGGGTTCTTGCGCTGATGGGACTCTCGGGGCTGCCGCTCGGCACGCTGCTCGGCATCTTCGGCGCGGCGTCGGCGCTGGTGGTGGTGTTTTACATCCTCAAGCTGCGCCGGCGCGCGGTGCCGGTGCCGTTTTCGCGCATTTGGGACAGCGTGCTGCGCGACAAACAAGCGACGGAGCTATTCAGCAAGCTGCGGCGCATGTTGTCGCTGCTGCTGCAGCTCGCGCTGCTCGCGCTCATGGTGCTGGCGCTCGGCGACCCGAAGCCGAAGGAAGATTTGCGGGAAGGCCGTCACCTGGTGCTGCTGATCGACGCCAGCGCTTCGATGAAGTCGGTGGACGTGCTGCCGAGCCGGTTGGCAGCCGCCAAAGCCGAGGCCGAAAAGATCGTGCGCGGCTTGGGCGCGGCGGATCGCGCGATCGTGGTGCAGCTCGGTAGCGTGCCGATGCCGCGCTCTTCGATGAGCGGTGACCAGGCCGAGCTGCTGCAGGCCATCACCGCAGTTTCGGCCAGCGACACGCGCGCCGATCTCGAAGCCGGGCTCGCCTTCGGTCGTGACAGCTTGCGCGGCCTGGCGCACCCGGAGCTGGTCGTCATCGGGGACGGCGCCTACGGCGACACGAGCGAGCTCGGCGAGCGCGTGAACCTGGAAGGTGCGGTCCCGCGCTTCGTGCCCGTCGGCAAGAGCGGGAAGAACCTAAGCATCAACGAATTTTCGGTGCGGCGTTACCCGCTCGACAAGTCGCGTTACGAGGTAATGCTCGAGATCGCCAACGCCAGCGACGCGCCCGCCGACGTCGAGCTCGAGCTGGCCGGCGACGGCGTGGTGGTCGACGTCACGCGCCTCAAGCTCGGCCCGAACGAGCGCTTGCCGCGCTACTACCAAGACTTGGCGGGCGCGAGCCGCAGCCTCACCGCGCGCCTCAAGGCGGCGCCGGCGCTCGATCAACTGCCAGCCGACGACGTGGCGTACGCGCTCTTACCCGAGCGGCGCCGCGCCCGCATCCTCCTCGTCACGGCCGGCAATACGCCCGCGGCGATCACTTCGAGTATGGCCGCACGCTCGCGGAGAG
>JBEHXA010000779.1:0-3347 GCA_048498935.1 Myxococcota bacterium
TGAACTGGAATTGTGTGCGGCTGACGCGGGCCTCGATCGGCCCGTCTTCGAAGACGTGGCCGAGGTGCGAGCCGCCGTCGCGCGAGACGACTTCGACCCGGACCATGCCGTAGCTCTCGTCGCGGTGATTGATGACGCGCGCTGGATCGACCGGTTTGGTGAAGCTGGGCCAGCCAGTGCCCGACTCGAACTTGTCCCGCGAGCTAAATAGGGGCTCGCCGGTGACGACGTCGACGTACAGGCCGTCCTCGTGATTGTCCCAGTAGCGGTTCTGAAACGGCGGCTCAGTGGCCGCGCGTTGGGTCACTTCGTACTCTAGAGGGCTGAGCTTTTGGCGTAGCTCGCTGTCGCTTGGCTTCTTGTACATTTTGGTGGTGTCCCTGGTTGCGACCCGAACGGGCTGAGCGGCTGAAGAGGTTGCCGATGCCGCGCCGTGCTCGCTAATCGTCTTGCGCTCACAGCCGAGGGCGGCAAGTGCGAACGCGAGACTCACACAAAACAGCCACAGGAGGGTTCGGGCGCGCATGGTCGTGATTACGGAGCCTGACCGGGCCTGGTTACACGGGTCGGCATTCCAGCAGCGTTGCAAACCGCGAGCGCGGTGGGCCTCATTTCCCGGCCATTCAATCTGTGGATGGTCGCGAGGCCTCGCAAGGCCCCGCGCTCACTCCGACGGGAGCTCGCCGCGGAGGCCCAAGTAGAACTGACGCCCTTGGGCTGGGCGCGTGTCGGCTGGATCGTTGGGGTCGCGTTCCACGTCGGTGATGTTGAGCGCGCCCACGTAGACTTCGAGCGGGGCCAGGACTGCGTAAGCGAGCCGGGCATCGAGGGTACCAAAGCTGGGTGTCCGCAAGTCTTCCCCGTCGACGGTGCCGGCGAAGGAATCCGCTACCCAGCGGTAGCGGACGTTTCCCGTGAGCTTGCCGAGCTCGAGGTACGCGGCGAGCGTGATGGTGTGCGGAGGGCGATTGGGGAGCGGCTTGCTCGCATCTTCGCCTTCGCCCACGTCACGAGTCCAGACGTAGGCATAGCCGCCCTCCAGCGAGAGCTGCTGCAAGACTTTGTAGCGCAGGCTGACGTCGCCGCCAGCCGTGAAGGCCTTGTCCACGTTCTGGTACGCGTACTCGGTGACGCCGTCGGCCGCGATCCCCAAGAGCTCGGTGACGATCAGATCCTCGATGCGGTTGTAGAACCCGCCGACGCGCGCGCGCAGCTTGGCAGTGCGGGCCGTCACGTCACCGTTGACGCCCCACGACGTCTCGGGGCGGAGCTCCGGGTTGCCGATCACGCGGTAACCGAGCGCCGAGTGATCGAACAAGAAGCCGTATTCTTTCGCGGAAGGAGCTCGAAAACCGCGCCCGACCCCGCCTCGGACCGAAAAGGTGTCGTTCAGCTGGTACGCGCTGGCCAAGCGGGGCGCCGCGACGACCCCGTAGTTGTCGTGCACCTCGGTGCGCAGGCCCGGCATCACGGTCCAGCGATCGGTCACTTTCCAACCGAGCTGCCCGTACACCGCGCCGCTCGCCAGCAGTGTCGGCTGGATCTCGGTCAGGTGCTGCTCGGACAGATCCGGCAAGGTGCGCTCCAGGCTTTGCTTGAAGCGCTCCGCGTCACTCCGCACCCCGAAGACCCAGGTGCGCGAGGGGCCGTCGGGGACAGTGAGCACGGCTTCGAGCCCCTGATTGAGGAGCTTGCGCGAGCGAACTTCGTCGATCGGCGAGTCCCGGCGGTCGAACGTCGACGTGTCGAAAAACCAGCTACGCGAGAGGCTGAAGTCGAGGTGCTTGCCTCCGCCGAGCTGGAGCGTCTCCTGAGCACGGAGCAAGAAGCGATCCGTGGTCTGAGGCAGGTCGATCAAGTAGCGACCCAGGCCTGGTCGATCCTGCGATCGTAAACCTTCGGAGTGATCCCGAACCCAGCGCGCCCTGAGCCGCACCTCCACGTTGCGATCGGGCTTGCCGCCGGCGCGCAAGCCGACCAGCGTCGAGGTCCAGGCTGGGGCCAAGAGGTCGGGTTTCGATTCGTCGAGCGCGATACCGGGACGATGATGCAGCGACGTATCGAGCGTGAGCCAGCTGTCGTCCACCCGGTAGGCACCCGAGACAGCCCCGAGCGCCTCGCCCGTGTTTCGGCCTTCGCCGCGATACCTGACGCTGGGACCGAGCGCGCGCGGCGGAGCGCTGATCACGTTGATGACGCCGCCGAGCGCGTTGGTGCCGTAGAGCGAGCTGGTTGGGCCCATCACGTATTCGACGCGCTCGACGTCGGTCAGCGGAAGCTGCGAGAGATCGACCACGCCTCCGTCGTCGCCCAGCACGCGCTCGCCGTCTTCCAACACCAGGACGCGCTCGGCATCGAGGCCCTGGATCTGAACGCCGCTGGGCCGTCCGAGGTAGCCGTAGTTCTCCGGATTGACTTGCAGCGCGGGCTCGCCCTGCAGCGCTTCGGCGACGTTCGTTGCGCCGCGCCGCTCCGCCTCTTGGCGCGTCACGAATTCAGTTCGGACGGTGGCGCGTTGCGAGCTTTCCGGCGTGCGCGTGCCGGTGACCACGATCTCGGTGGGTTTGCACGGGTCGGTCGCTTTCGTGTCGGGCTTGCAGTCGGGCGGCGCTGCGGGGGGCGCCTCGGCTGCCGCCAACGCGGGCAGCAGCGCTGAGCCCACGCTCACCAGGGCGAATACCCGAGGATTCATGCCGGGCCTGCGCTCACGACCAGCGGACAGTCGAGCTGGGGATGGGGCATCACCAGCGTGCGTGTCCGGAACACGCTCCAAATGAGCTCGCTCGTGAGCACCGAGCGAGGAGTCCCGTCGGCGGCAATGCGGCCAGCGTCGAGCACGACCAGGCGATCCGCATATTGCGCCGCGAGATTGAGGTCGTGAAGCACGGCGAGCACCAGCCGCCCCTGACGGCTGATCGCGCGCGCCAAGCCGAGCACGCCATGCTGATGAGCGAGATCCAGATTGGAGGTGGGCTCATCGAGCAGCAGCGCAGTCTCGGCCGCCGGCAAATCACCTTCGAGCTGCGCCAGAGCGCGGGCGATTTCCACACGCTGGCGTTCGCCGCTCGAAAGCGTCGTGACGTCGCGCTCTGCCAGGTGGCTCGCCTCGACTTGCTCGAGCGCTCGCTCGGCGGCTTCCAGATCGCGGCGACCTTCGACTCGTTCGCTGTGCGGGTGTCGACCGAGCAGGACGACCTCGCGACTCGTGAAGCCGAAGGCAATCTCGCTCTGCTGACTGACCACCGCCCGGCGCCGCGCGCGCTCGGTTGCGGTCCAGCTGGCGAGCGGTCGCCCGAAGAAGCTCACCTGACCGGCGCTCGGGGTGAGCGCGCCGGCCAGCGCGCGCA
>JBEHXA010000780.1:0-3338 GCA_048498935.1 Myxococcota bacterium
CGTCGAGGAGGACTACTTCGCCGACGAGCTTGCCGGTAGGCTCGTCGCGCGGCGCTGGGACGTCGGCTTCCGCTGCCGCGGGAGGCGCGGGTTGCTGAAAGGCGGGCGGCGGAGTGACCGCGCTGCTGGTGAGCGACGAAACATAAACGGCGACGCTACCGGCCAGCGCCGCGCCGACGCCCCCGAGCGCCGCCAACACCCCGAGCGCTCCGGCGCAGCCTCGCTGCACGTGGGGGACGTGAATTACCGGCATCGCCTGGGCGTGCACCTGCTGGGTGACCGGGCGCTTCTGCGTCTGGACGAACGAGCTGGCGCCGCAAAATTGGCAGGTCACGAACTCCCGATCGGGGTCTAGCCGAACGTGCGCGCCGCACTTGGGACAGGTTGCTGCAACGAGGCTGGCCACGCCGAGACTGTACTTTAGTATAAGGGCCGGCCCCAAATGTCGTCCGACGAAATGAAACGCAAGGCGGCGCACGCCGCGCTCGCGCACCTGCCCGAGGCAGGAGTGGTAGGTCTCGGCACCGGCTCGACGACGCGCTGGTTCATCGAAGCCGTCGGAGAGCTGGTGCAAGCCGGGCGGCGCTTCACCGCCGTGCCTACCAGCAGCGCCAGCCGGGCGCTGGCCGAGCGCTGCGGCATCCCGCTGCTCGACGACGCGGGCCCCTGGCGCATCGACGTTTGCGTCGACGGTGCGGACGAAGTGAACGGCGAGCTCGACCTGATCAAGGGTGGCGGCGGCGCTCACACGCGCGAAAAAATCGTCAACCACGCCGCGCGGGTGAACGTGATCATCGTCGACGACAGCAAGCTGGTCGAAAAGCTCGGCTCGACGCGCAAGGTTCCGCTCGAGGTGCTGCCCTTCGGCCTGCGCACCACGCTGCAGGCGCTGCGCGCGCTGGGCGAGCCGGAGGTGCGACTCAACGCGGGCGCACCCGTGATGAGCGACTCCGGCAACTACATCGTGGATTTGGCGGCGGGGCCGATCAGCGAACCGCGCAAGCTCGATGCGGCGCTGCAAGCACTACCGGGCGTGGTGGAGACGGGCCTGTTCATCGGCCGCGCCAACGTCGTTTTGGTCGCAAGCTCTGCCGGCGTGCACGAGCTGCGGCGCGCCGAGGGCAGCGGCGCCGCGCCCGCTTCCAGAAAACTGAGCTAAGCTCGGGCGCATGTCGCCCGGTGCTCGCGCGCCCACCACGCTGATCTCGATCGCCTGCCTGGTGTGGGCCGCTCAAGGGGTCGCGCAGGTACCGGCCACGGTGCCCACGACCACCACGGTCATCACCACCGCTCCCACGGCGCCCGCGCCGCAGCCTGCGCCGCTGCCAGTTGCTCCAGCGCCCGCCCCGGCAACGCCGGGAGCAGCAGCTCCGACCGCTCTGCCTGCGCCGCCCAACACCTTCGAGCAAGCGCGCCAGGGCGTGGTCGTGATCCAGCGCCAGGGTCGCCCCCTCGCGCTCGGCGTGGTGCTCGACGGCGACGGCCGCATCCTCACCGCCTTGTCCGCGCTCGGTAACGGCAACTACCTCGCCGCGCGCTACGCCGACGGCGCCATCGTGCCGCTCAAGCTGCTGCACTCGGATCGCGGCTGGGATCTCGCGCTGCTCGTGCCGACTCCACCTCCCACGCAAGCCGTGCGAAAGGTCGGTGTGAAGGCCGCGCAGCAGCCGAGCTTCACCGACTTGCAGCTCTTCGGGGTCGCGCCCGTCGGCAGGCCGCTCACCACTGCTCCCGTTCAAGTTCAGCTCTCGCGACCGCTCTTGGGCGGCGACGGCGTCATGCTCTCGGATGCGTACGCGCTCAGCGCCAAAGGGCCGAGCCTCGGTGCCCCAATCCTCAACAGCGCTGGTGAAGTAGTCGCGCTCGTGGCGCGAGCTTGCCCGGCCGGCAGCGCAGCCGGCTGCACGCCCCTTCCTTACGGTGCCCCGGTGAGCGCGCTCAAGCGCTTCCTCAAAAAGATCCCCGCCGAAGCGACCTGGCTCGGCATCGAAGCCGCCGGTGAAGAAGCGCAGGGCGTGCGCGGGGTCCGGGTCGTCTCGGTCACGCCCGGTAGCCCTGCGGCCCGCGGCGGGCTCCGGCCCGGAAAAGACATTCTGCAGGCCGACCTCATCGTCGCCGTGGACGGCACGCCCGTCGCCACGCCCGACGACCTGAACGAAGCCGTGCGCGCCCGCGTCGTCGGCGACTCGGTCGAGCTCTTGCTCTTCGGTCTAGGCCGCTACCGCCACGTGAGCGTGAAGCCCCAGCCGGCGCCCGAGCTCACCGCGCCGCCCTACAACGCGCCGATCCCCACAAAACCGGGCATTCCAAACCCGTACCGCTAGCAGGCCGCCTGGCCCAGGCCGGGAAAACCCACGACACCCGATTGACAGAACCCCCTGAAATCGAGGAGGATTTCGGGCTCCCGGGCCCCCCATCCCCGCCCGGAATCCCGAACAAGAGTGTCACGGCCCCTTCGCATCGAGGTTGCCGGCCAGACCGACGTCGGCCGTAAGCGCTCCCACAACGAGGACAATTTCGCCATCATGGCGGAGTACGGCTTGTACGTGGTGGCCGACGGCATGGGGGGTCACTCGTCGGGCGAGATCGCCTCCAAGATGGCGGTCGACACGCTGCACGAATTCTTCGCTGCCACGGCGGACGATCCCGAGCGCACTTGGCCGTACAAGATGGATCGAGCCAAGGGCTACGAAGAGAACCGGCTCATCACCGGCATCAAGCTCTGTAACCTGCGCATCTACGAGCAGGCGCAACGCAACTCGAAACAGCGCGGCATGGGCACCACCATCTGCACGCTGTTCGCGGTCGAAGACGGCGTCTACATCGCCCACGTCGGCGACAGCCGCGTCTATCGCATCCGCAACGAGCAAATCGAGCAGCTGACCGAGGATCACTCGCTGCTGAACGATTACAAAAAGATGAAGAAGCTCACGGAGGAAGAGATCGCCAACTTCCCCCACAAGAACGTGATCGTGCGCGCGCTCGGCATGAAGGACACCGTCAAGGTGGACACCCGCTTCGAAGCACCGCGCGCCGGCGACGCCATGGTCTTGTGCAGCGACGGCCTGTGCGGCCCCGTCACCGACGAGAAGATGCTCGAGATCGTGCTCAACGCGCCCGACCTCCCCACCGCATCGCACCGCCTGATCGAATCCGCCAACGAGAACGGCGGCCCCGACAACATCACCTGCGTCATCGCACGCTGGATCGAATAGCAAGTCGGTGAGAGGGGGCTGCCGAGCTGAGCATTGATCACATGTTCTGCTGAATTTCCGCAGACCTGAGCTCGTCCACCTGCCATGCAGAGTGCGCAGCGATGGGCGGAAGGTGAGTTTGGA
>JBEHXA010000781.1:0-3327 GCA_048498935.1 Myxococcota bacterium
GCTTTGTTCGCTGTCTGGAGCGCAGACGATCACGTCGGCGTGCGGCAAGAGCGCGGTGCGCAGGGCGTTGATGCCCTGCGCGCGAAAGCCATCGTCGTGGGCCAGCAAGACTAGAGGGCGGCGCGTCACGCCACCTATCTACTACGAACCGGAAAGGACCGTATCGAGCTCGCCGGACTCATTCAGGCTGCTCACGATATCGCAGCCGGCGCCTGGCTGGCGGCTGCGACTCAGGAACCGGAAAGGACCGTATCGAGCTCGCCCGACTCATTCAGGCTGCTCACGATGTCGCAGCCGCCGATGAGCTTTCCGCCCACGTAGAGCTGGGGGAATGTCGGCCAGTTCGAGTACTCCTTCAAGCCCTGGCGGAGCTCGGCGTCGGCCAGGATGTTGACGTCTTTGAAGTCTGCGCCCTTCTGCTTGAGGATTTGCACCACCTGAGCGGAGAAGCCGCATTGGGGGAAATGCTTCGACCCCTTCATGAACAGCACGACGCGATTCTGGCCAAGCGTGCCTTCGATGCGCTGCTTCAGTGACTCTTCCATGCGGCTATCCTCCCGAGACCCTCGCCCAAGTTTGGGGCGTGTATGTTTTAAGTGCAAGCGCGTGGATGGGACCGTGCATCGCCTCGCCCAGAGCGCGGTAAACGAGCTGGTGCTGCTCGATGAGCGTCTTCCCTTCGAAGGCCTGGGAGACGATCCGCGCCTGGTAGTGGTCCTGCGTCCCCGTCAAGTCGACGAGCTCCAGCTCGGCGTCCGGGAGGGCGGCGAGCAGCAACTGGCGAACGCTATCCGGCGACATCCAATCCTTGCGGGTGGCTTATCTGACTCAAAGGCCGGACCGTGTCAATGCCGAGGGTGAGCGCCGGTGCCCTCCTCCTCCGCGAGAAGCTCCCGCGGGAGCCGGGGACCCAGCTACTGAGGCGGCGGTAGCGGCGCCGGGAGCTTGACCTCGCGGATGGCCTCGCGAAAACGCACCTGGGCTTCTCCCAAAGTGAGACGCACCTCAATCAGGCGTTTGGTGATCTGGTCGAGCCGAGTGGTCACCTCGGCCAGGCGCCGCGTGAGCTTCTGCCGCAGATCGGCCGCCTGATTGTTCTTCTCGATAGCCTGCAGGCTGAGCCTGGTCTCGCGCGAAGACTTTTCGAGCTCGGCCTGCTCGGTCTCTAGCGCCTGAACTTGGTCGGTCGCCTGCTTGAGCGAAGTGCGCAGCACCCAGGCTTCGCTGAGCTTCTGCGCTACCCCGCGATCGGCGCGAGCATCGCTCAGGTAGCCTTTGACGGCGTCGTCCGCGAGCTGGCTCAGCCAATCCAGGCTTTGTTGCGTCGCTTGCCGTTCGTCCACGACCAGCTCGGCACGGCCGCGCGGCTTGAGCGGGATGGGAACCAGCGCGCTGGAGGTGGCCAGGTCGTCGTCCGTGCCGACGGGCGGCTTGAACAGGCGCGAGCCGGCGAGCCGCGGATGGCGCACGATGAGCTTGCTGGTTTCGTCGTTGCCGCTGGTGACGCGGTAGGTGGTCTTGATCACGCTGTCGCGCTCGATGACCAACATGCCGGCCTCGATGCGGAAGAGGCGTGCCCCCTGCTCGCTACCCTGGCGTTCACTGCTGATCGCGATGCTGCGATCCAGCGCGAACGGCACGGTAGCCTTGGCCTTCGGGGGCAGCGGATCGAGCATCCCCTGCCCCAAGAACTGCCCCTCGCCGAAGACCGCGATCGGGCCGCGCTCGAGCAAGCCGGGCGTCGCGTTCTCGAAGCGCACCACCCGAAACGGATGAGCGCTCGAATCCGGCACGCCGCCGTCGGGTGAAAACAGGAACACGCTCTCACCGGGCACCTTGCGACTGACCAGCAGCACCATGGTGGCGCTCTCGTCGGGGACCGTGACCTCGCCCGGGATGCGATAGCGCGTGCTACCGCCGCCGACCGCCACTGCGGCGAGCGCGGATACACGACGCGGTGCTGAGAGGCCCTGTTTGGCGAGCTCGTCCATGGCCGCACGGCGCGCTTGTTCGCGCTGGACTGCGGGCGGTGGCGGCGGAGCAGCTGGTGCGGGCATGTTGCCCGGCGCGGCCGCGGTCGCTTTCTTCGGACGAGCTCGGGAGCTCATTCTGGTGCCCCCCAGGCTCGTTTTCTCCCCCACCATCATGTCCTTCTTGTCCGCGCTGCTCTCCGGCTCGGGCGACCCCGCGTCGTCTGCTGCGACTTCTGCGGGTGCCGACTCTTCCTCGGGTGCGTAGCGCTCGACCGCACCGCCCGCCGCATGGCCCAGGCTGGTCATGCCTTCGGGAACCTGCGAGATCAGCTCACCGTTATCGGTGATGACGGGTCGAAGGGGCGTGATCGGATCACCGAGGGTCGACTCGAAGGCGATCGGCGCGCCTGCTACCAGGGTGAGCTCGACGTTCTTCCAGTCTTCGCCCGACAGGTTTTGGACGATGCCCCAAACTTGGAGATCGGCGCCGTCCTTGCCCACCACCACGCGGTACGACGGGCGCCACAGCGGTGTCGCAGCCACGTAACCCACCGCCAGGTCGTGCTCCTTGCCGTCGAGGCTGAGCTGCACGCGCCGCAGCCGATCTTCGGGCTTGGCCGGCGGCTTCGGCGGCTCGCCAGGGTGCTGCCAGGCCTCGAGCATGCGCGCAAAGTTGGGGTCGTGCTGCGCCGGATCTTCCTTGTCGACCTCGATCGGGAACGACGCTGCCTTGAGCGAGCTGCCCCCGCGCTCGACGATGGCCAACGTCGCCAAGAAGTCGCCGACCATGCGTTGGCGCATGTTGAACGACACCTGCTCACCACTGGTCTCGCCGCCGCGCTCGAAATAGCCGACGCCATTTCGATAAACGACGACGCGCCGGAGCGGCAGCTCCGGGCTCGCGACATCCGGGCCGCGTGCGCAGCCGAAAACCGCAGCCACCAGGACCCAAACCGCGCCGGCGCTCAGACGATCCCTCATCGTGACCGCTTCTATACCCTAATGACTAGCGCTCCGGGAGCGCTTAAGCTGCCTCTTCGTGACTGAAGCCTCGCAGCCGAAGCCGCCGCCAGTTCCGCCGCGCCGCCCGCCCCCGCCCCCGCCCCGCTCCATGAGCGATGGTCAGAAGGAGGCGCTGGCGATTCAAGCGCTCGGGCTGCTGAACGAGCAGGTGCAGGCTCGCATCGTGCATTACAAGGGCGAGCTCGAGACGAGCCCGGAGCTCGATGCGATCACGGCGCAGGTCGTGGCGCAGCTGAAGGCGATGCAGGCCGCAGTCGCGTCCGACGCCGGCGGGCAAAAGACGCCCGACGAGATGGAAGAGCAGCAGACGCGGGCCCTCGGACAGCTCTTG
>JBEHXA010000782.1:0-3319 GCA_048498935.1 Myxococcota bacterium
CACGTTGCGTGCGTGGGCGACAGCATCACCGAAGGCGCGGGGGCCAGCAATGCGTCCAAGAACTACGTGTCGCAGCTGCAGGTGCTGATGGGCGGCGGCGTACAGGTCAAAAACTTCGGCAAGAGCGCGGCGACCGCGCTCGGCGAAGGCGCCGGTGACGTGCCTTACGTCAAGCAGACGCAATATACGGCCGCGACCGATTTCGTGAACAACGCCGGGGCCGACGCGGTGGTGAGCGTCGTGATCGTGCTCGGCGCCAACGACTCCAAGACGAAAAATTGGGAGCCTGCGGCTGGCAAGAACGACCAGCGATTTTTGGCGGACTACGGGGCGCTGGTCGATCACTTCGCGGGGCTGGCGAGCAAGCCGGTCGTGTATGTCGCGTTTCCGCTCGCGACCGGCAACGCGCCCTGCTGCGATATCCGCGGTGCGGTCATTCACGACCAAGAGATGCCGCTGATTCGGCAGGTTGCGATGACGAAACATTTGCCGATCATCGACCTCAACGGACCGACCACCGGGCACCCGGAGTACTTCGGGGACGGCGTGCATCCCAACGACGCCGGCTACTTGGTGATGGCCAATCTGGTCAAAGATGGGCTCGAGCGCGAGCCGACCGTCGAGCTTGCCAGCCCCACGGCGGGCGCCATGGTGGCAGGCGCCACGTCGCTCCAAGCGATGGCGATGGCCGACTTCGTGAACATCACCAAGGTGGAGTTTTTCGAGCAAGCTCAGGCTACGTGGACTTCGGTGGGGGTCGCGACTGCTGCGCCGTATCAGGTCAGCTGGGCTGCGCCTGTCGGGGCGCACACGGTGCGGGCGGTCGTTACCGACGCGACGCTCGCTACCGCGACCTCCGCGGAGATTGCCTACCAAGTGACGTCAGCGAGCGGTGGTAGTGCCGGCGCGGGAACCGGTGGTAGCGCTGGCGGCGAGGCGGGTGGCGCTGGAGGTAGTAACGCCAGCGGGGGCAGTGGCGGCGGTAGCGCTGGGGTGGCGGGCAGTGCCGCGTCACTCGGTGGCGGTGGCAACGGTGGCAGTGGGCCCGCGCCGGGCGCGGCCGGGACCGGCACCGGGACTGCGGGCACCTCGAGCCAGCCAGCCGCTTCGCAAGTTACCGACGATGGCGGCTGCTCGATGCCGCGCACGAGTCGCTCGGGTTCGGTCGTCGTGCCGACGCTGCTCGGGCTCGGGCTGCTGCTGCGGGCCGTGCGACGCCGTCGTCGCGCTTAGCGCGCGGTGCTGAGTCGGCCGTCGACGAGCGTCCACACTTCGTCGGAGATGCCTTCCGCCAGCCGCAAGTCGTGAGTGACGAGCAGCAGCGTCAGGGCGCCTTGCGCGCGCTCGACGAGTCCTCGGAGCAGGCTGCCGATGTCGTCACGCGTGCGTTGGTCGAGCGCGCTGGTCGGCTCGTCGAGCAGCAGCACTTTGACGTCCTGCGCGAGCGCGCGAGCCAGCGCGACGCGCTGTTTTTGCCCGCCCGACAGCTCGCGCGGCCGTGAACTGCCGCGATCGCCCAGGCCGATTTGCTCGAGCAAATCGCGCGCGTGCTGCTCGGCCTCAGCGCGCGTGCGTTTGCGCACGATCTCGGGCGCCAGGCACAGGTTGTCGAGCACCGAGAGGTGCGGAAACAGCTGGTAGTCTTGAAACACCATGCCCACGTCGAGGCGCAGCCGGGTGTGTTCGGCGTCGCCCGAGCTCGGCTCCAGGCGGTGACCGGCGATCTCGATGCTGCCGGCGTCGATGCTTTCGAAGCCGTTCAGGCAGCGTAGGAGCGTCGTCTTGCCGGAGCCGGAGGCACCGACGAGCGACACGATCTTACCGGGCGCCACTTCGGCTTCGATACCGCTCAGCACTTGGCGGGCTCCGAAGCGCTTGCCGACGCCGCTCAAACGAAGGATCGGCTGCTGACTCACGAGGCTGCTCCGGTGCTGGCTTCGACCCTCGCGCCTGGACCATCGAGCTCCAGCTTGCGCTCGATGCGTCGCGCCAGGCGGGCGAGCGGAAAGCTCATAACGAAGTAGAGCGCGCCGCACATGAGGCCTGGCGTGACCCAATCGCGCAGCTCCACTGCCACGATGGTCATGCGCTTGGTCAGCTCCACCACGGTGATCACGCTGATGAGCGAGGAGTCTTTGAGCAGCGCCACGAAGTCGTTGGTGACGGCGGGCAAGGCAGTGCGCAATGCTTGCGGGAAAACGACGTGCCAGAGCGCTTGAAAGCGCGTGAGCCCGAGCGCGCGCGCCGCCTCGGTTTGCCCTACCGGAACGGCTGAAAGGGCGCCGCGGTACACTTCCGCCTCGTAGGCTCCGTAGTTGAGCGCGAGCCCCAAAACAGCCGCCGTCATCGGGCTCAGGCGCACGAAATCGGCGACGCCGAAGTAGAGCACGTACAGCTGGAGCAAGAGCGGCGTGCCGCGAAAGAGCTCGACGTACGCTGCGGCCGCCCGACGCGCGAAGGAGCCGCCGTAGAGGCGAAGCGTGGCGAGGGCCATACCGAGCGGCGACGCCAGCGCGAACGAAAGCACCGAGATGAGCAGGGTGATGAGCGCGCCTTGCACGAACAACACGAGCTGGTTCTTGCCGAAGCGTCGCACGGGCTCGGCTTCCGGCGCGGGACCCGAAGCTTTCGGGGCCGCCTGCAGACCTGCGGGTGCCGTTTGCAAAGCGTGTGGGGTGGCTTGGGGAGCCGTTGGCGGCGGCGCCTGGCGGGCGTCCCACAACTTCCAGCCGGTGAGAATGCGCTGCAGCTCGCCGGTTTGCTGCAGGTGCGCCAGTGCGGCGTCGATGGCTTGTTGGAGCGCCGCATCGGATTTGCCGATGCCGAGCACGTAGTGGCCGCGCGCGACGTCGTCGGGTAGGCAGCGGAGCTTCTTTTGCACGCAGCCGTAGCGGTCGGCGATCACGTGGTCGAGCAGGACTGCTTCGGTGCGCCCCTGCACCAAGTCGAGGTAGGGCTCTTGTTGTCCTTCGTAGAGCACGACCTCCACCGGTGCGGCCTTGAGCAAGTCGTGCGCGACCGTTTGATTCAACGTGCCGACGCGCTTACCCCTCAGGTCGTTCAGGCTCGTGTAGCGTGAGCCGGCGCGTAGGGTGAGCGTCTCGCCGTAGGTGTAGTACGGCGCGGACAGGCGTATGCGCTGTCGGCGCTCGGGCGTGTCTTCGAGCCCGTTCAGGATCACGTCGAAGTCGCCGCGCTCCAGGCCCGGTACCAGGTTCGACCAGTCGTTTTGCACGAACGTGGCGCGCACCCAGTGGTCGAGAAGGCGATGGCTTGGGTGGGCGGCGAATTGGTGCCAAGCGGCACATTCAGGGCGACG
>JBEHXA010000783.1:0-3310 GCA_048498935.1 Myxococcota bacterium
GCGGCTCGCACCAAGTTCGTCGATTCGTCGCACGAGACCAACACCAATGGTCGAGCCTCCGACGATCCTGCCGCAGGCGGCACGCCGCCGATGGCATTGATTTGCTCGACTGCAAGCGCCGCGGCTTGCTGGCGCGGCAGGTTGGTGGCGCCTTGCGCGCCCTTCGTCGAGAAGAGCGAGCCAATCAGAATGGCTCGATCGTCGAGGTAGTCGCCCGTGATCGAGTCGCAGTCTTCGCTGAGCACCGGGACGCAGCGGCCTTCCGGTTTCACGCACACCGCCGCGATGGCTGTCTTGTCGGCGTTCGTGCCCGCTCTGTCGGTGCACTCCTGGTTGGTGGCGCATTCACCAACTGGCATTTCACCGGCGCCGCCGGCGCCTGCTTCATTCGTCACCTCGACGGGACTGTCGGTGGTGCCGCCAGTGCTCGTGTCTTGCGGAGTGGTGCCTGAGCTGCCACCACTCATCGGTGTCGTGCCTCCCGTGCCAGCACCGGCTACCGAGAGATCATCGAGACCGACGATCGAGTTGCAAGCTGCTGCGGTGAACGCGAACGAAAGCGCGAGCGCGTAGGTAGTGTCGAACTTGGAAGAACCCATCGCTGGTACCTCTGGAGAGCAATCCCGTGCTCTCGCAGGGTGCAACGGCTTAAGCCACGACCCGATAAGCCGTGTGGTCACGACATGGAGCGACGATGGATCTCGATGGGATCGATGTTGGGACTTTTTTGTACCGCAGCGCAGATGTTCCCACATGTAGCGTTCGCAGAAGAAGCGTCCGCAACTGAGACAGCTGCGGCACGCTCGCTTGCGATCGAAGGCTTGAAGCTCGCGCAATCAGGCAACTGCGTGGACGCGACGCCGAAGCTCGAGCGTGCGGAGAAGCTGTACCATTCCGCTGTCGTCGCTGGTCGGCTCGGTGAGTGCTACGTCAGCTTGGGGCGCCTGGTCGAAGGCACGGAAATCTTGCGAAAAATGCTGCGTGAGCCGCTGCCCGCGGATCCCACGCCCGCGCTCACCAAAGGCCTCGAACGCGCACAGCGTGCGCTCGACTCGGCCAAGCCGCGCATTGCTGGTCTGACGATCAAGGTAGTCGTCGTCGATGATCTCGTCGTCAAGGTGGACGGTGAGCCCGTGCCCGCCGCGCTGCTCGATACCGAGATCCCGAGCGATCCCGGCGAGCATGGCGTTGAAGCCAGCGCACCTGGCTTTTCCAAAGCGATCGCGCGCATCAACGTAGGGGAGGGTGAGCGCAAGACCGTAGCGCTGACGCTCACGCGCGATCCCGACGCGGTAGCGGTGGCGGCCCCGGTTGCCAAAGCGGCCGGTGCTTCGACCGCGCACCAGGCGACTGCGGCAACCGCCACGGAGCGCGCTCCGGAGCAACCTCCTGCGAGCGCGAAGCCGAATCGCGTGCCGGCGTTCCTGTCGTTGGGCTTGGGCACGGCGGCGATCGGTGCCGGTGCCTTCATGGGAACGCTGGCGATGAATCAGCACAAGGAGCTCGAGAAGTCGTGCATCGACGGCGTTTGTCCGCCGGACAAGGCGGACGACCTCGACGCAGCCAAGCGCCTCGGAACCTTCTCCACCGTTGCGTTCGGCGTGGGCGCCGCGGGCGTGGTGCTGGGCACCGTGTTGCTGTTCACGGCTTCGAGCGGGGACGCTGATCACGCCCACGGAGCGCAGAGCTCCCGCCGCTTTGCCGGGCTGTCTCGGCCGCGCGCGGCGCTCGGGCCCACGTCGATCCAACTCGGCGCGGACTTTTGAGCGGGCTCAGCCGAGAGCGTTGATCAGCTTCTTCGAGTCGGTGACCCACCCAAAGATGCCGCCTTGCGCCTTGATCATGCGCAGGCCCATCTCGTGAAACTCCGGAAAGTACGAAGCGCAGCAGTCGCCCGGTACTAGGCAGCGGTAGCCGCGGTCGTTGGCTTCACGGACCGTCGTGTGCACGCAGACCTCGGTGGTAACGCCGCATACGATCAGGGATTCGATGCCGCGGTGCTGTAGGATCGAGCCCAGGTCGGTCGCGTAGAAGGCACCCTTGCCCGGCTTGTCGATGACCGGCTCATTGGGGAGCGGGTAGAGCTCTTTGATGATGTCGTGCCCAGCCTCGCCGCGGATCAGGATGCGACCCATCGGACCCGGCGCTCCGATACGCAGGGAAGGGGCGCCGCGCTCGACTTTGGCTTTCGGAGCATCGGACAAGTCGGGGCGGTGCCCTTCGCGCGTATGGATCACGAGCAAGCCGGTCCGCCGTGACAAGGAGAGCAGCGCTTGGATTGGCTCGACCGCGCGCTTGAGCAGCGACACGTCGTTGCCGAGCGTCTCACCGAAGCCGCCGGGCTCCAGGAAGTCGCGCTGCATGTCGATGACGACCACCGCCGTTTTGGTGGGATCGATCTGAAGCGGCTCCGGCTCGGCGTCGACGGTGATCAGGCTTGCCATGCTCGCCAGCTTGCTCCGAGCGCCGTTTCGCTGCTTTTTCGTGGTCGTGACAGTTACGGATCGCGGCGCTTCTTCAGCTTTCCAGCTTCGAATTCGGCTTCGACATCGGGGTCACCGTGCGCTTTTTGATCTCGGTGTGAGCTCGCGTCGTCATCGGTCTCGTCGTCCGCGTCGTCCGCGTCGTCCGCGTCGTCCGCGTCGTCCGCGTCGTCATCGGTCTCGTCGTCCGCGTTGTCTTCGCTCGCGTCGTCGTCGTTCCCGTCTCGGTCGTCTTCATCGTCATCGTGAGCGCGCGGATCTTCCGCGCCCTCTTCGACCCAACCCGCGGGCTCGCGACGCTTGTAAGCAAGCCACAACCCGAACAGACCAAGCAGCACGCCCGGAAAGCTCAGGTACTGACCCATCGTGATCGCCGAGTCGGCCGGCAGCGCTTCAATTTCCTTGTAGCGCTCGGTGAAGAGGCGGCCGCCGAAGTACAGCACGAAGAACCAAGAGATCAGCGCGCCCCGCGGCCGCTTTTCTTTGCCCATCGCCCGGTCGGCAATGAGC
Source organism: Myxococcota bacterium (assembly GCA_048498935.1). Lineage (GTDB taxonomy): Bacteria > Myxococcota_A > Polyangia > Polyangiales > Polyangiaceae > PMG-095. Next base: position 2,994 of record JBEHXA010000783.1, read on the forward strand.
AGGCCGATGAAGACGCTGGTGCCGAGCGCGATCTCGAACAGCTGGCTCGGGTAGCGGAGCGGCACTTCAGCCAGCGCGTGATCGGCGCGGGGAAAGCGCATGCCCCAGGACTGATCCGGCACCTTGCGCCCGATGATTTCGGAGTTCATCAGGTTGCCGATGCGGACGACGGTGGCGCCGAGCGCGGCCGAAAGAGCAAAGCGATCGGCCCCTTCCAGGAACGGAATGCCGCGGCGCTTCGTGAACAGCCACATCACGAAAATCAGGCCCATGACCACGCCGTGGCTCGCGAGCCCGCCGGTCCAGATCTTGAACAC
>JBEHXA010000784.1:0-3289 GCA_048498935.1 Myxococcota bacterium
CTGGCGCTGCTGAAGCGCAATGCCCTCGAGTTGTGCGTCCCCGGCGGCTGGCTGATCGAGGACTTGGAGGATTTGGGCAGCCGTTTCGAGCGCGCGCTCGACAAGCTGTGGATTGCCTACCAGCCCATTGTGAATTGGCCGGAGCGAACCATCTTCGGCTATGAAGCGCTGGTGCGCTCGGCGGACGAAGACCTGTCGAGCCCCGGCAAGCTGCTCGACGCCGCCGAACGCCTCGGTCGGGTGCAGGAGCTCGGGCAGCGCATCCGCGAGGCCATCGCGCGGAGCGCCGCCGAAGCGCCGTCCGATGCGCTCCTGTTCGCCAACCTGCACCCGCTCGATCTCACGAGCGAGGATCTGTATTCGCTGCATTCGCCGCTGGCGTCGCTGGCCGAGCGGGTCGTGCTCGAGGTGACCGAGCGCACGGCTCTTCACCGCGTCGAGCACCTGCGCGATCGCATCGACAAACTGCGAGACCTCGGCTTTCGCATCGCGGTCGACGACCTGGGCGCGAGCCACGCTGGGCTCTCCAGCTTTCAGCAGCTGGGACCGGACATGGTGAAGCTGGACTTGTCGCTCGTGCGCGACGTGGACGCCTCGGCGGCCAAAGCGAACCTGATCAAGTCGATGATCGCGCTCTGCACGCAAGATCTGGGGATGCGGGTCATTTGCGAAGGGGTCGAGACCGCGGCCGAGCGCGACACTTTGTACGGCGTCGGCGCGGACCTACTGCAAGGCTTCTTGTTCGGGATGCCAGCGCGCGGCTTCCGGCGCGAGAGCGCGTTCGCTCAGCCCCTGCACTGAGCTCACCGCACGGCCGCGTGGTGCCTCAGAACCCGCGTTTGCAGTTGTTGTGACCGCCGCAGCTCGTGTTGCAGTTGTCGGAGCCGCCGCAATGGAAGGTGCAGTTACCCCCGTTGCAGTTGAACGTGCAGTGGGCGTCGCCTTCACAGGTCATCTCGCAGCCGCCGCCTTCGCAGTCGGCGTTGCAAGTCGAGCCCATCGCGCAAGAGTAGGTGCAGTCGCCGGCGGGGCAGTGCGAGTTGCAGTTGGCCTGGCCGGTGCAGTGGCTCTCGCATTGACCGGAGTTGCAGTCGGCCTCGCAGCTCGCGGTTCCGCTGCAGGTTTGCGAGCACGTCGACCCGGTGCAGGTCTGTGAGCAGTTGGTGCCGCTGTTGCACGTCTGTTCGCAATCGGCGTCGTTCGTACAGGTCTGGTCGCACTCGGCTTGTGATTGGCAAGTCAGGTGACAGCCGCGGCTGGCGCATTCGGCATCGCAATCGCTGGTGCCGCCGCAGCTATTAGTGCAGGTCTTTTGCTGCGGATTTTGCGGCATGCAGCTGAGGTCGCAGCTTTGGTCCTCGGCGCAGTTGCCGTTGCCGGTGATGACGATGGGCGGGTTACCGATGCCGCCGCCCTGACTGTTGCCTCCGCCACCGACAGCGGAGGAGCCGCCGCCGCCCGCCGAGGCACCGCTGCTGCCGCCTTGCTGAGCGCTGCCTCCGCTATCGGTGCCGCCTTGTTGACCGGTGCCGCCTTGTTGACCGGTGCCGCCCGCCTGGTCGCCACCTTGCGAGCCCCCACCCATTGCGTTGCCGCCGGCGTCTGTACCGGCACTTGGCGCCTCGCCGCCGTCACCGCCTTCGGTTCCGCCTGACGGCTCCGCGCCGTTCGACGACGACCCGGCCTGATTGGCCGAGCTGCCGCCCTGAGCGCCGTTGCTTTCAGTGCCGCCGTTCGTGACAGCGCCGGTGCCGCCCGACGGCACGTCGCTGAACATTGCCGACGACCCACTACAGGCTGCGACCGCGAGAGTACCGATGACGAGGAAGAAAGAAGCAGGCTTGGCGAAAGCCAAGTGTTGGCGCATGAGGGCGGCTCCGGAGATAAGTCCTATCTCAAACAGTTGCCGCCCGTGACATCCAGCAGGCGTTCCCCGTTCAAAATGCGCGGGACGTGTGGGCCGATGTAGGCACGCCCCCCGTCAATTCTGGTTGGCAGCGCTCAAGCGTCGGAGCTCTTGCTCCTTGGCGCGGGTTTCGGGCGTCAGGTTCTCGCCGAAGTCGTCGTTTTCGAACACTGGACGGATTTCGACATCGGCGACCTCGTCGCAATCGTCTTGCGGCATGCGCTTCACCCACTCGACCGCCTCGTCCATCGACTTCACCTGCCAGAGCCAGAACCCGGCCACGAGCTCCTTGGTCTCCGTGAACGGGCCGTCGATAACCTGTCGCTCCTTACCGATGAAGCGTACCCGCTTGCTCTTCGAGGACTCTTTCAAGCCCTCGCCGGCGAGCATGATGCCAGCTTTCACGAGCTCTTCGTTGTACTTCATCATGCTCGTGAGGAGCTTCTCGCTCGGGAGCTTGCCGGCCTCGCTGTCGTTGCTTGCCTTGATGATGACCATGACTCGCATTCGCTTTTCTCCTGTGACGAGGCAGCGGCCCGGCCCACCGCGGGTCGGCGCTCAGCTGCCTCTACAAGCGCGACGACCAACGGGGGCGCGGATCGACAAGCGGGCGATCTTTTTTTGCGGTGGGATATAAATCCGAGTGGAGTCGCGAGGTTGCGAACCCGTCAGCTGAGCGTTGTCACGCCTGAAAAGCGCGCGTCGCCCCAGCCATCCATCGGGACGCCGACCGCGTTGGCGAGCGCTGCCAAGATCCGGTTGTGCGGCTCCTTCTGGAGCTCTATGAGGCGGCCGCCGGTACGGATCGGGACATTCTTCCCGGCCGCGATGATCATCGGCAGCTTCAGCACGGTGTGACTGAAGCCGCTGTTCAGCGAGTTCATCCAAAGCACGACGGTGTTGTCCATCAGCGTGCCATCACCCTCCGGTACCGCGCTCAGCTTGTCGAGCAGGGCCGCGAACTGGGAGTGCACCCAATTCTCTACCTTGATCTTGTCCGCGTTGGCGTCGCCTGGGCGGTGACTGATGTCGTGGTGGTGGCGCTCCGGAAACTCGATGCCCTGGTGCGCGATGCCCAAGAACGGGAAGAAGATGTCGTAGTTGTTGGCGTCCGCGAAGGCGAAGGTCGCTACGCGCGTCAGCCCGCACGCCAGCGCCGACGTGATCAGGTCGTGCTCGGCGGTGACCAGCTTGGGTAGGTTCTCATCGAGCTTGAAGTTGACCGCGGCGTCTACGGTCGGGGGCTGGCAGCTCGCCGCGAGCGGCGCGCCTTGGAGCTGTCGCTCGATGGCGGCGATCTTCGGCTGAAGATAGATCGTGGTCGAGTGTTGGAGCGTGGCGTTCTGCTCGGTCATCGCCTTGAGCACATGCGGGTGGCAGTGG
>JBEHXA010000785.1:0-3285 GCA_048498935.1 Myxococcota bacterium
CACGCTAGTGATGAAGTCGGCGGCGCCGCCCAGCGCGTGCGCGCCTTGGCGGTGCACCTCCTGCTCGTGAATCGGAGCCCAGCGGAGCGCCAGCTCGGCGCGGCTCTGTGACAGCCCGTCGCTCGCGGCCCGAGCTGGGACACTGAACGTCAGAATCAGCCCGAACCCCAACCCAAGCACGACCTCTCTCATCGCTCGCGTGACTGCAGCATACGCTCGTTGGTGCCGGCCTCATAAGTATTCGAAATGCCGATTGTTAAATCGGCGAAGCCAGTGCGGCGCGACGCACGGCGACGAAACCTTGGAGAGAGCGAGTCGAGCGTTACGCCAGCGACCGGAACGAGCGGTACGAGACCGACGGCTGATGTGCGACAGCGGTTGATTCGGCCAGCGAAAGGCGTACTTTCTTGGGCAAACCAGTTTCAGAACGGAAAGGTGCTCGCGTATGGTTAAGCGAAAGCAGCTACTGAAACGTCGGGACGCGACTGGCCACCTGGATGCCGAGTACGAGCGGCGCCTGCTCCAATCCTCGGGCGCTTTTCGCCAGGAGGAAGCGGCGTTCCTGTCTGGCTTTCGCACCGGAGAGCCGCTGGCAGAGGAGCTGGGGGAGGCTTTCCTACAGTCGGCCACCTCGGGCGAGGAGAGCGAGCACGAGCGGCGCGAACAGGTTCTGGTCGAAGAGGAAGGCGGCCCCTTCGTGCGCACCCGCGCCAGCCAGGAATTTGCCTACGACTTCGACGAATCGAATATCGCCGAAGCTACCCGCGAGCCGCTGCCCAAGACCTCGGTCGCCGACCCGTAGACGCCGTGGTACTGGGCGCCCGTCGTCATGCGGCTGACCCAGAAAGAGATCGAAGATTGCCTGCGAGTGCTGGAATCACTCGCCGCCGAGCGCGCGCTGCTGCTCGACGTCGACGAGGAGTTGCGGCATCGGCTGCTCGTGGCGGCAGGCCGGGTGTCGCGACCCGAGCGCGACGAGCAGCGGCATCTGTTGCGTGCGGCCCGGCGCAAGGATCGGCGTGTCGCGCGCGAGCACGATCAGGCGCTGCTCGAACGCGCCACGATTCGACAGAAGCGCCTGGAGCCGGTGTTCACCACGCCCTCGCCAGCCGAGCTCACCGCAGCTGCTGGTGGCACCTGGTCCACGTCGGAAGCCGAACCGAGCAGCGCTCGGGCCGCGGCAAGCTCGCTCGAGGCAGAGCCGGAGCTGCTCGTGCCGCGCGCTTGCTACGTGTGCAAGACGCGCATCACGAAGGTTCACTCGTTCTACGACCAGATGTGCTTCGAGTGCGGTGATTTCAATTACCGCAAGCGCACCCAAACCGCAGATCTGCGCGGTCGCGTCGCGCTGATCAGCGGCGCTCGCGTGAAAATCGGCTATCAGGCGGCGATCATGCTGCTGCGCGCCGGCGCGCGGGTGCTGGTCACGACGCGCTTTCCGCGCGACGCAGCGCTACGCTACGCTCGCGAACCCGACTACGTCGATTGGGCAGATAGGCTACAAGTGTATGGGCTCGACTTGCGCCACACACCGAGCGTCGAAGTGTTCGCTCAGCGTCTCGGCGAAACGGAGTCGCGCCTGGATTTCGTGCTGCACAATGCCTGCCAAACCGTGCGGCGCCCTACGGGCTTCTATCAGCACCTCATGGAGCAGGAGCTACTGCCGCACGGTGAGGTGCCGGAGTCGGCGCGTAGGCTGCTCGGCGGCTACGAGGCCCTGCGCTCGGACCTCGCGCGAGCGATGGGGGCCGGAACTCCGACCGGGACGAGCCTGGGCGCGCCCGATCAGCAGCTGCCGCTTTTCCCGGTCGGGCTGCAGGCCGCATCGGCGCTGTCTCAGGTGGCGCTGGCCGAAGAGGACCGGCACGGCGGGGGGCAGTTGTTTCCGTCCGGACGCCTGGACGCCGACCTTCAGCAGGTCGACCTACGGGAGCTCAACAGCTGGCGTTTGCCGTTGGATCGCGTGGGCACGGTGGAGTTGCTCGAGGTGCAGCTAGTCAACGCCATTGCGCCATTCGTGCTGAACGCGAAGCTGAAGCCGCTGATGCTCCGGGAGCGCAGCTTCGACAAGCACATCGTCAACGTTTCGGCGATGGAAGGCCAATTCTATCGGCGTTTCAAGACCGACAAGCATCCTCACACCAACATGGCCAAGGCCGCGCTCAACATGATGACTAGGACCTCGGCGATCGACTACGCCCGGGATGGTATTTTCATGAATAGCGTCGACACCGGCTGGGTAACGGATGAAGATCCCCTTCACATCGCCCGGCGCAAGACCGAAGAGTGCGGTTTCCACCCACCGCTGGACATCGTGGATGGCGCGGCGCGCATCGTCGATCCCATCTTCGACGGCATCAGCAGCGGCAAGCACGTCTGGGGTCAATTTCTGAAGGATTACCGCCCCGCCGCCTGGTAGTTCGCGGCTTCGAACGCGTCAGCGCTTCACTCGGCGCCGCGATTGAGCGAAGCTTGGGTCTTAGTCGCCGACGCCATGCTCAAGACCGTCCGCGTCCCCGAAGCGCTCGAGCCGCTCTTCGAGCAGGCCCAGAGCTATGTCTCCCGCTACTTTGCTGCGCAGCGATCGGAGCCCGAGCGCGCGACCATCGAAATTGCCGGTCAGCGCTACTTGCTGGTGCGAGCCGGTGCGCTGTCGGTCGAGTTCTACGAGCTCGTCCAACGCCTGTATGGGCGTGCGGACGAAGCTCAATCGGTGACGCACAGTCTGCTCTTCGACCTGGCGCATGCCATGGGGCTCGCCGACGCTCGCACGTTCGCGGAGCGCATGGACGTGCGCGACCCGATCGCTCGTCTCTCGGCGGGACCGATCCACTTCGCTTACGCGGGCTGGGCGTTCGTCGATATCTCAGCCGAGAGCTCCCCGAGCGCCGACTCCGACTTTTACTTGCTCTACGACCATCCGTACTCCTTCGAGAGCGATTCGTGGCTCGCGGCGGGGAAGGGGTCCGATCAACCGGTGTGCGTGATGAACTCGGGCTACTCTTCGGGCTGGTGCGAGCACGCGTTCGGCCTGCCGCTGGTGGCCTCCGAGATCTTGTGCCGCGCGAAGGGCGACGACGTTTGCCGCTTCATCATGGCACCGCCGCATCGCATCGAGCAGCGTATTCGCAGCTACGTCGAACGTCACCCCGACCTCGCCCCTCGCATCGTCAAGTACAGGGTCCCGAGCTTCTTGGCGACGCGCACCGAGAGTCAGCTGCTGCGCACCAACCTGGACCTCGAGCGACGCGCTCAGCTCAGCCACGAGCGCAACACGCGCCTGGT
>JBEHXA010000786.1:0-3262 GCA_048498935.1 Myxococcota bacterium
GGCGGAGCCGCGCAGCAGTGTCGCGAGCTCTGCCGCATTGAGCTGCACGGCTCCGCCTCCGCCGGCCGGCGGTAGCTCGAACACTGCACGGTGCAAGCGCTTGTACAGCAGGCAGTAGCCGTTGCTGTCGAACCAGAGCGCCTTGAGCCTCGTCGCGTTGCGATTGGCGAAGACGAAGAGAGAGCCCGTTTGAGGGTCTTCCCCGAGCTTGCTCCTGACGAGCTGCGCGAGGCGGTCGAACCCCTGGCGCATGTCGATGGCCTCAGTGCAGACGAAGATGCGAACCGCTGCCGGAATCATGCCGACTCCAAAATCTCGAGCAGCGCGCGCAGCTCCTGCGCGTCGAAGGCGCTCGGGATGTGCAGCCGCCGCCCGCGGACTTCGAGCTCGAATCGAGCCGTCGAGCCTTGGCGCGGGAGCTCCACGAACGCTGGGCCCGCCGCCGTCGGCGCCCGACGAGCAGCCACGGGCCGCTTTTTCGAGGACCAGACCCGCTTCTTTCCATTCGCCTCCCGCTTCAGCGTCCAAGCCCAGTATGTCAGCGTCTTCGGATTGATCCCGAGCTCGGCCGCGAACTCCGCAGTCGTCAGCCCGCTGTCACGCCACCGCTCGACTCGCTTCGCCCATTCCTCGCGCTCTACGCGTGTCCGCTTCTGCTTTGGCTCGTCCATGCGCGCGAGCTTGCGACAGCGCGACGCACGCAGTCACGACGCGGTTGCCTGAACGGATACAGTTCGTGGAGTTCTTCGGCGGCGAGCCAATCGAGCAAGTTGCAGAAGATGGGTGCTGGTGCCACGAGGTGGCGACGTCGGAGGGACCAACTCTGAGGCTTTCGCTGAATCTCTACGAACGCTCTGTACAGACTGACCTTCGAATCGGCATGACCGTCGTTGCGACCGTTAGTCATGAGATGGCAACTCGACTGAGCATTCATGGGGATCAACTTCGGTGTGAATTTGTGTGTGCTGATTGTCAGGCGACATTGGCCATCAATCGGGCCCAGGGGTATACGTTCGCTTGGTCATGCTTGCGAATGAGCTGAAACAAGGATGGACAAAGGTTGCCCTAGCGCCCCGTGCGCTAGGTGAGCAGGAGTGTGCGAGCGCACTATGCGGACAGGCTGGCGTGCAAGCAACTCGCGCGTGGATGCGCAGCGAGTAGGTGCCCGCTGGGAAGATTTGCTCGCGCTTGCCCTGGCGCCACGCTTGCCAGGCGGCGCGGTAGGCGTGCAGAAAGGCCATGAGCGATTGGATTGCCTGCACTCGCTCGGGCGTGTGGTGCGCCGCGATGCGTGGATGCGGGTTGCGACGCAGCTCGCTCGTCTTTGGACTCGCCTCGAACGACTGCTGCAACACCGCCTTGGCCCCGAGGGACTTTCGGCCTTGCCGCGCGAGCGCCTGCCGCGCGTCGCGCACCCGCCGTTGGATTGCGGCGGCTAAGTGGCGCGCAAGCTCGGCTAGATCGAGCTGCGGGTAGATGGGCGGCCGCGAGACCTCGAGCACTACGGACTCAGGCAGGGGCGACGCGACGGTTTGAGTAAAAATTGGCGCTGCGTGCAGCGCCGCGTGACGAGATAGGTCTTCCCCGGCAGAACCTCCCTAGGCGCAGTCAACACCACCCAGTCTGGCGGCGTCGCCGCCAGTTGCGCCGTCCCCAGGCCGGCTCACCGGGGATTATCCCGGTCGGGTCTACTGGCCGTCGGGCGGCCTTCACGAGGCAAAGAAACAGGGTAGCCTACGGCTCATGAACGCCGGGAAGGTCCGAGTCGAGAACGGCCGCATCGCCCGCGGCTTTTTCGCCGCCATGGGCGCCCCCGATGTTCGGCGCGCCGCCTTGGCTGGTACCCTCGCCCGCGTCGCCGCCAGCACCTGAAGACTGCTGCCCTCCGCTGCCACCCACTGGAACTGGACACGTCCCGGTGTCGGAGCATGAGTCAAATGTTGAACTGCAGCCCGCCACAAGGCCAGCAGCGGTCAAGCTGATGACGCCAGCGCCCAGAGCCCAGCGCCGCAATCCCCAGCTGTTCCCGCGCTGCACCTCAAACCGACGATGTTCCTGAACTGACAACTCGACCTCCTCAGAGCGCATACCAGCGATGGACACGACTTTCAAACTCGTGGACCTGCGCCGCCGCCGCGACGACCGGTCCAAGAGCGACGGGATTGAGTCGAGCCGAGGTCGGCGAGCGGTGCGTGAAAAAGGGGGAGGCGGTCGATTTCCCCCCCGTCGTGCTCCCGCTCGTCCCCGACTTGCCGCTCACGCCGGCGCTGGTGCCGCCGGTGGGCGAGCAGGTCGAGCTCTTGTCGCACGCTTCGAATTCGTCGGAGCAAGCGCTGGCGGCGAGGGTCGAGAGCAGCACGACGCCGGAGCTGAGAAACAGTTTCGAACGCACCGAAGTCATCGCCTTATCGCTCGGTCACTTGGGTACCGAGCCGCTTCATAGCGCGCAAACCCGAGGGTTTGCACTTGTGTCGCAGGGAGAGCCAGCGAGGCAATCGTCGTCGCTGAGGCAGGTCATGGTGCACCGAAACTGCGTGGCACCATAGGCTGCACACTTTGAGTCCTTGGCCGGCGCGAAGCCACACTTGAGGTCGTCGGCCGCTTGGGTGGTAGAGCAGTCCTTCGCACTGAATTCGTCGACAGCGACGCAGGTGCTCGACCGAAGCCCACACACATCCGCGCCTTGGCCGTCAATGCTGGTTTGGTTGATGAGGGGCTTCACGTACGGTTGGTTGGCCGTCAAAGTGCAGTCGGCGCTCGGTACTGCGCTCTGCTTGGAGAAACAGAAGTAACCCACGTCCATCGCCGGCGCCCCGAACGTCTCCTTCACGCACAGCTGTCCCGTCTTGCATTGCGCGTCAGTCACGCAGGCCTGGCAGAGGCCGGCGGAGGCCTTCTTCTTGGTGGTGCAGGTGCGGGCCTTGCTGTCGCAGACGAGGGGCGTGCCGGCGTCCATGCCGCAGGCGGCGTAGTCTGTGCCGGTGCATTGCACGCACTCGCCCGCCGCCGTGTCGCAGATACCTTTGCCAGCGACATGAGCGCAATCAGTGTTGCTCGTGCACTTGACGCAGGCGCCGTTGTCACACTTTGCGGCTGTCGCGCTGGGGCAATCCGTGGACGCGAGGCAGTCGACGCAGGCTTTCTTGGTGGTGTCGCACTTCTTCTTGGCGCTTGCGGAGCAATCCGCTTCTTGAAGGCACTCGACGCAAGTGTCGGCGGGCTCATCGCAAACGGGCTTCGGTGCGACGCAGGCACCGTCGCA
>JBEHXA010000787.1:0-3245 GCA_048498935.1 Myxococcota bacterium
GCCGAGTCGCTCAAATACGAATTCGACGATCGCGCGGGCGGCACGGTAAAGCTGCTCGATCCGAACGAGCGCCACTTCGAATCCGCGCCGGAAGGTTTGCAGGGCCTGCGCGTGGCTCTGGCCGACGACGATTCGGCTCGCGCCGACAGCGTCGCTCAGGAGCTGCGCTCCCGCGGCGCCACGGTCGTGGTGACGGACCTGAATCCGTCGGAGGCGCGCTTCGCCCGGCTCCGTCAAGTCGACCCGGAGGTCCTGATCGCGGGCGAGGCACACCTACAAGGCAGCGGCTATCAGCTGCTGCGCCGCATGCGCAAAGACACGCGCCTGCGCTGGGCGTCGCTGCTCGTCGTGCGCTGGGAGGAGATCTGGTCGGACACGCTGAGCGTGCCTGCGCTCGATCGCCTGGAAGCAGCGCTCGCGAACCTGGCCGAGGCCGATCGCTCGCTCATCGAGCTCGCGCGAGGCAGCCAAGCCTTCGACACCCGGCTGGAGATCACCGGTCCCGCGCGGCTGCTGCGCGCGCTGGTCACGACGCCCAACGCTATGCGCATGAGCATCAGCAACCCGCGGCTGGTCGTTTCAATCGACCTCTCCGACGGCCTGGTGGTCGGCGCCTCGGCGCACGCTCCGCACGACCCGAGCACCAGCTACGACGGAGCGCTCGCGCTCGCAGGCTTGTTGGTCTTGAGCTCCGGGCGCGTGCGCGTCGATCCGGTGCAGCAGCCGGCGGTCACGAACGTGATGTCGACCATCGACGTCGCGCTGAACATGGCCGACTCGGAGCAAGCGCCCATCGCGCCTTCTATCCCGAGCCCTCACAGCCCCAGCTTACCCCCACCGCCGCAAGCAGCGCCGGCGGCGCTGCCACCCGACGAGCTCGCAGGCGCCGAGATGGCCGCCCCGCGTCCGAGCCCGCCGCCGCGGCTCTCTTCGCGCCGTCGCCTCGGCATCACGAAGCCCACCGCGGGGCTGCTCATCGGGCTGGCATGCGCCCAAGGCTTGCTCGTGGCCTGGTTCCTCGGCTCGCTCTCGCGCAAGTCGCACACCACCAGCGCGCCCCCCGTGGCCGCCGCCGCCGGAGCGAGCGTGGCCGCGACTCCGAGCCCGCCCAGCGCGGCCGCGACGCTAGCCCCACCAGCACCTGCCGCGGCCCCGGCAGCGTCCCACGCGGAGACCGCCTTCGCGGCGCCCCCGGTAGCGAGCAATGCCCCGCTGGCCGAACCTCCGCGCAAGGCCCCGATCGGCAAGGACGAGTCGGGCTACGTCGCGCCCACCTGCTCGGCTCTGCTCGAGCCGCTGAACTTGGATGCCGGAAATTTTCCGGGTGCAGCGTACGAGATGCAGGTCGCGGGCGCCAAAGCGCTCGTGCAAGGCAAGGTCGATGACGCGCAACTCGCCTACTGCAAGGCGGTGCGCTGGGACGACCGCAATCCTCAGACGCACATCGATCTGGCGCAGCTCTTCTTGATCCGCAAAGACGGCGCTGCCGCTGCCGACGAGGCGCGCCGCGCCGTCGAACTCGACCCCGCGAGCGGACGCGCGCAGTCACTGCTCGGCGACGGCCTGGTGCGCATCGGTGATCACGAGGGCGCCAAGCAGGCTTGGTTGGTCGCGGCCGGGGTCTCGCCGGACGACGAACCGCGCTTCAAAGCGCTGCTCGAGCGCAACCTGCGCGAAGCCGAAGCGTCGCTGAAGAAGCGCGATGTATCGCGCGCCGAGCGCTTCTTTCGGCGCGCGATCGTGCTGGACCCGAACAGCTTGCCCGCCAGCCGCGGCCTGGCAGCCGCGCTCAATCAACTCGGGGACGGGGCCGCAGCCGAGCGCTGGGCTCAGCGCGCGCTGGCGCGCGAGCCACGCGATCCGGACGCCCACGTGGTGCTCGGCGACGCGCTGCTGCTGCTCGGCGACAAAGCTGGTGCCGAGCGCGAATGGCGCGAAGCCAACCGCCTCGATCCGTCGAACCTCGAGGCCCAGAAGCGCATCCGCCGTCTGCGCACCCTCTAGCCGCATTTCGCGCTAGGCTGCCGCGCACGGATGGCGACGACCCTGTTCGACGATCTCGGCGGCGAGCCGGCGCTGCGCCGCATCGTCGATCGCTTCGTCGATCGCATTTTCGACGACATCATGATCGGCTTCTTCTTCCGTAACGCACAGCGCGAGCGCATCAAGCAGAAGGAGTACGAGCACGCTGCCGAGCACCTCGGCGCCGGCACGGCGTACACGGGTCGGCCGCTCGACGAGGCGCATCGCGCCCATCGCATCATGGGCGGCCAGTTCGCGCGCAGGCTCGTGATTTTGAGAGAAACGCTGGACGAGGCCGGTGCCCCCGAGCACGTGAAGCAACACTGGCTCGCGCACACCGAGGCGCTCCGACCGTTCATCACCGCTGACGCTGGAGGCGAGTGCAAAGCCTGATGAAGGTGCGCCGTGCCACGGTCCATTGGTTCTTCGTTGCCGCATGCGGTCTGGTCGGTTGCCACACCGCCGGTAGTGACTGGATGGCTCAGCCGCTCGATGGCTCGCTGACTGAACCGCCTCCGCTGCCCGCCGACGGAGCGTCAGCTTCGCGCCCGCCGTCGACTGCCATGAGCAGCCGCGTGATCGGCGCGCCAGCCCCAGTCGACAGTGCGCCCAGCGCGCAGGCTTCCGCCCCGACGAGCACCGGCACCGTGCTCGGAACCTTCAAGAACACCTATTACGACTTCCCCGACGAACGCGACTTCGGGGGCGACACGCTCAGCTTGATGAACCCTTCGTGCAAGCCGATCGCCACTGTGTCGCGCGAATTTTTCGAAAGCGTATGCGTGCAGGGCAGCGGCACCCTGAAAGCTGGCGGCACCGTCAGCTTCGCCAAGCGCGATTGCGCCTGTGCACCAGAGTGTCCGCGAACGGGTCAGCACATCTGCTTCGATCTGCTCGATAAAGCGATTTTCCCCTGGGGTCGCGGCGCCACCGGAAAGCCCATCACGCCGCTCCTCACCGTCGCCGTCGATTCGGAAGTCATTCCGCTCGGCACGTCGATCTATATCCCCGAGTACGACGGCATCGCACGCGATGCGAGCGGCGGCAGTGCGCATGACGGCTGCTTCCTGGCGGAAGATCGCGGACTTGCGGTGAAAGGCACGCATGTCGACGTGTTCACCGGCCAGCGCGAAATCACTCGGCTCTGGAACACGCTGGTACCCACCGGCAAGGGCGTAACCGTCATCGTCGTCGAGCTGGGTAAGCATGCCTAGAGCGGCGTC
>JBEHXA010000788.1:0-3236 GCA_048498935.1 Myxococcota bacterium
CCACAGCTTGTCGTTGAAGAAGAAGAAGTGGCGCGCCGCAAAAGGTCGCGGCTGATTTCCAGAAGGGTCAGAGCTTCGACGAGGCCGTGTGGCGTGACGCGGACAAGATCATCCGCGCGGTCGATCGCGGCGACACGCTCGGCCTCGTGTTCATCGAGAAGTCGACGCAAGAGAACCTGCCCAAGCTCCGCACGCGCCAGCTGGTCGATCAGCACGAGCTGGACAAGGACGTGAAGGCCGCCACCGCCAATCCTCCGAGCCAGGTGACCGGCCCCAAGGAGCCGGAGAAGGCCGACAAGAAGAAGAAGTGAGAGGGTCGTTTCGTCGACGACGCGTCTAGCGACTAAACCTTGGGTTGGGGCTGGGTCCCCAACCCAACGAGGCGCGTCGCTCCTTTGGGAACGAGGGGGCCGGTGGTCATCGTGAGCGTGGCGCCCGGGGCGGCCGACGCGATCAGCGGTTCGAGCACCCGCCTGCGGGCGAGGGTGTTGCCGGGGCACCCCGAAAACCGCCCGGCCAGGTGGAGCGCGACGGCGGAATCCTCGACAGAGACGAGGTAAAGCTCTCCGCCGTCGGCCTGGATCATGGGGGCCAGGACCTCTCGCACCAGGCGGACGATCTCGTCCTTGGGGGCAGGCATAAGGAATTCCTAAAGTATCACGGCTTGACCGCCCCGAAAGCTTCCTTTAAATGGCCGTCTCCGCTGGGCCGAAATTCCGGTCCTGGCGCTAGGGCTGCCGCGTGCTAGCGTCCCCGCCCTTCGATTCTGTGTTCTGATTCTGAGGATTCATGGCTGTTCACATTCGCCTCTCTCGCTACGGCACCAACAAGGCGCCCTTCTATCGCATCGTCGTTACCGATCACCGCGCCCCGCGCGACGGTCGCCACATCGAGAACATCGGCACGTTCGATCCGAAGGGTCCGTTCACGGTCGATCGCGCTCGCCTCGACTTCTGGACGAAGCAGGGCGCGCAGCCGTCGCACACCTTGAGCAAGCTGCTCAAGAAGAACCCGGCTCAGCCGGCCACGACCTGAGCGCCTTCGCGAGTCATGGCGCTCAAGCAACTCGTTCAGACGCTGGCAGAGGCGCTGGTCGACGATCCCAAGAGTGTGGACGTCGCCGAGATCGAGGGTGACAACAACATCATCCTCGAGCTGCGCGTTGCCAAGAATGACATCGGCAAGGTGATCGGGAAGGACGGCCGTACGGCGCAGTCGCTCCGCACCATCGTGTCCGCGGCCTCGATCAAGATCGGGCGTCGCGCGCACCTCGACATCATCGACTGACTGAGAAATTGACGAGCGCGCCCGCGACCGAAGGCCTGCTGGCGATCGGTCGCGTCGTGCGCGCTCATGGCCTGCGTGGAGAGCTGCGCGTCGAGCCCTTTTTTTCGGGCAGCGACGCCCTCGAGCAGGTGAGCGAGCTCTGGCTCAGCGAGCGCGCCGAGGACGCAGGCGGCGCCGTGCTGCATGCCGTGGAGCATGCGCGACCGGTGCCCAAAGCGTACCTGGTGCAGCTCGAAGGGGTCGGCGACCGCAACGCCGCCGAAGCACTGCGCGGCCGCACGGTGTGGGTCGCGCGTGCCGCGCTGCCGCCCAGCGACGACTCCGAGTACTACTTGGTGGACTTGGTCGGGGCAAAAGTGGTGGGCCCCGAAGGCGAGATCGGCACCGTCGTGGAGATCGCCACGCACCCGAGCGTCGACGCGCTGGTGATCCGCACGCCCGACGGGCGCACGGTCGAGCAGGCGCTCGTCCCCGACTGGATTCTGCGCGTTTCGGTGGCAGAGAAGCTCGTCGAGCTCGCGTCGCTCGACGGCCTGATAGGCTGATCGCCGCCGCGCCGGGCTGCTCGAGAAGCCACGCACCTAGATGCAAATCGCGATCGTCACGCTGTTCCCCGAGTTGTTCGGGCCGTTCTTCAGCCTGAGCCTGATGGGGCGAGCCTACGACAGCGGCGTGGTGCGCGTGCACTACGAGGACCTGCGGCCACACGGTCTGGGCAAGCACCTCAGCGTGGACGACACGCCGTACGGCGGCGGTTCGGGCATGGTGATGCGGGCGGATTGCACGGTGGCAGCGATCGAGGCTGCTTGCACGGCGTTGGGCGAGGGCCCGCCGGTGCACCGGGTGATGCTCACGCCCCAAGGCAAACGCTTCACGCAAGTCGATGCGCGGCGCCTCGCCGGCTACGAGCGGCTGTGCCTGGTGTGCGGGCGCTACGAGGGCTTCGACGAGCGCGTGCGCGGCTTCGTCGACGAGGAGTTGTCGCTCGGCGACTTCGTGGTCACGGGCGGCGAGGTGCCGGCCATGTGCATGCTGGAGGCGGTGATTCGACTGCTGCCCGGCGTGCTGGGCAACGACGACTCGGCGCGTGAAGAGTCGTTCAGCGACGAGTGCCAGGGCTTGCTCGAGTACCCGCAGTACACGCGCCCGGTCTCGTTTCGAGGGCTCGAGGTGCCTGAGGTGCTGCGCAACGGGGATCACGCCAAAATCAAGCGCTACCGCGAGGAGCAGGCTCGTCAGCGGAGCACCGAGCGCAGGCCCGAGCTGGTCGCCGAGCTCGAACGGCGGAAAGCAGGAGCATGAGGCAGGTCTCGTCGGTGCTGATTCACCACCCGATCCTCGATCGCGAGCGAACGGTGGTCACCGGTGCCATCACCAATTTGGACATCCACGACATCAGTCGGAGCTCGCACACCTACGGCCTCGCGGCGTTCTACATCGCGCATCCGATCGCCGCGCAGCGAGAGCTAACGAACAGAGTGCGTGAGCACTGGCTCACTGGCTCGGGCTCGCGGCGCATTCCGGATCGCGTGCCGCCGATGCGCGACCTGCGCATCGTGAGCTCGCTCGACGAAGCGCTCGCCGACTCCGGTGCGGGCACGGAGCTGTGGGTGACGAGCGCGCGAGGAGGGCCGCGCGCCTTGCCGCACGAGCAGGCGCGCGCTCAGCTCGCGAGCGACGGACCGCCCGTCTTGATTGCGTTCGGCACCGGCTGGGGGCTCGCCGACGAGGTGCTCGAGCGCGCGACCCATCTGCTCGATCCGATCCGCTCGCCCCGTCAGGATGGCTTCAATCACCTGAGCGTGCGCGCCGCCGCCGCTATCCTGTACGACCGCCTGCTCGGGGTGCGCTGAGCTCCACGAGCTCGGGTGAGCGGCGACGCCCCACCCATTCCACGAGCGGCGGCTCGATGACCAGGCCGCCGGGGCGGGCTGCGCGCAGCTCGACCA
>JBEHXA010000789.1:0-3230 GCA_048498935.1 Myxococcota bacterium
GAGCAGCATTCCGGACGCGCAAAAGCCGCTCGCCGTGCGGGTGCACGACGAGTGCAATGGCTCGGACGTGTTCGGCTCGGACATTTGCACCTGTCGCCCCTACCTGACGCACGGCATCGAAGAGTGCGTGCGCATGGCGCAGGCCGGCGGTAGCGGCGTGATCGTGTACAACCGCAAAGAGGGGCGCGCGCTGGGCGAGGTGACCAAGTTCTTGGTCTACAACGCACGCAAGCGGCAGGTCGGTGGCGACAGCGCTGCGCAATACTTTGCTCGCACCGAGTGCGTCGCGGGCGTGCAAGACATGCGCTTTCAAGAGCTGATGCCCGACGTGCTGCACTGGCTCGGCATCAGCAAGATCGATCGCTTCGTGTCGATGAGCAACATGAAGCACGACGCCGTCGTGCGCGCCGGCATTCAGATCGTGGAGCGCATTCCGATCCCGGACGACCTGATTCCGCCCGACGCGCGCGTGGAGATGGACGCCAAGATGGCCGCCGGCTACTTCACCGAAGGCGCTGTGCCGGACGGCAACGAGCTGGCGAAAGCGAAAGGCCGCGGCCTGGATGGCTGAGAGCGACGCGGCTTCGGGCTCGTCGCCCGAGGCCGAATACGCTTACCTGCAGACACCCGGCGCGGTTCGCCAGCGGGCCCACGAGCTGCTTCAAGCCGCCCGGCGCGACGAGCTCGAGCACTTTCGCTTGAGCGAAGCTCGTTTGCCGGAGGTGGCTGAGCGCGTGATCGCGGTGACCAAACGGAGCTACCCCGATTTGGGTGCGATTCCGTATCACGGTCGGTACCGCCACTTCGACGCGGGCGGTGTGCCGCGCCTCGCGCGCTTTTTGGCCCAAGCGAGCGGAGACGTCGACGAGCGCTTGCGCACCGCCACCGAGCTCGTGATAACGAGCGTGCTGCTCGACGCCGGTGCCGGTCCGACTTGGAGCTACCGCGAAGCCGACGGCCGCAGCTACGCGCGCTCGGAGGGGCTCGCAGTCGCCAGCTATCACCTGTTCATGAACGGCGGTCTTTCGAGCCAGGGACGAGCAGAGGCGGACGCGCTTGGGCTCGAGCGCTTCGACGCAGCTCGGCTCGCGAGCGCTTTCCAAGTGAGCGGCGACAATCCGCTGACCGGGCTGGAAGGCCGTGCGCAGTTGCTGGCCCGCCTCGGGCAGGTGGTGCGCACCACCCCGGACTACTTCGACGACGGCACCCGCCTCGGCGCGCTGGGGGTCTGGCTGCGACGCTCGGCTTTTTCGGCGAGCTTGCCCGCGCCAAGCGTGCTCGCGGCCGTGCTGGGAGCGCTCGGACCGATTTGGCCGGGTCGCGAGCAGTTGGCGGACAAGCCACTGGGAGACGTGTGGCGTCACTCGCGTTTCGGTTTGGTGCCTTTTCACAAGCTGTCGCAGTGGCTCAGCTATTCCTTGCTCGAGCCGCTGGAAGCCGCAGGCGTGACCATCACCGAGCTGGGCGAGCTGACCGGTTTGCCGGAGTACCGCAACGGCGGGCTTTTCCTAGATGGGGGCGTGCTCGCGCTGCGCGACCAGCAAGCGAACGAGCGCGTGCACGAGGTGAGCTCCGACTTGGTGATCGAGTGGCGTGCGCTCACGGTCGCGCTGTTGGATCTGCTGGCGAGCCAGGTGCGCGAGAAGCTCGGACTCTCACCGAGCGAGCTCCCGCTGGCGCGCGTGCTCGAAGGCGGCAGCTGGAGCGCCGGCCGCGCCATCGCGCGCGAGCTGAGGCATGACGGTGGCCCTCCCCTGCGCATCGTCAGCGACGGTACTGTGTTTTGAACGAGGAGCAGCGATGAATCCGAAAGTCACGGTGATCGATCATCCGATGGTGCAGCACAAGCTGACCCTGCTCCGGCAGAAGGAACGCAGCACCAACTCGTTTCGCACGCTGCTCTCCGAGATCAGCATGCTGCTCGCCTACGAGGTGACGCGCGACCTGCCGCTCGTCTATCAGGAGATTGAGACGCCGCTCGCCAAGATGCGGGCACCCCTGATCGAAGGCAAGAAGGTGGTGCTGGTGAACATCTTGCGCGCCGGCACCGGCATGGTGGAAGGCATGCTGCGCATCTTGCCGGCCGCGCGCGTCGGCCAAATCGGGCTGTATCGCGATCCGGAGACGCTGGGCGCGATTGAATATTACTTCAAGCTGCCGAACGAGATGTCCGATCGCGACGTGATCATCGTCGACCCGATGCTCGCAACCGGTAACAGCGCGGTCGCAGCGGTGGAGCGCGTGAAAACATCGTCACCGCGCTCGATCAAATTCGTGTGCCTCCTCGCGGCGCCGGAAGGCTTGTCGAACCTGCACGAAGCCCACCCCGATGTGCCTGTGTTCACTGCGGCCGTCGATGATCACCTCGACGAACACGGCTATATCGTTCCGGGACTAGGCGACGCGGGCGACCGGCTGTTCGGCACCAAATAGCTAAAGCGCTCGGCGTGATCCGGCGACACTGAAACTCGAGTGACGTCGACGCGCACGCTTTGCGCTCTCGTCTGCCCGATCGAGCGTGGATGCGTCGATGTGATCCAATGCGTGATGCGAGCACACAAAGTTCGATCATGAGCGAAGTCGCGTGACATTGCCGCGCTGAGGAAATCAATGCGCAGCGCGAAACTGTTGGTCTCGCTTGGATCTCTGGGGGTGACGTTGTGGGCGGCGGGGTGCAGCTCGGAAGCTCCACTCCCCGGGCAGAACCCGAACAATGGCACCGCCGGCTCGTTGCCGAGCACGGCGGGCAGCGGCGGCAGCGCGGGTGCAGGCGGGGGCATTAGCCCCGGCGGCAGCGGCGGATCCACCAGCACTGCGGGCAGCGGCGGCTCGACGGGTGGTGACGTTGCAACGGCCGGTAGCGGCGGCTCGCTCGATACGGGTGGCAGTGGCGGCTCGACCGCGACGGCTGGCAGCGGCGGCTCGGGTGGCAGCGCACTGGGCGGTGGCGGAGCAGGCGGCAGCGGCGGCA
The DNA here is from genome assembly GCA_048498935.1 of Myxococcota bacterium. Taxonomy (GTDB): domain Bacteria; phylum Myxococcota_A; class Polyangia; order Polyangiales; family Polyangiaceae; genus PMG-095. Next base: position 2,972 of record JBEHXA010000789.1, read on the forward strand.
GCACCGCCACCGGTGGCACCGGCGGCACCGGCACGATCCCGACCATGCGCGCGACGCCGACGCCCGACGGGCGCGGCATCTTCGGTCATCCCGATCCCGCAGTTACTTACCCAGCTCGCCCTGGTTTCACGCCCTATTTGGTCGAAGAGTTCAACACTCCCCTCGACCTCGATACCGATCCGTTCTGGACCTACGGCGACGGCGCCCTGTACGAGGGCATGACGCGCATGACGAAGGAGAACACCTCCTCCACGGACGG
>JBEHXA010000790.1:0-3224 GCA_048498935.1 Myxococcota bacterium
CAATAGCAAGGCGGCCAGCAGAGTCATCGCAAAAAAACCGCCCATCAGCGCTTGGGTCATGGCCGGATCTTGCAGGCCGCCGCCGCCTTTGCCGATCACGGTCGGGTGATTGCCGCCCCACTTTTGTACCGAGTAGTGGATGATCGGCAGGTTGGCGGTGCCGAGCACCCCGAACGCGGCCGCAAACTTGCGCTCTGCCTCGCCGCCACCGGCAAACGCGCGCAAGAGCACGATCGCGACGTAGATCAGGATGCTGAGCAGCAGCGTGGTGAGGCGCGGATCCCAGGTCCAGTACACGCCCCAGGCCTTCTTGGCCCAGAGCGGCCCGCTCACCATCACGAGCCCGCCGAAGGCCGCGGCGCACTCGGCGCCGGCCTTGGCCCAGGCATCCTTCGCGTCGCTCGGACCTGCGAGGTAGAGCGCGCTGGCGATGAAGCACACACCGCCACACAGGTAGAGCGCGTACGCCGCCGGGACGTGAAAATAGAAGATCTTTTGCGCGATCCCGCCGGCTTCGGGCTGGGCGATCGGGGTCTTGAGAAAGACGAACAAAATCAGCGCGAAGAACGACAAAACTGCCGCCGCCCAGACGCCAACTATCAACCCACGGGGACGCATGCCGGCACCATAGCGCGGGCCTGGGCGCTTTTGTTCCCTTTTGCGCCCCGGTCACGCCTCACGGCCGTCGCGTCACCGCGAAGGCCCAGCACCGCGTTCTGCCGTGCGCTCAGACGTCGCAGGCGGCGAGCGCCAGGACTGCGGCAATCCGCGCCCGCAGGACGTCGAACTCTTTGATGGTGTAGTCGACCTGCGCTTCACGCAGCTTTTGGGCGGTGTCGACGAGGTCGAAGGTGGTGCCGCTACCGTTCAGGTAAGAGATTTTCGATAGGCGAGCAGTTTCGGCGGCGACCTCGCGCGTTCGCGCCGCGACCACCAACGTGGCCTCGGTGAACTTCACGTTGCGGAAGGCCTGCGTGACCTCCATACGCGCGGCGCGCTTGGCGTCCGTCAGTTGCTCGGCAGCGACGCGCGACTCGGCCACGCGCTGCTCCTTGGTACCGTAGCGGAGACCACCGTCGTAGAGCGTCCAGCTCAGCACGCCGCCCACCGACCAGGTGACGTGCTTGTTGTTGACCGCGCTTTCGGGGTCCCAATACGTGAGGCTGGAGACCGCATCGATGGTCGGGAAGTAGGTCTTCGAGACCTCGTTTTCGTTGCGCTTCGAGAGCGCGACGTTGGCTTGCGCGGCGCGCACGTCGGCACGATCGAACACGTCCGTTGGACGGCAGGTTTGCTTGGCGTCGGCAGCGAGCGCGTCGAGACGGATGTTGGGGGTAACGCCGTACGGCTCGGGTGAGCCGAGCGCGCTGCCCAATTGCTCGCGGGCGCGCAAGACCGCGTCGTCCGCCGCGACTACCTGGGAGCGCGAGAGCGACACTTCTTGCTCGATGCGCAGCACGTCGATCGCGCTGGCCGCGCCGAGCGCGGCGCGGCGCTTGTACAGGTCGAGCGAGGAGAGCGCGCTCTCGAGGGAAATGCGCGTGACCTCTGCCAGGCGCTCGGCAGTCACGGTGAGCACGATGGCGTCAGCCACCGCCGCGACCGCAATGCGCTCGGCGCTCTTGGTATTCAGCTTGGCGTACTCGATGGCGGCTTCAGCCGTGCCGCGGCGGTGCCAGGTATCTAGCGCCAGGATTGGCACCCGCAGGTTGAGGCCCGCTTGCCATGAAAGCGCGGGGTCGGGCACCGTGGTGGTGGTGGTGGTGATGGCGCCTGTCGCCGGGTCGATGCCGGTCGGGTTCGCCCGGTCACCCTTCAGGATGTGATAGTTGAGGCCGGCGTCACCGGTCAGGGTAGGGAGAGCGCCCGCCAGGGTTTGACGTGACTGGGCTCGCGCTACGTCTTCTTGCGCGCGCAGGGTGCGTAGCGAATAGGAGTTGTTGCGCAGCAGCTGCAGCACCTCTTGCCAGGTGCTGACCACGCGAGCGGCGGGCGGCACCGGTGAGAGCATGTCGTCGCTCACCTGCGGCAGCTGCGGTTCACCCTGGGGTGTTGTCGTTGGAGCAGCGGCAGCAGGCGCAGCGGCTGCTGCAACCGGCGCGGCACCCGGCCGGACGGCAGGGGCCGGCTTGGCCGCGGGGGCTGGTTTGGCAGCAGGAGCCGCAGCAGGTTGCTGGGCTAGAACGGACTGCGAGACGAAGAACAGGCCGAGACCGAGAGACCGCTTCAGCATGGCTGCCGTCTAATAGTTCCGGAGCTGCTGCTCGGGAACCCCCGGCAACTCAAAAAGCTAGCCGTCAGCGGCGGCGAGCAGGCTCGGCGCTCGCCGTTTGACCGGCGATTTGAGCCCCATTCAGGGCCGCAACGGCGCGATCGACGAGGTCGCCCCGCACGCCGACGAAGGCGTGGCTATGGCGGACTCGAATGAAATCGGCCTCGCCGGTGATGCCGTGCTTCTCCAGCAGGCTCTGAAAGTCGCTGGGCTTGGCCCCGTCGCGGCGCCCGACGTTGACGAAAATCTCGCGAATCGTCTGCGTCTCGGCGCCCGGTGTCTCGGGCTTGGACGAAGGCTCGACGACTTCGGGTGGAGGCGGATCCTTGCGCACCGGCGCGGGCAGATCGAGTCGCGCGCTCTCCATGGTGCGGTGCTCGTCGGCGTGGCGTTCGGACGGGCGCTCCTCGCGCAGCCGCTGAGGCCGGCGGTCGCGCGGCCTTTCGTTACGGCGCGGCTCTTCGCGAATCTCGTCGCGGGGGCGCTCCTCGCGGCGGACCTCCGCGCGGGGACGATCCTCACGGGGGCGATCCTCACGGGCGCGCTGTTCGCGGCGCGGCTCTTCGCGGCGCGGCTCTTCGCGGCGCGGCTCTTCGCGGCGCGGCTCCTCGCGGGGACGCGCCGGGCGTGCCACAACGGGTTCGGGTTGCGGCGTCGGGCCTTTGGCGCGCCGCGCCGCAGTCGCCTCTTCGGCGGCGTCGGGGCGTGCGCCCAAGTGGTCGCGCAATAGGGTAGCGACGACGCGCTCTGCCGTTTCGTGCGTGAGCAGCCGGCGCGCGAGCGCCAAGTCTTCCGAGTGCACGGTGCGAGCCGCCGCCGCCTGCACGAACATTTGCACCAAGTCGGCCTCGGCGCGGGTCTTTCGCTCGCGAGCTGAGGGCAAATGCCGCTCAATCGGCTTGATCTTGTAGGTCAGGCGCAGGAGGTACAGCGCGCCGATGTTGTTGGGTGC
>JBEHXA010000791.1:0-3223 GCA_048498935.1 Myxococcota bacterium
GGTCGGCCAGCAGCCGGGCCTTGCGCGCCACCGCCTCTGGTGCGAGAGCAACGCCCAATAGGGCGCGCAGGTGAGCACCAGCCCCGCGAGAAACCCCGCGCGCTCACCAGCGGCTTTCGCGACGAAGCGATAGACGAGGTACACGGCGGTCAGGCTAAGCAGCACCACCGGCATGCGCGCGGCCCACTCGGGCTGAGGCAAATGCCCGTGAGCCGCGCTTGCCAGCATGCGATCGGGCTCGAACCGCACGCCCAGCAGTGAGAAAAATAGGCCTTGCGCCCAGAAGGTCAGCGCTGGCTTCGACCAGAACCAGCCGTCTTGCGCCCACCACAGCGAGAGCCAGTCGTCGCGCGCCAGCATTTCGCGTGCAACCTCACCGTAGTGCGTCTCCCACGGGTCGAGCAGCGAGTAGCTACCGAGGAGCGGGACGTAGAGCGCGGCGCCGAGCAGCAGCAGCCACGTGCCTGGTCGCCGCCACCAGAGCTGGGCGTCGCCGGCCACCGAGCGCAGTCGATTGATCAGGCGGGCGACCGAGACGACGCCGCCCAGCGATGTCAGCGTGACCAACACTGGCGCGAACCAGGCGTGGCCAGGCAGCACCCCTGCGACGGCGAGCCGGAGCGCGAGCACCCAGACCGCCGTCGCCACGAAGAGCTCGACGAGCGGACCTCGCAAGTCAACTAGCGGCAGAGCGGCCGCGCCTTCGCGATCGTCGTCGAAGCAGCCCATGAAGTCGAGCAGCCCAGCCGCGGTCAGCAGCGCCGCACCCAGCCCGAGCACGACCGCGAGCGGCACGTGCGCATCGCTGGCCGAGAGCAGTAGGAGTGCCGTGAAACCGAGCGCCGCGAGAGCGAGCGAGCGCGGCCGCAGCGGAAGACCCGGCGCCAGCGGCGGTTCTTGCACAGCGCCTCTTCGCCCCAGCCAGCCGAGGCGTCAAGGCCGGGTTCGCTGAGCGCGCGCGGAGCCGGCGCGATCAGTCCTGGATCACGACGCGGTTGCGGCCCGCATGCTTGGCCGCGTACAGGCGCCGATCTGCGATCGCGATCAGCCCTTCAGGCGTCTTTTCTTCAGCGGTGGAGAGCGAGGCGCAGCCCGCGCTCACCGTTACCTTGAGAGCGCCGCGATCGGTCTCGATGTTCAAGGCGGCGATGCGCTCACGCAGCCGGTCGGCCACGGCGCCGGCGCCTTCACTGTCGATACCGCGCAGCACCAGCGCGAACTCTTCGCCGCCGTAGCGCGCGAACACGTCCTCGCTGCGGACGGTGGCCCGCACCGCCTCGGCGATGCGAATCAACACGCTGTCGCCCACCTGGTGACCATACGTGTCGTTCACCTTCTTGAAGTGGTCGGCGTCGAAGATGACGAGCGACACATCGGTGCCGTGTCGTCGCGCATACGACAGCTCGGCGCGCAGCTGCGTGTCGAAGTGCTCACGGTTGTGCGCGCCGGTCAGGGCGTCGGTTACGCTGGCGTCGTAGAGCTGGCGGAGCAGTGCTTCTTGGCTCTCGTCGCTGAGGGTGTAGCGAAACACCGCGGTGGGGCCGAATTGGATCACGTCGCCGTCGCGGAGCTCGTGGCGCGTGATCTTCACGCCGCCGACGAAGGTGCCGTTGGCGCTGCCTTGGTCCTCGACGACGTAGTGGTTGCCCTCGCGGATGAGGCTGGCGTGCTTGCGGCTGACACCGTCGTCGGAGAGCCACAGCTCGGAATCCTGGCTGCGCCCGACCCGCATTGGTTCCGGTGAGAGCAGAGTGACGCGACCGAGCTCGGCGCCTCGCACCCTGACCAGGAGGTGCCGATCCTTGGACTGCTTGCGTGGAGACTTGAGATCTTTGAGATGGACGATCGCCGTTCGGTCGTCGCTCTCTTCCTCGTAGCCTTCCAGCTTGCGGTTTTCGTTCACTGACACTCCCTCAACCTTTGACCGTAACACGCTAGTCAGGGCGCCTCACGACCTTCTACGGATGAGTGACGAAGTCGAGTTCTTCCCTGAACGGCTTGGCCGCCCCCATTCTTTAGTGGTGGTGGCGGAGGAGCTCTACGGGGACGAACGCGAAAAAGTCGGGGTGAGACGGACGCGACGGTCTGTTCGCGTGGTCGGTGTGGGTCCCTACCCAACCGAGCCATCTTGCCTGATTGGGGGATCGGCAAACTACCTCGGACGGACGCGTAGTGCGAGTGACAACGCCCTACATTTGCGGCGATGTGCGCGAAAAATGAACGGGCAGGGAACTTGGGGCGCGAGCGCGTGTCTGCTCCAAGCGAGGACGTTGGGGCCGGCGCTGCGAAGGCAGCAATCGGCGACGTCCCACATCCACTCGGACGGCGCTCAGCACGTGCCGTCCCCTCACTGGAGAGATCCCTATGGCCTCGCTGCATTCGTCAGTCGGTGTGGACGATCGTCGTCCATTCGTTACCTCGAACCACAATCCCTTCCTCCAACCCGCACCGGAGCCCGTGCGGCTTCGGCCCGCTAACCGGGCGCCGCAGGCGGCCGAATCGCTCGAAGTAACGGTGCTTTGGGGCACGAACGTGCTCTCTGCGCTGCAGCTCACACCCCCGCGCGTGTACGCCGTGGGCGAAATCGGGGCGCCAGGGAAAGGCGGCACCATCGCGGGCAGAGTCGACTTCGCGTTGGCGGCGGAGCGGCTCGGTAGCGCGCGCCGCGAGATCGTCGCGCTGCGCGGCGGCGTGCCGTTCGTGATCTTCGGCGCGGACGAGACCCCACGTGTGTTCGAGCAGAGCGAGCTCGTCGATGCGGCAGCCGTGATCGTCGACTGCGGTGAGCTCGGCCTAGGCGTCCGAGGCATCGAGCTCTGCCGCGACCGGGTCGTGAGCATCGAGACGGCAGGCCTCACGTTTCGCGTGGCGGGAATGGACAAGCTCGAGCGCGTGCCGCGCGCGGTGCTGCCGGTTGCCGAGCGCTCCTCACTCGCCACCATCGGCGCCGCGACGTTGCTTCAAGGTGTGCTGGTCGCGTCGCTCGCCTACCTGACGCCGAGCCTGGCGTTGGCCGATGACGCCGAGCTCGATCGTGACCGGCTGATTTTGATGCAGCAGTACCTGCACGCGCAGGCGGAGCGCGATCGCGAGCAGGAGCAGGCTCCGTCGAACGACCTTGGCGGCGAGAAAGGCGCGCCGGCTGCGGGCACCCGTGGACCCGAGGGCAAGGCGGGTCACCCGAACGCACCCGCCCATAGTGCGGCTCACGCGCGGTCATGTC
>JBEHXA010000792.1:0-3212 GCA_048498935.1 Myxococcota bacterium
CACGCCGGTTCTTGAAGGTCCCGAGCAGCTGCTCGATCGGTACCGGCTTGCCGTCGAGCCGTGCGCTCCAACCCTTTTCCCAATTGTCCATCCAGGCCAAGTAGCCCGGCGCTTGCGTTTGGATCTCCAGCACGAGCTCGCTGCCGTTGAAGAACTTGATCACGGGCTTGCTAGCCAGCTCGCTCGAGCTCGTAGTGTCCTTCAGCAGCCCTTGGGGAGTGTCGTGCCCGGACGTATAGAAGAACAGCTTTTGCTTGCCGAGTAGCTTGTTGAGCGTCGCCTGCTCGCCGCCCCACTTGTGCAGAAAGTCGACGTACCGCTGGTAATACCAGTTGGGGATGATGCCGCGCGTGAGGCTGCGCCAGGTGAGCTCGCCCGAGTTCGGCGTACGCTCGAGCTCGAAATAGTCGCGAATCAGCCGGAAAAAGTCGCTCTCCATCTTCGCGGCGGCCCACATGCGCTTGTGCAGCCCTTGGCCTTCCGGAATGCCCATGCTCGCCAGAGTCTGCTGCACCGGTTGGGCCCACAGGTAGCGCCCTTGCGTCCCCGTGTCCTGGGCGACGACCCACAGCATGCAGGCGAAGGCGAGCGCGGGGGCGTGACGCAGCTTCGACCAGTCGACGTGCAAGAGCGCCATCACCACGCCGAGCGTGATCAGGGTGTACATCAAGAAGTCGATCTCACGCGAGCCGGCCGGCAAGGTGGGGACGGTGAGGCGCGCGTACTCGGCATTGAGCGGCTCGCGCATCACGTACAGGTAACCTTGCACCAGCAGCACGACGCCGAAGATGCTGGCAGCCACCCGCGTCGTGAGCGAGCGCTCGGTAGGCGGCTTGTTCAGCTCGCGCCACCAAAGCGCGTAACCTTGGTGAATCACGATCGCCATCATCGGAAGGAGCATGGTGGCCATGCGCCCGAACACGCGCATCTGGTTGATGATTGGCGTGACGCTCCAGATGGGCGCAAACAGGAACGAGCGAAAGCCGAACATCAGGCTCAGAAAGGCCATCGCTCCGAGCAGCACTCCGACCTTCTCTCGCCCGTCGTCGCTGCGCCAAAAGTAGACGACCAGCAGAAACAGCGCGAAAACCCCGCTGTAAAAGTTACCTTCGACCGTGACCACCGGCGGAAACAGCAGTGAGCCGATCAAGTCGAGCGGGCCGTACGTGTATTCGACGGCATAGGCGAAGTTGCCCCCGCCGCGATCCGTAGTTGCGGCCATCTGCTGCGAGATCGCGTTCGTGTACGGCATGGTCAGCAAGATCGGGATGGCAAGCATCGCGACCTGCTGCACGGCGCGAACGCGCCAGCCCGATAGTCCTGTCGTCCAGAACAAGTACGACAGGTAGAGCCCATAGAGCAGCAGCGAGTAGACGACGAAGTACGGGTAGCCCGCCGTGACCTGGCAGAAGACTGCAAACGCGCCGAAGTAGACGTGGCGCAGCTTGCCCTCGTGGTGGATACCGTGCAGCGCCGCCAGGCCCCACGGCAGCCAGGCGAGCACGTGGATCGCGTTGGTGAAACGCAGAAACTCGCTGACCATCCAACAGGTGGAGACCACCATGGCCGCGAAGGCGGCCGGCGCTGGTTGTCCGTAGACCCGAATCAGCCAGCGATACAGCCCGAGCGCGAACCAGCACACGCCGAGCACGGTGAAGATTTGATGCAGCCAGGTGCTGTAGCTGCCGGCGATGAGCCGCACCGCCAACAGCAGCAGGTTCGGCGGGTAAAAGTAGCCGACGAACGGATTACCCAAGAACCCATAGCCGCATGCCTCGGCTGGCTCCCACAGCGGAAAGTGCCCGTGCGCCCAGACGTCGAGCAGGTAGGCCTTGTGAACGAAGTAGAGGTAGCCGAAGTCGTTCTGCAGGATGAGCAGGCCGGAATTCAGAAAAACGTAGCGAAAATAGTAGAGGAGCGGGAATACGAAGACCAGCCCGGGAACCACGTAACGCCTCATCGCCAGGCAGCATTAGCATAGGCTGGCGCGCCCGAGTGGGGAGCGGGCGCGGGGTTGCGGCCGGTTTTTGGCAGCGCGGCGCGCGCTTTGGACTAGGCTCCTGAAGGCGGCGAGCTCGCCGGCAAGAACACATGAAAACGGCGCTCATTACCGGCATCACCGGGCAAGACGGTTCCTACTTGGTCGAGCTGCTCTTGGCCAAGGGTTACAACGTATTCGGCCTGGTGCGCCGCTCGTCGAGCTTCAACACCGATCGCATCGATCACCTGTACCGCGACCCGCACGAGAGCGACGTGCGCCTACGCCTCATCTACGGGGACCTCAACGACGCGAGCTCGCTGAACCAAATCCTCCGCCGCACGCAGCCGGACGAGATCTACAACCTCGGAGCGCAGAGCCACGTTCGCGTCAGCTTCGACGTGCCCGAGTACACGGGTGAGGTGACGGGCCTCGGTTGCGTGCGCTTACTGGAAGCCATCCGCGAGACGGGCCTGTCGTGCCGCTTTTATCAGGCCTCTTCTTCCGAGCTGTACGGCAAGGTGGTGGAGACGCCCCAGCGCGAGACCACGCCGTTCCATCCGCGCAGCCCCTACGCCTGCGCCAAGGCCTACGCCTATTACATCACCGTCAACTATCGCGAGAGCTACGGGCTTTACGCGTGCAACGGCATCTTGTTCAATCACGAGTCGCCCCGGCGCGGGGAGACGTTCGTCACGCGCAAGATCACCCGAGCCGCTGCGCGCATCAAGCACGGGGTTCAGGACAAGCTGTTCCTCGGCAACCTGGACGCCAAGCGCGATTGGGGCTTCGCGGGCGACTACGTGGAGGGCATGTGGCGCATGCTGCAGCAGGAGACGCCGGACGACTTCGTGCTCGCCACCGGTGAGACTCACTCGGTCAAGGAGTTCTTGGAGGAAGCGTTTGCTACGCTCGACCTCGATTGGAAGAAGCACGTCGAGGTCGACCCGCGCTACTTCCGTCCTGCCGAAGTGGACCTACTGCTCGGTGACGCCAGCAAGGCTCGCAAGCAGCTCGGCTGGGAGCCCAAGGTGGGCTTCAAGGAGCTGGTGCAGATGATGGTGCGCGCCGATATGGACCTGGTGCACCAGGAGATCTTCGGTAGCGGCGCCTCCAAGCGCGCCGGTTTCTCCAGTCAGTCCTGAGCCGCGCAACCGCGATCGCCGAAAACGCTTCTCTCAGAGCGAGGCGCGCAGGTGCAGGTAAGCCCAGGCGAAGCTTGGCATCAGCTTGC
>JBEHXA010000793.1:0-3207 GCA_048498935.1 Myxococcota bacterium
CATCGAACAGCACCGCGAGAAGCTCTCGGGGGACGAGCGTTCGGAGCGCGAGGTGGAGCTGGCCGAGCACCTCGACGCCAACGGCGTCGAGGCGCAGTTGAGCGGCACTGCCCAACTGCTCGCGGAGCGCCGTCACGGTTTCGAGCTCACGATCGAGCTCAGCACCTCCGCCGAGCTTGAGCTTGAAGTGGCGGTAGCCGCTCTGGGCTGCGATGGCGGCGCGTTCGAGCAGCGCGCGGTCGTGCGCTGGGCCGAGCAGCTGTGAGAGCGGGCGCGTGCTCTTCGGCGCGGCGCCCAGCAGCGCGGGAGCCGAAACCCGAGCGCGGCGCGCGAGCCAGTCGAGCGCTGCCGTTTCGAGCGCCATCCGGGCCGACGGCACTGCTGTCGGCACCAGCTCAGAAATGGCGGCCAGCGCTTCGAGCGCGGTGCCGCGCTCGAGCGCGGCGCCGAGACGTTCAACCGGCACGGCGCTCAGCGCTCGCTCGGCGTCTTCCAACGTGTCGATGCCGTAGCCCGGCAGGGGGGATGCTTCACCCAGCCCGGTTTGGCCTCCGGGGTCGCTCAGTCGAACCAGCAGGCTCTGTCTGGCGTTCCAGGTGCGCTTCGCATCGCGCGCGCCGGGCGTGCTGACCGACAACGAGCGAAGCTCGAGCTTCATCGCGACAGGCTCGCGCTCGGCCCGCTCGGCGGCAGCGCATAATCCAGCGCGATACCGAGCGCGAACAAAACGCCGAACAGTAGGAGTAGTTGCGCGGTGCCGGCGAGGCGCGCATTGAGCGCCCGTCCCTGCTCGGTCGCGACCGCGCGCATCAAGCGACGCGCGAGCGGCAAGGTGACGAGCGGCAGCAGCACGAAGCGGCCGTGCGCGTGGCCCGTGGCCAAAAACAGCGGCACCGCGTAGGCCAGCGCGAGCAAAAAGCCGTACTCGAAGATCGCCGCGCGCTTCCCGAACCGCACCGCCAGGGTGCGCTTTCCGACCAGCGCATCTTGCTCGCAGTCGCGCAGGTTGTTCACGACCAAGATCGCGGTCGCGAGGGCTCCGACCGGCAGGGAGCACCACCATGACAGCGCTGGCACCGAGCCGAGCTGCACGAACACCGTGCCGCACACCGCGACCAAGCCGAAAAACACGAACACGAACACGTCGCCGAGCCCGTTGTAGCCGAGCGGATACGGCCCGCCCGTGTACGCGATGGCCGAGAGGATCGACACGATACCGATGCCCAGGATGATCGGGCCCGCTACGGCGGTGAGGTAGAGCCCGATCACGAGCGCGATCGCGAACACCACGTACATGCCGCGCTTCATGGCCGCGGCCGTGATCAGTCCCGCTTGCACGGCGCGCGTTGGGCCGAGCCGCGTGGCCGTGTCGGCGCCCTTCTCGTAGTCGTAAACGTCGTTCGCGAAGTTCGCGCCGATCTGAAGCAGTAGCGCGCCCGCGAGCGCCGCGAGCGCCGGTCCAGCTTGGAATGCGCCGAGCGCGTACGAGCACGCGCTCCCGACCACGACCGGCACGCTGGCCGCGCTGAGCGTTTTGGGGCGCGCGGCCAAGATCCAGGCTCCGGCGGCGGAGGGCGGTGATTCGGGGAGGGAAGCGGCGTTGGTCATGCAGGGCTTGGAGGAGCTGACAGCGTTCGCACGAGCTCGGGGCGTTCGAGGAGCAAGTTGTGACCGGCGCCTTCGGCGACCGTGAGGCGTGCGCTCGGCAGGAGCGCCTGAAGCTCGCGCCCGAACGCGACGAACTTTTCGTCGCGCTCTCCCACCAGGAGGTCAACCCGCGTGCGAACGTGCGCCAGACTTGCGCGTAAATCGGGCATTTCGGCCAAGCCATGGTGGAGCAGGCTCTGGGTCAAGCCTTCGGCGGTGTGACGCAAGCGCTGCCGGCGTTGCTCCTGACGCACGCTTTCCGGCAGTTGGCCCTGCGAAGCCCACAGGGGCAACGCTTGCCAGTGATCGACGAAAGCTAGGAGGCCCTGCTCGTGCAAGATCGCGACCAGGCGCGCGTCTCCGTCGCGACGACGGCTCCGGTCGCCCTCGCTTTGCAAGCCGGGCTGTGCCGAGACGATGAGCGCGTGCGCGAACCGGTCCGGATAGCGCGCGAGGAGCCCGAGCGCGAAGCGCCCACCGAGTGAGTAGCCGACCAACGTGTCGCAGCCTTCGCCGAGCGCGCCGAGCCGCTCGATCTCGGCCTCGAAGTCGCCGCTTACGGGAGTGTCGAGATGGCCGGCCAGACATGGCGCTACCGAGCTTGCAGGAAAACCAAGGCCATCGAAGCTCTGTGGAGTGCCCGTGAAGCCGTGCAGCAGTAGCGCTTTCAATGGGCTCTCACTCCGCCGAAAGCTCGGCGAGCACGCGCCTTCGCATGGTGGCTGCGCTTTCGGGCGCGACGCGCAATTGAAGTAGCGTGACTCTCTGCTCTTCTAGCGCGGCTTGCGTCGCTTGGCGGATCTCGGCGAGCCCCGTCGGGTCGGCGTAGCTCACGCCGAACAGCTTTGCCGCGTGCGAAAGCTCGAGCGACGAAGGCGTGCGCCACAGTCGCGCCGCAGGAGTGCCGCCGTACAGCTCGCTTGCAGGTAGCTGGTCGAAAATGCGACCGCCGTCATTGTCCACGACCGCGATGACGAGCGGCGACGTAACGAGGCGAGATGACGCGAGCGCCCCGAGATCGTGCAGCAAGCTAACGTCGCCCACGAGCAGCAACGTTGGCGCACCGCTAGCAATCGCGCTGCCGATAGCTCCCGAGACCAAGCCATCGATGCCGTTGGCCCCCCGCTGCGACACCGCCCGGAGCCGCGGCGCGTTCGTCACGTACGCTTCGACGTTCCGAATCGGCAAACTGTTGCCGAGCACCAACACCGCACCCTCAGGCAGTGCCTCCACGACGCTGCGTACGACCGCGCCCTCCGCAGTCGGACCCGCGTCACCCAGAGCCCGTTCCACGATCGCCTCGGCCCGCGCTTCCGCTTCACCGAGCAACCGCACCAGAGCCTGCTGAGCCAACCCTTCGTCCGCCCGCCGAAAGCCCCTTCTCCCGCCGCCGATTGGGTACGTGTACGTATTCAACAAGGAATCGACCGACCCCGTTTTTTCGGGGTTTGAGGGGGTCGATGCGGGGCTTGTTGGATACGTGTACGTATTCAACAAGGAATCGGCCGACCCCGTCTTTTCGGGGTTTGAGGGGGGTGATGTGGTGCTTGTTGGATACGT
>JBEHXA010000794.1:0-3201 GCA_048498935.1 Myxococcota bacterium
CGGGCGCGGGCGCCTTCTTGGCGGGTGCGGGCGCCTTCTTGGCGGGCGCAGGCGCCTTCTTGGCGGGTGCGGGCGCCTTCTTGGCGGGCGCAGGCGCCTTCTTGGCCTTGGGTAGCGGCGCTGCTTTGGTCTTCGCGAGCGGCTTGGGCGTCGGCACCTTCGCGGCACGCTTAGCGGCCGGCGGAGGGAGCGTCGGCAAGTCATCCTCCTCGATCGCCATCGAGGCGTCTTCGGAGCCACCGTCGGCACGCCCGAGCGCGCCTTGCTTACGGCGCTCGAGAGTCTCCTTGATCTTGGTATCGAGCACCGTGAACTCGAACGGCTTGTCGACGTGCGCGTCAGCTCCGTAAAGCGGCGAGGTCATCTCGTTCAGCGACTCACCGATCCCGGTCAGCATGATCACACCGGTGTGCGCGAGCGAAACCGCTTCGCGGATCTTGCGGCACACCTCCCAGCCGCTCATACCCGGCATCATCACGTCCAAGATCACGAGGTGCGGCAGGTGCTCGTGCGCGAGCTCCCAAGCCTGATCGCCGTCGGACGCCTCTAGGACTGAGTAGCCCTTCGAGCGCAGGTGGCTCGAGAGCATGGCCACCGTGCTCGGCTCGTCATCGGCAATCAGCACCACGATCTTGGAAGTGTTCGGCATCGCGGGTGCGCATTCGAGTCCACCTGCCGGAGCACGGTCAAGAAGAGACGGTCTTTCCGCCAGTTTCGGCCCCCAGCTCGGTCCCCGAAACGTCACGCAAACGCGACGGTCCCGGTGTTGACCCGCCCGGCGCGCGTCGATAGTCAGCGGCCATGCACCGGCACCTCCGCGCGGCCTGCCTCGCCTTGCTCGCTCTCGCCTGCCAGCAAGATCCGCCGCTCGAAGTCGCGCAGGTCGACCTGTCACGCATGCAGGGCAAATGGTTCGAGATCGCCAAGCTGCCGCGACCGAGCCAAGCCGGCTGCACCGGTACGACCGCCGAGTACCAACTCAAGTCGAAGAACGAGCTCTTGGTCGTGAACGAATGCCGAGAGGGCAAGCTCGACGGACCGCTCAAGCGTGTCGCCGCGCGTGCGGTCGCGACCGACACCTCCGTCCCGGCCAAGCTGTCGATCGATTTCGGTTTTGCTTACGGCGACTACTGGATCGTCGAGGTCGGGAGTGACTACGAGTACGCCGTGGTCGGGCACCCGACGCGCGACTACTTGTGGATCTTGAGCCGCGAGCACACCCTGCCCCAAGCCACGCTGAAGGGCGTGCTCGATCGCGCCAAAAGCCGCGGATTTCCTGTAGGAATCCTCGACTACACCCAGCAGGAGTAAGCGGCGGCTAAACGTCGCGCGCGCTCACGCCGAGCGCCTTCAGCACGCGAGGCAGCTGCGGCCGCGGCAGCGACACGCGCGTGGGCATGCCGGAACCGAGCCCGAATAGCTCGACGAAATTCTTTCCGCTGTCGAAGCGCGCCGCCACGCTCACATTCTCGCGATCGACGACGACGCTCACCGGCTCGCGCTCTTGCCCCAGCAGGAGCAGCAGCGTCTTGTCGACGCGCGTGTAGCCATCGGTCACGTCCACGATCGCAACACCGGGCTCCAGGCGCTTGTACGCCTGCGCGGCGCGGCGCGTCTCGCGCTCGACCGGGATCAGCTCGGCGGCTGCTTCGTCGATCGGCGTCCACAGCGCCGCGTCGGCCAGGCCCGACGCGAGGTGCCGCACGATCACGCCGAACAAGCCCTGATCGCGAAAGCGCGCACGCAGAGCGCGATCGATGCGCTCCGCGACCGAGCTCGGCGTACCGATACGGGTGTCGATGGCGCGCGCGTCGTCGTCACAACCCGGGTACGGCTCCACCCCTGCGCGGATCCACTTGGCGGCGCTGGCCAGCCCGTCGAAGTCGGTGTGGCACACGATCGTGTCGATGCGACCAGCGCGCTCCACCAGCTCCGGCGTGATCATCTCCGGACACGCGCCGTGCTCGGCTTTCGTCGCGAGCACGAAGCGCGGGTCGTCTCGATACAGCGCGTGCTCCTCGCTGTCGTGGTGATCGACCCACATGCCGAGCCGCTGCCCCAAACCCTCGATCAACGGCAGTGTGATCTTTTTGAACCCACCACCACTGCCGGCGCCCGCAAACGCGATGTCGAGCACCACCACTCGCCCTTCCAGCGAGCTCGCTTTGGGGAGCTTGCGCGGCGTTCCGAAAGCCAGGTGCTGCATGGGGCTGCTCAGTCTTGCCTTCGACCCTCAGCGTCGCAAACGAAAAAAGTTGCGCTATGCTCCGCGCATGCGAGCGCGCCATCTCGCCTTCGCGGCGCTGGTCCTGCTGGCCCCGGCCGGCGCCGCGACCACGAGCGCGGCCGAAACACCGGTGGCGCCGACGTGCGGGCAGCAAGGCCGCGTGAGCTTCGACGACAGCGCCGTCTTGCTCGACGCTGCCGGTCACAAGCTCTTGCGCTTCAGCGGTGGTGAATCGGCAGTCACCTTGCTCGGCCCGCCGGCGCGCGGCAGCGATCTGGTGCGCATCAAGACCGGCACGGGGCGTGGCTCATTTCGAGTCGAGGGTTACCTCAAGGCGACGGACTTGCGGCTCTACACCACTAGCGACGTGCCGGCCGTGGGCGGCCACGTGTGGCTGGCGACCGGTACGCGCGTGGCGCTCACCGGCAGCAGCGCCGCTCAGGTCCGGATCGAAAAGCGCCTGACCGCGCCACTTCAGCAAGTGTTCGGCGCGACCGTGCCGTGCAGCGCGCTCACCTTCAGCGCGACCACGCCCGAGCCGCCCAGCGTGCCCAACAGCGCACGCACCTTCTTGATGAAGGTGAGCGATCTCGAGCTCTACGATCAGCCCACAGCGCCGTCGCCCGTGACCACGCTGCACCGCGCACCCGAAGTCGACAGCGTCTCCTTCTACAGCACCGAGCAGCGCGGCGGCTTCGTGCACGTGAGCTACTACGGCGAAGTGCGCATCGACGGCTGGGCCAAAGCCAGCGACCTCGTGCCGCTGCCGCGCGGCGAGTTCGCCGAGACCTGGTCGGGCGGTTACACTTTGACGGCACCGCCGCGCTTGCAGCTCCAGCAAGAGCCGCGACTTTTGCGCACCAGTCGCGAGCTGCCGCTGCGCCTCGTCGCCCGCGACTCGGAAAAGCCGGTTGGGGTTGTCGAGCCGGAAACCGACGTCTACGTGATGGATGTGGCGGCGGGTTGGGCCAACG
>JBEHXA010000795.1:0-3174 GCA_048498935.1 Myxococcota bacterium
CGGCAGCACATTGCCGTCGAACTGGTGCTGCTCGAGCTCGGCCGCGCCGAGCCAGACCTCGCCGAGACCATCGGGGAGCGCGAGCACCCGGTCGTCCTTCGCGAGCCTGTCGTAGGCAGCCCCGAGGCCAGAGTCGACACTCAAGTCTTCGCTCGCGGCTCGAAGCAAGCTGGCATCTGGCGTGGTTGCCCAGAGCGCGAACGAAAGCCGTGCCGCCAATGCGTACCCATCGAGGCGCTCCGGCTGCTCCGCGTCCGGGGTATCGGACAACTCGACATGGAACAGAAACGCGGGGCTCACCAGCATGGCTCGCACGACCTGCTCCAGGGCGCCGCGTGCTCCCTCAGATGCCAACAGCTGATCGTACAGCGCCGTAAAAGCTGCAGTTTCGGCGTCGAGCAGAGGGCGTCGAAACGCGCGCAAGCCCAGCTCCGCGATGACCGAGAGCGCGCAAGCGCGATCGCCGCCAGCGGCTGTCACGCAGCCCAGCGGCTCGGGCAGCTCCGTCTTCGCAAAGAGCTCGTGGGCCACGCTGCGGGCCGCCTCGAACCACGGCTGAGCATCGTCGATCACCGCGTCGAACGGTTTACCCACATCGGGTGCGGGCGCAGCCACCTCGACTCCGAAGAGATCGGCGACGCTGTTCTGGTACTCGGCGCCGCGCAGGCGATGCATGGGCACCACGCCGTGAGGCGAAGGCGGCATTGGTTCGCACGAACCAGCACTGCCGGCCGTGACGCTACAGCCTCCGTTGCCCCCGCCAGCGCCAGCGCCAGCGCCGCCACTTCCACCAGTACTGGTCGCGCCACCGGTGGTGCTGGTCGCGCCTGCAGTCGTGGCCGCCTCGTCTCCGTGGCGCCCGGTTTGTCCGCAAGCGCCAGCCAGGAGCGCCAGCGACGCGAGCATCAGTCGCGTTGCCTTCACGCCAGCACCTCCGTCATGAGTCGATTCGGCACGAGCATGGCGCTCTCACCGAAGGTCGTCACGTTGAGACCAAAGACGCCGTTCAGGAGCGTGTAGAGGAGGTCGCGCTGAGCACATGGGAGCGGAAACTTGTAGTAGCGATCGGTGCTGAGCACCTTGGGGCTGCCGACCAGCATCGAAGGGAGGTTGGCTGCATTGTGGTTGGCCCCGTGCATAGAGCTGCCGTAGAGCATGACGACGCCGTCGAGCACGCTACCGTCACCCTCCGGCAGCTCCGCCAGCTTTCGGCACAGATCGGCCAACTTGAGGCTCTGCCACAACATGATGCTGCACCACACGTTGTTGTCGCCGGATTGGCCGCCGCCATGCAGATCGCCCATGACGCGCGTGCCGTCGGGAGGACTGACGCTCGTCGCCGTGAACTGGCGCAGCTCGACATGGTCGTAGAGGAAGTTGCTCCGCTCGTCGTCGAGCATGAAGCTGATGACCCTCGTCAAGTCGCACTGAAAGGCGAGGGCGATCAGATCGTTCATCACGTCGAAGTGGGCGCTGCGATCGTAGCCGTTTTGGCCGTTGACCATGCCTATGCTCGCCTTGAACGTCGGCCGCGTGGGCATCACGGCGCAGCGCGAGGCCACCCGCTGCTCCACGTTGCGGAGAGACGTGAGGTAGCGATCGAGGATCTGCCGATCGCTCGCGCTGAGCTTCGGCCCGAGCGCTTTGCTGCTCGAGAGCACGGCGTCGATCACGCTGCGATCGCGGCGAGTGCCGGCATTCTCGGGAGCGGGATCGGGCCCGAACATGAGATCGAAGACCGCCTGCGGATCGATCAGCTTGTAGAGAGGCTTGGTGGGGCTTGCCCACGAAATGCTGCGCGAGCTCGAGCAAGGTTGACCGTCGCAGTACGATTCGATCGTGGTGAGCCCGAGCTGCAGCGACTCGAGGCGCGTTTGGCCGGCGATCGCCTGCGCCAACACCTGATCGGCCGAGATGCCGTTCGCATCGACCACGGCGTACAAGTCACGCGCGCGCTTTGCATCCACCCCGGTCAGAAAGGCGCCTGGCAATCGACCATGCGATGGCTCCACGCTCGAGCTCCCGTCCGCGTTGAACGGCGAATAATTCTCGACGTTGCCGAGCAGCAGGACCCGCTCCTTGAAGGGTGCGAACGGTGCGAGGATACTCGTGAGCTGCCAACCGCTGCCCACCCCCTCCGTAGCTGGCCACCAAAACTCGGGCGCCCCGCATCCGAAGAACACGGGCAGGAATCGGCGGGGCCCCTCGAGGCTTTGCCCACGCGCCGGACGGGGCGCCAGCGCCTCCAGCCACGGCAGGGCCAGCATCGCGCCGCCAGTCCCTAAAAGTGCCCGACGCCTCAACATTCCGCTACCTCGACACACGAACCCAACGCCACGAACGGGTTAGTTTCCGCCCCGACTGTCTTCCGTGACGCCGTTAGGGGCTCAACCGACCTGGCGCAGAGCGGGTTGAAGCACGAGCGCGCACGCGAATGCGTCTTCCGACAGGTGCTTTACGAGCTCGCCCACCGCATTTTCTGCGGCGTCGCTGCCAGCAATCTCCAAGATGCGGCAAAAGCTGCGGTGGAATTGGTCCGCCGGCATGTCGGTGGCGAAGTAGCGGCTCATGTCCGAAACGGGCAGCTGACCGCTTTGTAGCGCCATCGCAGCCGATGCCTGCACCACGACGATCGCTTGGCGCTCGGCAAGCCCGGCCCGTACGAGGGCGCGATGCAGCACATAGGCCATTGCGATACATGCCTCCTGAACCAGTGCGCGCTGCGTGGTCGGTTCGAGGCCACCGTCGAGCACCGCCAACGGATCGGCCAACTGCGAGGCGTTCTCGCTGAGTGAAGTGAGCAGGAGCGAGCCGGCGGCGCTGCGCACAGCGCGTCCGAGGTGGCTACCGAGCGTCGGCAAATCGATCGCCGTCTGCGCGGCTGGCGCGACGCGCGTGAAGCTCGATTCATGCCGCACCACCACGTCGTCTTGACGGACGATACCGCTCACAGTCCGCCGGATCGGCGCCTGACTGGAGACAGCGGGCGCGCGTCCAGAAGAGGCCGGCGCGTGACCAGAAAAAGCCGGACCGCGACTGGAAGGGACCGGCGCGCGACCGGAAGAAATCGGAACCTGCGACGAAGCGGGTAGGAGCGAGTGCGGCAGCTCGGACGGGTGACGCAGCGGAGGCATGCTGGCGGCTCGGCTCGGCTCACTCGCCGGGGCTCGGACC
>JBEHXA010000796.1:0-3164 GCA_048498935.1 Myxococcota bacterium
ATTTGCTGTCGGGCGCGGGCGTGACGAGCTGCGGTAGCGGCACGAAGCCGCCCAGGTTGAGCGTGTTGCTGGTATCGGTCGTCGAGAACGTGCCGATCACGCTCAGGGGCGGGCCGCCGCCCGGGCCCGTGACGGCTCGCGCGCCGATCACGTACTTGGCACCAGCCAGCGAGCCCACCAGCGGTGGCACGCCGACGAAGGCGAAGTTGTCGCCGCCCGGAAGCCCTTTCGCCGAAACGCCGTTGGGCAATAGCGCGAAGCCCTGGTCTTCGACCTGAATCGCCACCGAGGTTCGCATGCGATCGGGACCGCGCGTGCTCGTGGTCGGCGGATCCAAAGTCAGCTTGATGGCGTGATCGAGCGGGACGTCGACTTGAATGAAGACGTCTTCCGACGTTTTGCCGGGCTTGACCGCGACGCCGCGCAAGAGGCCCATCGCGTAAGCGGTGAATTGGTACGGGGTGCGGCTGCGATCTTCGAGCCCTGCCAGCGCATACAACGTGAAATTGCCGGGATTGGTGGACTGGTAGAACTTGTAGCCCACCGTGCCTTCCGCATCCGGCGTGACCGCACTGCCGCCGGAAGGAATGCTGAGCGCCTCGTCGGCTCGGTCGCTGAGACGGAACACGTACGCCACGCGCTTCTCGTCGTCGCTCGCGGGTTGCGGCACGTTGCTCCAACCCTGGCGACGGAACTCGCCGTCGAGCGGCCACACCACTTCGCCGGTCACGCTCGAACCGATGCCGGGCGTACCGCCGCCGGGCGGTAGCTCGCCGAAGTTGCCGCAATCGGGGGAGAGCACCGGATCCAGAAACGCGGTCACGTGATCGACCGCCACGTCGAAGAAGGTGATCGGCTGAAAGCACTTGATGGCCAGCGTCACGCTGCGCCGCGGTCCCAGCTCGCCCGAAAAATTGGCGACGCCGTCCTTGTCGGTCTTGGCGACCTGCCCGGTGGTCACATCGTCGCCGACGAGCACGCTCACGCCCGGGATCGCGGCCCCTTCGAGGTTGTCGAAGGCCAGCACCGTAAGTTGATTGCTCAACGGTTGGCCCGATAGCCCACCGCGGAAGCCGTTGTCGCTGTTGCCGTACAGAAAGCCGTCGAGCACGTCTTCGCGCGCGCCTTCGGCGTCGATCACGCTCAGCACCTTCGCGCCGGCCTCCGCTGCGGGAGTCGTGCAAGTGAGCTCCGTGGGGCTCAAGATGCTCAGGCCGGTGCACGGCTTGCGGTCGATCTCGACCTCCGTGTCTTCGTCCCAGCTCGTGCTTTCACCCTTGAGGGTGATGATGGTGCCGCCCGACGTGGGACCCGAGGAGGGCGTAGCGTAGAAACGGTCGTAGCTGTAGCCGCCCGTGAGAGCTGAGCTGGTCGATTCGTCGTCGCCGAGCTGCACCCGGACGTCCACCGCGCCGGCCTCGCCGGGCGGCGTCAGCACTTGAATGCGCTGCGGGTCGACTGGCGTCACGCGGTCGCGCTCGACCTCCACGTCGCCGAACCACACGCGCGCGTTGCTGTCGAAGCCGTTGCCCCGGATCATCACGAGCGTGCCGCCGTCGTAAGGTCCGTGCGGTGGGTCCACGCCGAGCACCGCGTGCGGCGCGATGTCGAGCGCGTCCGGGCTCGCGTCGAGCATCCCGCTGTCGAGATCGAGCGGAGGTGCTGCGCCCGCGTCATCGTCCGTTTGACGGACGAACGGCTTGTCACGGCGAGCAACGCAACTGGCGAAAAAAACTCCGCTGAGAAGCCCTACCCAACAGAGCGCGCGCAAGCGGCGATGCATGCCTGCCCAAGGCTACGAGCGGGTTCGGGTTCGGGCAAACCAGTTTCGCTCAGCTTGCCAAAATCGCGCCGGACGGACCGCCCCCGACCTCGTGAGCCGTCAGCTCGAGCGCGGAAAGCAGCGCTAGGGCGACTCGCTTGCGCTCGCTGCCATCACCCGCCGGGCCGACACAGGCGGGACAACCCCCGGGACAGGCGCACGTCCGGATCAGCCGACCCGCGGCCCAGCACAGCTCGCGCCCGCGCTCGAAAATGCGCTCGGCCAGCCCGACCCCACCCGGGAGTGCATCGAACAGGAACACCGTCGGGTCGAACTGGCCCGTGCGCCCGGCATGCGGATCGCGCCCCGGTGCCACGGCGGGCGCCTCGCCGTCGCCCTCCTGACCGCCGTCGCCCAGGGTTTGCCCGATGTCGCGCGGATCGCACATCAAAAACAGCGTCGACACCGTCTCGAGCGCTGCGCCCAGGCCGCGCAAGCCATCGACGAGGGTGGCGCGCGGGTAGGGAAGCGCAGTCAAGACTGCCTCCGGGACCGTGAGCCAGAAGCTAGTGGTGTGCATCTGCAGCTCCGGCAGGTGCACGTCACCGTAGCCGGCGTTTTCGTGGCTGAAGAATTTGATCTTTTTGTACCCGGTCACCTTCTCGATCACCTTCACGTCGCCGAAGCCGACGCGCGCGCGCCCGAGCGCTCCGCCGTCGCGCGGCTCGATCACGCTCACGGTGCGGTACGTGAGGGCGGTGGTGAAGTAATCGGGCTCCACTTTGCGCACGAAAGCCTTGTGGTTTTCGTAGTCGAGCCGCTCGACCTGAAACTGCTCGGCGTCGTGCTGGTAGATGGCTTGCTCGTGCAGCATGGTGTGCGTTGCGCGAAAATCGAGCTCGGCAATCGACTTGCCGGTCGTCACGTCGATGATCACGAAGTTGTCCCAGCCGATGTTGCGGAGCGACACGCTGCTCGCCGGAAATGCCTCGCCCGCCCAGTGGTAGCGCCCGCCCGCCTGATGGACGAGACCGAGGCCGCGCAGGTACTCGAGCGCGTCGCGCGTCGCCTCTGGATCCAGCGTGAGGAAGCTTTCGCCGTGGGCCGGCTCCGGTGCTGCCGGCCGCGCGCCGGGCGCGGAGAGCTCGAACGGCGCTTCGAACACCGCGCACTTCAAGTGCTGGATCAGGATCTCCACGTTGCCCGGATCGATGCGAGCTTCCTCCGCGCCGGCCTCGAATAGGTATCGTGGCTCGCGCGCCAGGTACTGGTCGAGCGCGTCGCTGCCGCACACGAGCACCGCAATGCTGGTTTCACCGCGTCGCCCAGCGCGACCGAAGCGCTGCCAGGTACCGGCGACCGACCCCGGATAGCCAGCGCACACTACCGCCGACAAGTCGCC
>JBEHXA010000797.1:0-3157 GCA_048498935.1 Myxococcota bacterium
GTAATCGGCCTTACTCACGGTGCTCGCCACAGCGTGGTGCCGCGCTCACGCGATACGGACCTGACCGACGCCGCTGCGACGCGGCGCCTGTTCGATCAAGAGCGGCCGGACCTGGTCATGCACCTCGCAGCGAAGGTCGGCGGCATCGGCGCGAACCAGAAGCTGCCCGGCACCTTCTTTCGCGACAACATGGCCATGGGCCTGAACGTGCTCGAAGAGGCGCGGCGCGTCGGCACCCGCAAGCTGGTTATCGCGGGCACGGTGTGCGCGTACCCCAAGTTCGCGACCGTCCCCTTCCGTGAAGACGCACTGTGGGACGGTTACCCAGAAGAGACCAACGCCCCCTACGGCGTGGCCAAGAAGGCCCTGCTGGTCATGGCCCAAGCCTACCGGCAAGAGTTCGGCAGCAATTTCGTGATGCTGTTTCCGGTCAACCTCTACGGCCCCAACGACAACTTCGATTTGGGCACCTCGCACGTCATTCCCGCCATGATCCGCAAGGTCGAGACCGCGCTGGAGCGCTCCGATAGCGAAGTCGTGCTCTGGGGCGACGGCACGCCCACGCGCGAGTTTTTGTACGTGGACGACGCCGCGCGCGGACTGGTAGCGGCCGCGCTGAAATACGACGCTCCCGAGCCCGTCAACCTGGGCGCCGGCTTCGAAATCAGCATGCGCGATTTGGCCGTGAGTATCGCCGACAAGCTCGGTTATCGAGGAAAGCTGACGTGGGACACCTCGCGCCCCAACGGCCAGCCGCGGCGCATGCTCGACACCTCGCGCGCCCGCGAGCAGTTCGGCTTCGCCGCGCAAGTGGGCTTGGACGAAGGTTTGGACAAGACGATAGCTTGGTATCGATCGAACAAAGGCAGCATCGCGTGACCGATTCGCCGACGACATTTCAGGAGCGAGAAGACGCGCGGCGCCAGCAGCGCAAGGAACGCTTCAACCGCGCCGCAGACGAACGCGCAGCTTCGCGCTCTCACCGCTACTACGGCGCCGAGGTCGAACGGCTGATCAAGTCATTGGTCACGCCGGGTAGCCGCGTGCTCGAGGTGGGCTCGGGGCGCGGCGACCTGCTGGCTGCGATCGCCGGCCCGGGCTCGGTGGGCATCGACGTCGCCGAGCGAGTGATCGAGCTCGCCAAGGCGCAGCACCCCGACCTCGATTTGCGGGTGCTAGACGTCGAGGTCGACCCGCTGCCGCAAGGCCCATTCGACGTGATCGTGCTGAGCGATGCGATCGGGCTGCTCGACGACATCCAGAACGCGCTCGAGCGCCTCAAACCGCTGCTCAGCCCGAACGGGCGCATCGTCGTCACGTACTACAACTTTTTGTGGGAACCGGCGCTCAAGTTGCTCGAGTCCGTGGGCCTCAAGACCCACTGGCCCGATCAGAATTGGCTGTCGATGACCGACATCGAGAGCCTGCTCCACCTGGCCGGCTACGAGGTGTTCCGGCGCGGCACCGACATCCTGATGCCGGCGCAGCTGCCGGTGCTCTCGCCGCTCCTCAACCGAGTCGGCGCGCAGCTGCCAGTCGCGCGCGAGCTCTCGCTCGTCAGCTACTTCGTGGCGCGCGCAGTTACGGAGACGATGCCGGCGGAGCTGCCCAGCGTCAGCGTGATTTGCCCGACGCGCAACGAGCGCGGCAACATCCGCGATGCCATCGCCCGTACCCCGGTGATGGGCTCCAAAACGGAGCTGATCTTCGTCGATGGCAACTCCAGTGACGGCACGGTGGAAGAGATCCAGCAAGCCATCCGCGAGTACCGCGGCCCGCTCGAGCTGAGCCTGATCTTGCAAGGCGACGGCAAGGGCAAGGGCGACGCGGTACGCAGGGGTTTCGCAGCCGCCAAGTACGACGTGCTGATGATTCTGGATTCCGACCTGACCGTGCCGCCTGAGGACTTGCCCAAGTTCTACCGAGCGCTGGTCTCCGGCAAGGGCGAGTTCATCAACGGTGTCCGGCTCGTCTACCCGATGGAGGGCCAGGCGATGCGCTTCCTCAACTTGCTGGGCAATAAGTTCTTCTCGAGCGCGCTGTCGTGGCTATTGGAGCAGCCCATCAAGGACTCGCTGTGCGGCACCAAGGTGCTCTTGCGCAGCGCTTACCAGCGCATCGCGGCCAATCGCGCGTTTTTCGGCGAGTTCGATCCGTTCGGTGACTTCGACCTGCTGTTCGGCGCTGCCCGCCTGAACCTGCGCATCGTCGACTTGCCGGTTCGCTACCGCGCACGCACTTATGGCGACACCAAGATCGATCGCTTTGCGAGCGGCTGGCTGTTGCTCAAGATGACGGCCTTCGGCTTCCGCAAGCTGCGGATGGGCCTGTAGCGGTGCACGACGAGGCGCTGAAAGCGGCCTTCGGCAAGGCAGCGCCGGAGCACTTCCGCTGGCAGACCAGCGCGCGCGGCGTGGCAGAGCGCGAGCGCGAGCTGGTAGAGGCCGCGTTCTTGCCGCTCGGCCGGCGCGTGCTGGACCTGGGCTGCGGCGAAGGCGCCACGCTGTATCACCTGGGCGGCCCCGCCGGCGCCGTGGGCGTCGACCTATTTCCAGACAAGGTCGCGTTCGCACAGCAGCAGCTCCCCGGTTGTCGTTTCGTCGCGGCGTCGGTGTACGAGCTACCTTTCGAAGCCGGCTCGTTCGATCACGTGCTGGTGCGCGACGTGATTCATCACCTGGAAGAGCCGCAGCGCTTCATGCTCGAGTGCAAGCGCATGCTGAGCCCCGGTGGCCGCATCGACGTGCTCGAACCCTGCCGGTACAACCCGCTGATCACGCTGCACGCACTGCTGAACGAGGCCGAACGCGGCGAGCTGCGCTCCACCGAACCCTTCCTGCGATCACTGCTGGAAGCACAATTTCGAGACGTGCAGGTCACGCGGCACCAGCCATTGCCGCTGCACCGCATCGTCTATCACCCGAGCATGGGACGACCGCAGCTGGGTGAGCACGAGCCGTTTCGGCGAGTTTTCTCGAGCTTCGAGGCCCTGTTGGGCAAGCTGATGCCAAGCTTCGCCTGGGCTTACCTGCACCTGCGCGCCTCGCTCTGAGAGAAGCGTTTTCGGCGATCGCGGTTGCGCGGCTCAGGACTGTGGTTTTATTACGCCCTGATGTTGACCTGTTAAGCATGCAAAAGGTATGTCCATCTCTTGCTG
>JBEHXA010000798.1:0-3146 GCA_048498935.1 Myxococcota bacterium
AGTGCCGCCGCGGGCGCCCTTAGTGGCCAGAGATTTGGAGGCTGTACGCGCGTTTTTGGGTAGCTCGGGCGGCTCCAACTCGTGGGCCGTGCAGGCGCACAAGAGCGCGACCGGTCGCGCGCTGTTGGCCAACGATCCGCACCTGCCGGCGTCACTACCGAACCTCGGCTACCTGGCGCGGGTCAAGTGCCCGAGCTTTGCGGTGGCGGGCATCAGCATCGTCGGTATCCCGACGTTCATCACCGGTCACAACGGCACCGCCGCGTGGGGCTCGACCGCCGCGCAGGTCGACAACACCGATCTGTTTCTAGAAGAGCTCACACCCGACGGCAAACAGGTGCGCCACGGCGACGTGTTCGAAGCGTGCCTCGAGCATGTCGAAATGATCCCGGTGAAGGGCAAACCCGCCTCACCCTTGCGGGTGATTCGCACGCCGCGCGGCGTCGTGGTGGCGCGTCACGGCGACGACGACGCGACCATCTTCGCTCCACTGCCCACGCCCGGCCGCGCCAATGCGCTGTCTTTCGCCGCCACCTGGCTCGAGACGCGCCCGAGCCGCGCACTGCTCGGCTTTCACAAGGTGAAGAGCTTCGACGAATTTCGGGCAGCGTGCGGCGCCTCTGCTGGCTGCTCCTACAGCCTGATTTATGCTGATTCGCGCGATGTGGGGTGGGTGCTCGCCACTGAGGTTCCGCGCCGGCGCTCGGGCTTCGGCTCCCTGCCGATGCCGGGCTGGCGAGAGGACGTGGGCTGGGACAGCATCGTGCGCAGCGACGAGCTGCCGTTCAGTCACAACCCGCCTGAAGGGTTCGTGTGTTGTGCCAACAACAAGCCCGTAGCGGATCACGACAGCGTCGAGTTTTTGGGCCACGACTTTTTGGACGGCTACCGGCAGCGCCGCATCGCCGCGCAGCTCGGTGCGCTGAGTGACTGGACGGTCGCGCGCATGCAGGCGCTGCAAACGGACGTGTGGAGCGGAGCTTTCGACGAGGTGCGGTCGCAGCTGCTCGGCATCGTGCCCGCTGATGCCGACGGGCAGCGCGGTCTACGGGTGCTGGAGCGCTGGGACGGCCGAGTGACGGGCGACTCGCCGGCAGCGAGCGTTTACGAATTCTTCATGGCAGCGGTCAATCGCCGTGTGTGCCAAAAGGTGGCTCCGAACAGCTTCGAGTGGGCGTCCGGCAAGGGCGTGATGAAGCTCGTGCCCGGGACGTGCCTCAACGCGCGGCGCGCCAGCTTCGTCGCGAAGATGATTCGGCAACGGCCGCAAGGCTACGTGGAGTCATGGGACGCCGAGCTCTCGGGCGCGCTCTCCGATGCGGTGCGAGAGCTGCGCGAGCGCTTCGGCAGCGACGAGCTCGACTGGGCGTGGGGGCGCATTCGACCGCTCACCTTGCGCCACCGCTTCGGCGACAAGAAGCCGCTCGGGCAAATCTTCAATGTCGGACCGATCCCAGGCTGGGGCGACGGCACGACCGTGAACCAGGCGGGCTTCGAGTTCTTCGAGCCCTTGAGGCATTCGACCGTGACCGCGCATTTGCGCTCGGTCATCGACATCGGCAACTGGGGCGCGTCACGCTTCGTGCTGCTCGGCGGGCAGTCGGGTAACCCGCTATCTCGTCACTACGCCGACTTCGTGCCGCTGTACCAGCGGGGTGAAGGTGTGCCGGTGCACTGGGACGAGCCCGAGATCGCGAACCACACGGTTGCAACGATGACATTGGTGCCGGCGCTCGATCGGCTGCCGGCGCGCACCGAGGTGCTGTGAAAGCGCTCTTGGTGCCGGTTGGCTCGCGCGGCGACGTGCAGCCCCAATTGTTATTGGGTACGGAGCTGGCGCGGCGTGGTCACGGCGTGACGATCGCGGCGCCGCCTGATTTCGGCGAGGCCGTGAAAGAGCGCGGGTTTCGCTTCGTGCCGATCGGTGAGCCTATCGCAGAGCTGATGGTGCAGCACAGCGGCATGACCGAGCAGCACCCAGTAGCGGCGCTGCCGGGGCAGATTGCGATGCTGCGCAAGGGCACGCGGCTCACGGTGCACGACTTGTTTGCGGCCGAGCACGACGCCGACGTGATCATGTCGGCGGGTTTGAGCTTCGGCGGACAAATGCTGGCGGACAAGCTCGGCGTGCCGCATGTGTTCTGCTGCTACACGCTGAGCGCGATGCACTCGGCCGCGCACGCGCCGCCGGTAGTGCCCGCGTTTGGGCTGCCCAAGCTGGTGAACCGCGCGCTGTGGGGCGCCTTCGTCAACTTGTTCGAGTTCGGGCTCGGCGGCGTGCTCAACGATTTGCGGCGCGAGGTGGGATTGAAACCTTATCGCGGCTCGTGGCTCGCGATTCACGGCTCCGAAGTGCTGCTCGCGCAAGATGAAGTGATCGGCCAATTGCCGAGCGACGTGCCCGGCAGAAACTTGCAGGTGCCGGCTATCGTGGCGCCGAGCGCGCAACGACCATTGCCGGATTTGCTCGAGCGATTCTTGCGCGGCGCGGGCGACGGATCCGCGACAGCGTCGCCCATCGTGTACCTGGGGTTTGGGAGCATGCCGAGCGTGGACCGGGGTCGTGTGGTGCAGATAGCGTGCGAGCTCTTCGAGCAGCACGGAGCGCGTGTAGTGCTGTACTTGCCGGGAGCCGAGGCGGAGCGCGCAGAATTGCCGGCGGGAGTTTTTGCGACCGGCGACGTCGATCACACGGCGCTGTTTCCGCGCGTCGACTTGATTGTGCATCACGGCGGAGCGGGCACGACCGCGACTGCCCTACGCGCAGGCGTGCCGCAGCTGGTGGTGCCGCACATCGTCGATCAGTTCTTTCACGGGCGGCGCGTCGCCGAGCTCGGGATTGGGCCGGAGCCGATTCCGAAACCCAAGCTCGACTCTGCCGCCATCGCGGCCGCGCTCACGCGTCGCTTCGACTACTGGGCGAAGGCTCAAACCGTGCGAGCGTCCGTCGTCGCCGAAGGCGGTGCGGCGCGCGCTGCCGCGCATCTCGAACAGCTCGCGCAAACCAAGCGGGCATCTTGAAGGGTGGCGCTGGGCTTGAACGGTGACGCTGGGCTTGAACGGTGGCGCTGGGCTTGAAGGGTGGCGCTGGGCTTGAAGGGTGGCGCTGGGCTTGAAGGGTAACGCTGGGCGACGGGCTTGAAGGG
>JBEHXA010000799.1:0-3135 GCA_048498935.1 Myxococcota bacterium
GATGACCCGGGCCATCCCCGGTTTTGGGAGTGCGGCCCCACGCCGCGAGCAAGGTCCCTAGGCAGAGCGCTGACCATCTTCGCCAAAGATAGATTTCGACTCGAGAACGCATCGCGCCGTCCCTTCGCGCCTTTTCAGGCACAAGCTCCAACTAACCCGTCGTGCAGCGTAGCACCCCCGCGCGCCTCCTTCCGCAAAGGGAAATTTTCACGGGCCGGCTTCCCTGGAAAATTTCGTTCAACGTTCTGCCCGTCTTGGTGTTCTTTCGGGCGAGATGGTCTTCCCCCGCCTGGTCCGGGTGCCCAATCCACCCCAGGACGCGCTGGCCGCGCGGACCGATGACGAGCTGATGACGCTGGCCTGTGCCGGCCTGCGCGACGCCTTCGAAGTGCTGGTCGCGCGGCACGCCGAGCGCGTGGCGAACCTCTGCACCCGATTCGCCGACGATGCCGAGCGCGGGCGCGAGCTCGCGCAAGACGCTTGGGTGCTGGTCTGGCAACGCCGCGAGCGCTACCGCGCAGAGGGCGCCTTCTTGGCGTGGGTCATCACGGTCGCGCGCAACCACTATCGGAACCAAGTGCGGCGCGGGCGCGTGATCGCTGCCTACGAGCGCGAGCCTCTGCACGTCGGGCGCCAAACGCCGGTTCAACTGGACGAGCTGCTGCGCGACGAGCGCCGTCGCAAGGTGCGCGAGGCGCTCGGGTCGCTGGCTCCACCGCTCCGCGAAGCGCTGCTGCTCAGGTTTGGGGAAGGGCTGCGCTACGACGAGATCGCCGACGTCGTGGGCACCGGTGAGTCGACGCTGCGATCACGGGTTCACCACGGCTTGAAGGCGCTGAAGCAGAAGTTGGAGAAGGACCGATGAGCACCGAACGCTGCCCCGTAGAAGAGGAGCTACTCAGCTTCGTCGATGCCGACTTGCCACCGGAGCAGCTCGGACGCATCGAGCGACACCTGGAACTGTGTAGCGCCTGCGCCAAACGCGCGATAGCACTCTCGGAGCTCCTCACGGACGTGGCCGCGCTCCCTGCGGCGGAGCGCTTGGACGTCGGTGCACACGTCGCCAGCGTGATGGGACGCCTCGACGAGCCAGTAGCGACCACGAGTGGGCCGCGCTGGGCGGCGTGGGTGACTGCGGCAGTCGCTGCGGCCGCGGTGATGCTCGTGCTGAGCACTCGCACTGCCCCGCTCCAACACGTGGGGTCGCGCAGCGACAGCGCCGGTCCTTCACTCGAGCGCGATGTCGGCATCGAGCTCTACACGCAAGCCGAAAAGCTCTCGCACCTCGAGACAGGCGCCAGCATCGGAGCCGCAACGGCACTCACGGCGACGATCCGCAACAGCAGCGGTAGTCCCCTGTATTTGCTGCTCTTCGCGGTCGACTCGCGCCGCAACGTGCACTGGCTCGCCCCGGCGTACACCGAGCTGGGCTCCGATCCGGCCGCAGTCAGCATCGCTCCCCAACTCGGCAATCAGCTGCTCGGGAGCGCTGCCGTATTCGACGACCTCGCACCGGGCGCGCTCAAGATCGTCGCGGTGCTCGGTCGCGAGCCGATGCGCGTCTCGCAAGTCGAGTCGCTGACCGGCGCCGAGCTCGAACCAGACGGGATCCGCAAGCGCTTTCCCGGCGCGACACTGCGGGAACTTTCGCTCAACGTGACCGCGGAGCCTCGCTAATGAATCGCCTATCATTTCTGCTCACGGCACTCCTGCTGCTCGCGCTGATCCGCCCCGCAGCGGCTCAGGAGAGTAGCTCGAGCGCGCCCGCCAAAGCTCAGCAAGACGCACCCGAGAGCTTCGCCGTCGTGATCGGCAACAACCAAAGCCTCGGACGGCGTCGCCCGGATCTCCACTATGCCGACGACGACGCCGCCCGCTACTCCGCCATCTTGGATAGCCTGGCGCCGGGGCGCGTCGCACTGCTTACCGCGCTGGACCGCGATACCGAGCGGCTGTTTCCGGAAGTCAGGCAGCGCGCGCTGCCCCCGACCCGCCGCAACCTGGAAACCCTAGGCAAGAGCCTGGCCGAGAGAGTGAGCGCGGCCAACACTGCGGGTCGCCAAACCGAGCTGTATTTCGTGTTCGCGGGCCACGGCGACATCGCCGAGGGCGAAGGGTTCATCGAGCTCGCCGACGGGCGTTTCCGGGCTCGGGACCTGGCGGCGTGGCTGCGATCCATCCCGTTCACGCGCGCCCACGTGATCCTCGACAGTTGCAACTCCTTCTTCATGCTCGGCGTGCGCAAGCCGGGGGGGCGTCACTTCGCCACCTCGGAGGACGCCGCGCGCACCCTTTCGGAGCGACTGCCGAACGTCGGATTTTTCCTTTCAACCAGCGCGGAGGGCGAGGCTTTCGAGTGGTCGGAGATCCAGTCCGGCATCTTCAGCCACGTGGTGCGCTCGGGCTTGCTCGGCGCAGCCGACGCAGATCTGAACGGGTCGGTCAGCTACTTGGAGCTCGCTGCCTTCGTCGACACCGCAACCGCCGAGGTCAAAAACCCGAACATGCGCCCGCACGTGTTTGCGCGCGGCCCGGGCGCGCAAAACGCCGCGCCGATTGCGCGCCTGCAGAGCATGGACAACGTTCGGCATTTCGAGCTGAGCGACGTCGGGTCGTTACGAATTCGGCTTCGCGATCGGAACGGCATCCCCTTGCTCGATGCGCACGGCGAGGCCAAGCGCCCGCTGCGCTTGGTGCTGCCAGCAGCCTGGGCCGAAAGCTCGATCGTGGAGCGCCTGGCCGTGGCGCCGAGCGCGACTGATCCCAGCGTGCAGCGGAGCACCTACGCGGTGCCCGAGCTGCCAGAAACCGTGACGCTGGCGCTGCTGCAAGAGCACGTCACCCCCAGCACCGGACGCGGTCCCGACGAGACCTTTCAAAACCTGTTCGTCGAGCCGTTCGGGCCCGAGGCTCTCGAGAAGTACCAGGCGAGCGAGCGCCTGAAGCCCGAGCCCGTGTACGGCGTTTCCAAGCAAGACACGCAGCGGATGCAGCTTGTCCTCGAGCAGCTCTACGTCGCCGATCGGGGCCGCCGCTATGCGGATGCGGTGGGCGGACTCGGTTTCGGCGCGCTCTTGGTGGGAGCCGGCGTTGGGGTGCTGCGGGTGGACCCGAGTGAGCCGAAACCGAGTCCGC
>JBEHXA010000800.1:0-3132 GCA_048498935.1 Myxococcota bacterium
GCTCGATCGCGAGCTCAGCACCATCACCACCCGGTTCGCGCAGAACGTGCTCGATGCCACCAATGCCTTCGAGGTCGTCATCGAGGACGAAGCGCGCCTCTCCGGGCTGCCCGATTCGGCACGCGTGATGGCGCGCGAGGCTGCTGAGGCCAAAGGCAAAGCCGGCTATCGCTTCACGCTCCAGGCGCCGAGCGTCAACGCCGTCTTGACCTACTCGGACGACGCCGAGCTCCGCCGCACCATTTGGCTGGGCTTCAACGCGCGCGGCACCGAAGGCGCGTTCGACAACCGCCCGCTGATCGGTCAGCTCCTCGAGCTTCGGAGCTCGCGCGCGAAGCTGCTCGGGTTTCGCGACTTCGCCGATCTGGTCACCGACGACCGCATGGCCCAGAGCGGCAGCAACGCCACGCGCTTCATCGCCGACCTCACCGAAAAGTCGGAAGCCGCCTTTGCGCGCGAGAAGGCCGAGCTGGACACGTTCGCGACGTCGCTCGGCGCCAAGCTCCCGCTGCTCCCTTGGGATATCGGCTACTACGTCGAGAAGCTACGCAAGGCTCGCTTCGAGCTCGACGAAGAGGAGCTGCGCGCCTACTTGCCCGCTGAGCGCGCACTGCACGGCGTCTTCGCGGTCGCTGAGCGCCTTTACGGCGTGAAGATCGCGCAGCTGTCCGGCGTGCCGGTGTGGGATCCGAGCGTGACCACATACTCGATCGACGACGAAGCGGGCACGCGGCTCGGGGTGTTTCACGTCGACCTGTACCCGCGCGAGAACAAGCGTGGCGGCGCCTGGATGCACGGCCTGTGGGCGTCGGTGCCGCCGGCGCCGAACCTGGCTGTCTTCTGCTGCAACTGCAGCCCGCCGTCCGGGGGCAAGCCTTCGCTGCTGCTCTTTCGCGATGTGGAAACGCTGTTTCACGAGTTCGGGCACCTGCTGCATCATTGCCTGAGTCGAGTGAGCGTGCGCAGCCTCGCCGGTACGCGCGTGGCGCAAGATTTCGTCGAGCTGCCCTCGCAAATCATGGAGAACTGGTGCTCCGAGCGTGAAGCTCTGAACCTGTTCGCGGCTCACTACGAAACGGCCGCGCCGCTTCCCGAAGCGCTCCTCGAAAGAGTGCGCCAAGCTCGCACCTTTCGTGCAGCGAGTATGCAGATGAGGCAGCTCGGTTTCGCTGCCGTCGATCTTGCGCTCCACATCGACTACGATCCGGCGCAGCACGGCGACGTGATGGACTACGCCAACCGCATCTTGCAGCGCTACGCGGCGAGCGAGCTACCGAAGGACTACGGCATGCTCGCCGGCTTCTTGCACTTGTTCTCGCACCCGGTGGGCTATGCCGCCGGTTACTACTCGTACAAGTGGGCGGAGGTGCTGGATGCCGATGCGTTCGGGCGCTTCAAGCGCGAGGGCATCTTCAACCCCAGCGTCGGCCGCGCTTTCCGCGACTCCATCCTGGCGCAGGGCGATGCGCGCGACCCGATGGATTTGTTCGTCGCCTTCATGGGTCGTAAGCCCGATCCTCAGGCGTTGCTGCTCCGGCAGGGCCTCGCCGCGTGAGCGGAATGCGCTGGACCACCGGGCTCGGCATCGCGATCGGCGGCACCAGCGGCGCTCTGGCCGCGTTGATTGGCGTCACCAAGGAAGCCCCACGACAGCTTCCGCCCGCGGCTGCGGCGGTGGCTGTTGCGCCCACGACACCAAGCACGACCGCGCCAGTCGAGCCCAGTGCGGCCCCGCCAGTCGCCGAGCCCGCGGCGGCGACTGCGCCGACCGAGCCGGCGCCGGCCACTACGGCCTCTGTGGGCGAAGCACCAGCCGTACCCAGCGCTGTCGTTCAAGCGCTCGCTTCGGGAGGGCCGGCACCGGCACCTCCCGCCCATCTCGACATACCGAGCACGCGGCCTGCATTGCTGAAAGCCATGCTCTACTGCGACCAGAAGCGAGACTTCGACGCATGCGCAACCGTCGCCGTGGCGCTCGACACAGGCTCGGCGGGTCCCGCGGATCCGGAGCAAGCCAAGCGCTTCCGCAAGATCGCGCTCACGCACCTGGTCGCGCAATGCGAGGCAGCGTCGCCACGCGCTTGCTTGGTGCTCGCGACGAAGTACCGCGCAGGTACCGAGCTCGCGCAGAACATCAAAGGCGCTGAAGCGCTCGAGGCGCGCGCCGCCGAGCTGTGTCGCTTACGTCCGAGCGCGGACTGTCCGGCCCCGTAACGCCTCCGCGAGCGCTCGTTTTGCGCTGCGAGGCGCGCGGAAATTGCAAAAGTTGGCAGCGTTCGTCCAATTGCCGCGGCAATTCCGTGACTTGCCGCAGCGGCGCAGTTTAAGCCTGGTTTCATGGCGAAGCTGAACGTCGCGATGATCGGTTACCAGTTCATGGGCCGAGCGCACTCGAACGCCTGGCGCCAGGTCGGTCGCTTCTTCGACACGCCCTACGAGCCGGTGCTGAAGGTCGTGTGCGGCCGCAACCCGATCGACGTCCAGAAAGCAGCGAGCAACCTGGGCTGGCAGGAGCACGCCACACGCTGGGAAGAGGTCATCGCCCGCAAAGACATCGACATCGTCGACATCTGCACGCCCGGCGACTCGCACCCGGCTATCGCGCTCGCCGCAGCCGAAGCCAAGAAGGTCGTCTTCTGCGAGAAGCCGCTGGCCAACACACTGAGCGAAGCCGAGCAGATGCTGGCAGGCGTGGAGCGCGCGGGCGTGCTGCACATGCTCTGCCACAACTACCGGCGCTGCCCCGCCGTCACCCTGGCCAAGGAGATCATCGCAGAAGGTCGCATCGGGACGATCCGGCATTTTCGCGGCGTTTACCTGCAGGACTGGATCGTCGATCCGCAGTTTCCGCGCGTTTGGCGGCTCGAAAAGGCTCGCGCAGGCTCGGGCGCGCTCGGCGACATCGGCTCGCATTCGCTCGACCTCGCGCGCTACCTCGTCGGTGAAATCGCCGAAGTGAGCGGCTTTCTCCAGACTTTCGTGAACGAGCGACCGCTACCGAGCGGTCAGGGCACCGGCAAGGTGGACGTCGACGACGCCGCCTACGCGCACCTGCGCTTCGAAAGCGGCGCCCTCGGCAGCGTCGAAGCGTCGCGCTTTGCCACGGGGCGCAAGAACCACAATAGCTTCGAG
>JBEHXA010000801.1:0-3122 GCA_048498935.1 Myxococcota bacterium
CGGTTCGGGCGGTAGCGGCACCGGTGGCACGGGCGGCTCCGGCACGGGCGGCTCCGGCGGCTCGGCGGGCGGCAGCGGCGGTACGGGAGGAACCTGATGCAGGCTCTTGGCCGAGGACTTCGCCTCAGTCTGTTCCTCAGTACCTTAGTCGCCGCGGCGGTCATCCCCCAGGCAGCCTGCATTCAGGACGCCAAGGCGGAGACCTCCGAGAAGAAGAAGGTCGCGGTTGGTGCTTTCGAAGGGAGCAAGAGCGGTGAAGCGCGCAACGCGTTCATCGAGGCTCTCAAGAAGGACGGCAACTACGAGGTAACCGACGCTGAGGACGTGAAGCACTCGGCCAAGGACAAGGCCATCGCGGATTCCGCGAAGGGCCTCGGCGTGAATTTCATCATCACCGGCAAGCTACAAAAGTCGACGCTGAAGCTGAAGGTCCGCAAGGGCTCGAACGGCAAGGTGATCGACGAGGCCGAAATCAAGGGAGCTTCTGCAGAGAAGCTCACGTCCGCGATCGAGACGACGGGCGCCGCCACGGTGGCGCCCGCCCTCGGCGTCAAAGCGACCGAGGCGGCGAAACCGGCTGCAGAAGAAAAGAAGCCGGAAGAAGAAGAAGAGAAGCCCGCTGAGGAAGAGAAGCCCGCCGAAGAGAGCTCGGGCGACTCCGGCGGTGATTCCGGCGGCGAGAGCAACGGCCTCACACCGCTCGAAATCAGTGCCGGCTTGAGCGCCGTGCACCGCTCCTTCGATTTCCACGACACCATCGCGGATATCTACCCGGACAGCGGCTACGATCAGCTGCTCAGCTACGAGCTTCCGCTCGGCCCCGCGCTCTACATCGGCGCCACCGTTTACCCGGCCTCGTTCTTCACGAGCGGCGTCGCCGAGTGGATCGGACTCACCGCTGGTTTCGAGAAGGGCTTCGCCACGAGCTCGGTGTTCCTCGAGAATCAAGAGGGCGAAAAGACGCTCAAGACCAACATGCAGCAGTTCTATGTTGGTCCGCGCTTCCGCTTCCCGATCGGTGACCACGAGATCGGGCTGACGGGTACCTACGGCCAGCACAAGTTCTTGCTCACGGGCGACGAAGATCTCGCCCTGCCCCTCATCCCCGACATCACGTACTCGTATTTCAAGATCGGGCTCGATGGCACGCTGCACTTCGGTGACTTCTTGTTCGGCGCGCACGTCGGCAAGCGCATCGTGTTCGACACGGGCGAGATCGAGAAGGTTTGGTTTCCGAGCGCCAAGGCGACCTCGCTCGAGTTTGGGGTCAAGGCGGGCTACCGCCTGGTCAGCAGCCTCGACCTCGTCGTTGGCTTCGACTGGCTGAAGTACGGGTTCGACTTCAACCCAGTGCCTGCTCGCATGCCGCCCTACGAGTCCTACGTGGCCGGCGGCGCGGTCGACAAATACATGTCGGGCTACCTGGGCTTCGAGTTCCACCTCCCCCACTCGGCCGACGCCAAGTAACGGCTCGGGCCGCGTCCGGCCACAGTAAAGCAAAGGCCGCAGGGACGCGGTCTTTGAGCAGACATGCCTGAGGCAAGCTGCCTCGGGCATGAGCTGGGGAGGACGCATGCATCATCACAAGGGTGGACGAGTTTTTGGTGCGCTCGCATTGAGCCTGTTCGCAGTCGGCTGCCCCGAGGCCGCCGATCTCGAGAACCCGGAGGCGTACAACAAATACCCTCCGAACGGTGCGAGCGGCACCGGGGGCTCAGCTGCCGGGAGTGGGCAAACTGGTGGCACTGGAGGCAGCAGCGCACAGCCCAACTGCGAGGTGGCATGCGTCAACGCCATCTTCCAGAGCGTTAAGGCGAACGGGTGCAAGGCATGCCACGCCGGAGCCAGCAAGCTCGGCGGTCTCGATCTCACCGTGCCTGGTTACACGGCGCGCTTGAAGGATCAGGCTGCTAAACACCTGGATGGCGATCCTATGACGACCGGACAGGAGAAGCCCTTTCCCCCAAGTGCCAATTGCCCCACGAACGACATGTTGATCGACACGGGCGATCCGTCGAAGAGCTGGCTCTGGCGGAAGGTGAACCAGGACCAGGACTTGTGCGGCTCGTTCATGCCGCTCGGGCTGGCGCTGCCCGCCGCGGATCTGGCCTGCATCAAGACCTACGTCGAGTGCGTCGCCCAAAAGCCAATAGGGGGCGGTAGTGGCGGCACGACCGGTGGCAGCGGCGGCGGTGGCACGACCGGCGGCGGCGGTGGCGGTGGCACGGGCGGCACCTGACGCGACCCAACAAGCGCCAGCTGCAGCCGCTGGTATACTGCTCGACGCATGATGCTTCGAGCCCTGCTTTGCTGCGCCCTCTCGCTGAGCGCCTGCGCCTGCAACACCACCAGCTCCAAGGCCAGCACCGGCTCTGGCTCGGCGCCGGAGGCTCCGCCCGCGCCGAGCGCCGTACAGGCGCCGCGCAAGGCGTTCGGTTCTCCCATCGGTCAGAGCTCGAGCGCTCACCTCGGCGATGTGCTGAAGGCGCCCGACAAGTTCGCCGACCAAACCGTGCTGGTCGAGGGCGAAGTGCGCCGCGCGTGCACCCGCAAGGGTTGTTGGATGGAGCTGAGCGAATCGCAAGATCCAGCCGCCGCCGGTTGCCGTGTCACCTTCAAGGATTACGGCTTCTTCGTCCCGACTGACTCCGCCGGCTCCAAGGCGCGCGTCGAAGCCAAGGTCGAAACCAAGCTCGTCAAACCCGCCCTCGTCCAACACCTCGAAGAAGAAGGCGCCAAGTTCGCCTCCAAAGAGCCCGACGGCTCCGCCCACGAAGTCCGCCTCGTCGCCACCGGCGTCGAGCTCTGGCGCTGATCGAACGCCACGACGGCGCACTGAGCCGGCGCTCGGCTTGCCGCGCGCAACCCATCCTTCTGCAGCTCCGGCGAACCGGCCGCGCGACCTGACGGAATTTTCACAGGGGCGAGCGGATATGCTACGCACTTACTGATGCGTTTTTGGGCCATTACTGCGCTGATCGGGTCGCTCCTTTTGGGGAGCAGCGCGGCGAACGCCAAAGAGCACGTGGTTGCCGACGGACAGACGCTCGGCAAGATCGCGAAGCGCTACCAGATCAGCATCGAGCAGCTGTGCAAGGCCAACGGCATCACATGCCGCTCCA
>JBEHXA010000802.1:0-3118 GCA_048498935.1 Myxococcota bacterium
GACGTAGGAGACTGCTGCGGGCGGCCGTACTAAACTGCTGTCGCCCGCAGCATGGATGCCAAAAAGACCATCCTAGTAATTGAAGACGAGCCCCAGCTAGCGCTGGGCTTGAAGGACGCCCTCGAATTCGAGGGCTTTCTTGTTTTGACGTGCGGGACCGGGCGGGAGGGAGCAGAGAAGGCGAAGACCGAGCGGCCCCACGCCGTGCTGCTCGACCTGATGCTTCCCGACGTGAACGGCTACCAGGTGTGTGAAGAGATCAGGCGGAGTGATCCGATCGTGCCCATCCTGATGCTCACCGCCAAGAGCCAGGAGGCCGACAAGATTCGCGGCCTCGACGCCGGCGCCGACGACTACGTTACCAAGCCCTTCAGCGTCGGCGAGCTCGTAGCGCGCATCCGAGCCATCTTCCGGCGTACGCAGCGTGCCCCCGAGACTCAAACTCAGTCTTTCAAGATTGGGGACGTCTCGATCAACCTGGCAACGCACTCACTGCAGCGGGGCGACCACCAGGAGTCGCTCTCGTTCTACGAGGTCGAGCTGCTGCGGCTCTTGCACGAGCGGCTCGGGCAGCCCGTCAGCCGCGACGAGATCTTGAACAAGATCTGGGGCCTCGATGCGTCGCCGACGAATCGCACCATCGACAACTTCATCGTCAAGCTGCGACGCAAAATCGAGCGCTCACCCGACAAGCCCGAGCACATCCTCACGGTATACGGCTTCGGCTACAAACTCTGCTGAGTCGGGGGCACATCGAATTGTTGAAGCTGCCTTGCTGCCGGTGGTTTCGCAGGGGCATCGATGTTTAGCGTGCTATCGACCGGTGAGCTTGGTGCTGTCCGCCACGGTTCCAAACCTATCGGTGCCGAAGCGTGGCAGAAAACATCACAATGAACGCGCTGATCGACGCTAGAGTCGTTCAAATGCAGCGCATGTCAAATGAGCTGCCACGCTCTCGCCCAAATGTGTTCGAGCCATGAGGACGTCGCTGTCGACGGCTGTACTCGAATAATGACTAGCGTGCGTCGCTTGACCACTCGGACCGACACTGCGATAGTGCAGGAAACCGTCAGCAGGGACGCTGCGGTTAAGAGGAGGCTCACATGAAGTATGTACGAGTGGGTGGCGCCGTTGCGCTGATGGCATTCGCTGTTGCAACTCGGGCCGACGCGGTGCAGACGTTTAGCACGAACTCAGCCGCTATTTGTCAGCCCGATCAAGATCACGCGGATTTTGATTTCAATACCCTAGGTGGGCTCACAAATACTTCAACTGGAACCCGAACGGCAATCTGCCCCATCGAAACGCCAACGGGTCTCGAAACAAGCTTCAGCGTGGACATCGCCTTCCGGTCACCCGCTCAGGGAACAAACTGCACGCTGCGAGCAGTCTCCGTGGAGGGAACGACAACGCTAGCTTCGACAAGCGCAACGTGGGCAGGTGGCAATTCGCCGCTACACTTGGGCCTGTCGAACCTATCCAACACGGCGTACAAGATGGTGCAGGTGCGCTGTGCGTTGGTTACTGGAGGGACGCTCGCGTCGGTCAAGTACAGCACGTTTTAGACCGGGGATGATGATGCCGACGCGGTGGATAGTTCTCGGGGCTGGTACGTGCCTAATTATGGCCGCAGGCATTGTCGCCTCTTGGGGGTCGCTCGTGGCACGACCAACCCCTCGCGTCGTCGACCCGAGGGTGGCGGAACTTGAAAAGTCTGTTGCACAGCTGAGGCGAGAAATCCTTGCACAGAGGATTGGGGTTGCTTCTGATGCGGTGATGGGACCCCACCGTCCGGCTCCGCTCCACTCCGAAACTACTGAGCTTTCTCAAGATGTATCGAGAGACGAGCAGGGGCGGTCGGAGGCCGAGCCGGCCACCCTCGCTGATTTTCAAGTTCGCTTTTCGAGCAAGAGTTCCGACAGCTCGTGGACGGTACGCAAAGAGGAAGAGCTCCGCAGCACGTTGACTCGGTCCGCTCTCGCCAAGGTTGAGGGTATTCAATGTCGCGGAGCCTTGTGCCGCGTTGAAACTTCACACAAATCGAACGAGGACGCGGAATCGTTTTTGGACGAGAACGAACGCAAGCCAGGCCTTATGGATGCCACTTATTATCGGTTTCCTCTGGACCAAACGGGGACGCGGTTCGTGATGTTCGTACAGCCAAACGTTACGCAGGACCATCGTGCGAGCACAGACCTATAGTGCGTCCGGCTAGGCCGCTATTGATGCCGAGATCGGAACTAGTCCAGATTCGGCGGCTGTCCTGCTCTCATTCGAGCGGCGCCACGTTGCGCGGGTCGCAGGCGACGGTTTTGGCGTTCTGGGTGAGCTCGCCGGGGCCGAGCGTGGTGAGCGTGACTCCCTCGCGCGCGCGCCGTACTTCCCAGTGCAGGTGCACGACGCCCGGGCTGCCGGAGTCGCCGACGAAACCGACGGTTGCGCCGGCGCTCAGGGTGTCTCCGCGCTTGAGGCTGGCTGCGGGTTTTTCCAGGTGCCCGTAGATGGTCAGGTAGTCACGTAGCACGCCACCCTCGCGCACGGCGTGATGCGTCACGACTGAATTGCCGAACAGCTTGCCTACGAACAGGACGTCCGCATCGCCGACCTGGTGTTCGAGTGGCACCAGCAGCGCCGGGGTGCCGCGCTTCTGCGCCAGGTCGACGCCGCCGTGTCCGACCGCCTTCATCTCGGCACCACGACGCTGCTCGTCGTCCGGTTGGTCGAGATCATAGCCACTAGTGACGAACGACTGCGCGGCGAGCGGAGGCACGGGCAAGCGATAGCGTCGATAGTCGGCGGGCCGCTCCGGTCGGCGCGGGATCTGGTCGTACGCGCGG
The DNA here is from genome assembly GCA_048498935.1 of Myxococcota bacterium. Classification (GTDB taxonomy): domain Bacteria; phylum Myxococcota_A; class Polyangia; order Polyangiales; family Polyangiaceae; genus PMG-095. Next base: position 2,838 of record JBEHXA010000802.1, read on the forward strand.
AACCGCCCTTGTCGGTCGTGATGGGAGCCGCGCGCCTCGCTGAGCGCTTCACCGCCCTGGTCGAGGTCGAGCACAGGCACGCACACGCCGCCGTCTGGGAGCGTCCCGGCCGGACAGACGCCGCGATTCGCGGGTTCAGCGCCGGCGGCCTCAGGCCCACTCGGATCGGGCGTCTTCGCGCTCCGCCCGCGTTCAGGCGCGGCAGACATTCGCCACCTCCAAGGTCTCGGAGGTCGGCCAGATCCTTCGTATCCAGATAGCGGCGAATGGCGCCTCCGCCC
>JBEHXA010000803.1:0-3115 GCA_048498935.1 Myxococcota bacterium
CACCAATCAGAGCCCCGCCCGCCCGCTCGCCAGTTGACGGGAAAGGTTGCCCGCTCGTCAGGCGCGTAGAAGAGCGCGTGCGCGCAGCCTTCACCCTGGGCCAAAAGAAGCCGCGCCGCCCAGGCCTGATCCTCGAACGACTCTAACTGCCCGCGCTCGGAGGTGCGCAGAGCCGGCGCGCCAGCTCGGTGAACATCTTCGCAGCTGCCTCCAGCCCAACGAACTCGGGCTTATGCCATTCGAGCACGAACCAGCGATCGAACGAGCTCGCGAGGCCGCGCGCGGATTCGGCGAGCAGCGGCAGCGGCAGATCGCAACGCACGGCGCCCAGACGCTGGCCCTCGAGCAGCATGTCTCGGTAGTAGCGCGCTTGCCCCTGCATCACGCGCTCCGAGTCGAGCTCGCCGAGCAGCCCTTGCTCGCGCTCCATACACTGCATGAGCGCTGCAACGGTCGGATCGCGAAGCATGACCTCGAAGCCGGCGAGCGAGCACGCCTCGACGAACTGCCAAAACTGCTCCGCTGACTGCGGTCGCTCGAGCGCGTCCATCGCGTCGTAGTACGCGGCGTAGGAGCGCTCGATCACGGTCAGGAACAGATCGCGCTTGTCGTCGAAGTAGTAGTACGCGCTGCTCTTGCCGAGCTGCAGCCGCTCCAGGAGCTGGTTGTAGGAGGTGCCTTGAAAGCCGTGGGCAGCAAACTCCTCGGCAGCCAAGCGCAGGATCTCGTCCTGGCGCTCGCGCGGTAGGGCTTCGAAACGTCGGCGAGCCACGGGCTCGGCCCTGCTACCACGCCGGCGCTAGCGAGTCCGGGGGTTGCGACCCTCTAGCCATTATTGGCTTGTACCATCGGTACAACCGATAGTACAGCACTGGTCATGCAAATGGCTCTCGGGGATTTCGTCAGCTTTCAAGATCGCTCGCTCGAACGGGCCTGGGCCGGCCGAAAAGTGCCGATGTCCGACCTGTACGAGGCCTACGTCGACGGCCGCGTCGACATTCCTGCCGCCAGCTGGAACCCGCTGTTCGAAGCACGGCACCAGACGCTGTCGTTTCGGATCACCGAGTCGCACGTCAAATGGGCGCTGAGCAATTGGCTCCCCGAGGTGCTGCTGCACAGCCGCCGCCAAGACAGCCGCATCGTCGGTGACCACTACAACCGCGGCAACGACTTCTTCGGCTGGTTCCTGGGCGAAGCGATGGTCTACACCGCTGCCTACTTCGAAGGGCCGGACGACGACCTGGAGCAAGCGCAGTACCGCAAGATCGATCGCTGCTGCCAAAAGCTCAAGCTGACGGCTGGTGAGCGACTGCTCGATATCGGCTGCGGTTGGGGCACCTTCGCGGCCAAGGCAGCGCGCGACTACGGTGTGAACGCTCTTGGTGTCACGCTCGCGCAGGAGCAAGTGAGCTTTGGTCTGGCGCGGGCCGAACGGTACGGCGTTCGCGAGCGAGTCGACCTCCAAGTGCGCGATTACCGCGCGCTACAAGGCCGTTTCGACAAGATCGTTAGCCTAGAAATGGTCGAGCACGTGGGCATCAAGAACCTGCCCCTGTACTTCGCCAAGGTGCACGAGCTACTCGAGGACGATGGGCTCTTCGTGCTGCAATGGACCGGCATTCGCAAGCTCTACGAGCCGCGCAGCCCGCTGTCGGCGCTGCGCCTGAAACCGGAGGACCTGATCTGGGCCCTCTTCATGAACCGGCACATCTTCGCCGGCGCCGACGCAAGCCTGCCGCTCTCGAGCATGCTGCGCGCCGCGGAAGACGCCGGCTTCGAGGTCGTCGACGTCGAGCCCATGAGCGCCCACTACGTACTGACGTTGCGCGCCTGGTTGCAACTCTGGGAACGGAACCGCGCCGAGGTGATCGCAGCCTACGGCGAGCGCTGGTTCCGCCTGTGGCGCTTCTTCCTGCATTGGTCCGCCCTGATCGGCGAGCAAGGCACCGCTCTGACCTATCAAGTCACCATGCACAAGAATCACGACTCCTTCGCCCGCCGCGCGCTCCGCTTCGGCTGACGTCGCCGTTAGCGGCGAGCGGCGGATCGGGAAGAACGGAAGCCCCCTTTCGGCTCGGCTCTGTATGTCGCGCTTTTGACTTAGATTCCGCAATGATTTCGCGCGCAGTTTCGTGAAATGACGCCTTGTCGCATTCGCGACTTGCGAGCGTGAGCGCAGGGGGCGGCGCGAGCGTGAGCGTAGGGGGGCGCGAAAAGCGTACGCGGGACGCAGGACGCGGGCGAAGGCGAAGGCGAAACATGCTGCGCCAGCGCGGGAAGGGCACGCGCTGGCGCGGCACGTGGTCTCAACCAGTGAGGCGCCAGAGCATGTCCAGAATGCGCCTGATGAGAGCCTGCGCAGTCTCGGCTTCCGCGGCGCCTACGTAGCCCCACTGGCAAGCCACCTTCAACGCTGACCGCGTCTCGCTCGCGCTCCCCGCAGCCGTAACGAAGCGCAGCCGCCGACTACCCGCCTCCGACCGATTCGCCTCGCCGATATTGAGCACGATGCTGCTCGCCGCCCTTCTCATCTGATCCGCCAAAGCGCGATCTCTCGCCTGAAATCGCAGCACCAGCGGCCGCAAGACTCCAATCAACTCGAGCGCAGCCTCTTCAACGATAAACGTCGCCATCTCTCTTTCCTTTCCGGCGCCGTGAAACCTCAGCGCCAGCCCCGGCCAGCGGCGGGGAGTCGCAGCTGGCGTCCAGGGCGCGGCTGCTCCAGCCGCGTCGCGCGAAGCGCGAGCGCCGCCCCTGGACGCCAGCGAGCACCCCGCCATCATAGAAAAAGCTGGAGGGCATCGAGCTCGACCCAATCCTTAAGGTCGAGGTCGAGGTCGAGGTCGGTTTCGGTCTCGGTTTCGGTCTCGGTTTCGGTCTCGGTTTCGAGATCGAGATCGAGATCGAGATCGAGATCGAGATCGAGATCGAGATCGAGATCGAGATCGGGATCGAGATCGATCCCCGCCCCAAGTCGACCTAGCTCCGCCCCAGCAGCCTCTGCAATTCAAGCTGCATCCCGGCAGCCCCCCCTCCCTCTCGTACGGTCAGTGCAGCCGGTGGCCCGGTTTCGCGCCGCTGTCGGGGGAGAGCACGTACACTTCTTTGCCGCCGG
>JBEHXA010000804.1:0-3113 GCA_048498935.1 Myxococcota bacterium
ACCGATGGGATCCCGGAAGAACAGAAAGATGGACACGTGAATGACACGCTCGGCGGCCTCGATGTCCGCGAGCAGGGCGGGCAAGATGTGGTGCCCATGGTTAATGTCAGTTTGTGGCGGGGTTGGTGTCAGTGCGCCGGGGATACCGAAGAATTGTGGAGGAGAGCCGCGGAATATCGTGGCTGGCGCTCGAGTTACCTGGCTCGCGTTGGTGCCGCGCCGGCCCCAACGCGGCCATCGTGAGCGCGCCACGTGAGCCCAAAAACCTCGCAAAGTCGTGTTCCACTTCGGTTTTGAGGCTGAATTTATGGCCTAGGAAGTGGAACACGGTTCTTTTCTCCACTGGCCGCATTCGCAAATCACCGCTGCAAGTCCGCGAAATCACGTGGGTGAGCAGCGGAAGTGGAACACGGTCGTTTTGGACGCGCCAGCGACTCGCAAATTCCCGATTCAATTGGCTAATTCTGCCCAGCGCCTTGCGCCTATGCGGCTCAGAAAGTGGAACAGGGTTTGGCGGCGCGATTGCGTTCACGCTGTAGTGTCCGGCTACTCGGCGGGATCTGGTCGCTTCACGCCAGGAACGATAGCGCGCCCCCGAGCCACGTCGGCGCCGCGTCGCGTGAGCGTCACGAGCCAGATCAGCTTGGTGTCGATGCTGACGAGGCCCTGCTCCGCAAGCCACGCGGCCTCGGTGCGCACCACGTCGCGCGCAGCCTGATGGCCGAATGTCTCCAGGGCACCCTCGAGCATGCCCTCGTTCAGGCAAGAATTGGGTTGCTCGGCGAGAACTCGCAAGATGATCGAGCGTCGATCCTCGGAGAGCTTGGCGGTGAGCGTCATGGTTGTCCGTTGCTTCTGGCGGCCTCGACTGCTTCGCGAAGCTTCGCTTCGCGAGCTGAGAACCTCTTGAACCCACTGGCCAGGCGACGGACGACCTCCCTTCGCTTCTTCTTAGGCATCGCGCGAAGAACCTCCTCTATGGCCAGTCGATTAATGGCGGTAAGCGTCATAGCTGCTGTTCGCTTTCGGGCTGCGGAGCATGCCCGCTGAGCGCCTCTCGCGAGATGCCCATGATCTGTTCCTTGATGAGGTCGCGAACCTCGGGCCCGTAGCCGAGCTTCTTGCACGTACCGGCAGCGACCTCGGCTGCCTTGCGCAGGACCCGATCGCGAATCTTCGCCTCGGTGTCCGTGTGCATCTTGAGTGCGCTGGCCAGGTCGCGGGCGGTGCTGGCGAAGCGCGCGAGCTGCTTTTCGTCCACGTCGTCCCCCGCCCGGATCTGCATCTGGGCCTTGAACAGCAGTGTCTGGAGGCTCTCTACAAGCATTCGCCCGGTGTCGTGGTCCGGGAGCGACTCCAGCTCGCGCCCGATGACGGCCGACATTTCGCGGGTGAGTCGGATGTCGCGAATCAGGTCGCGAAACTTCGCTTCGTAGCGGTAGATGGCAGCCTCGCTCACCGGCGCGCCGAGCTTGCGCATATGCTCCGCGACCTTGCTTTGGGGAAGCCGATCCTCGATTAGGAGCCGGTCGAGTTCCCTGCGAAGCTCAGGTGCGAGGCTTTTGATGGTCGATCGGCGGCCCACCTAGGAGCGTCTCCGTTTCGCTGACTTCTTGCTCTCACGAAAGTGAAGCCGTCCCGGGCACCGAGAGAGTTCACTAAAAAATAGCGCTCGGGCCTCGAGCGCCCGCGCTAGTCGCGCGGGCTTACCAGACAGCTCGACGGAGATGCGTTTGCTCTCGTCGAACGCGCGCAAAAACTCATCATTCGCATCGCGCAGAGCACCGAGCCACTCGGCGTCGCTCACGCGGGACCCCAGGTCGATCAGCCAATCGAGGATTTTCGCGTCGAACCGTGCTCGGTCGCTGTCATCGTCGAAACCCAACCCCTTAAGCTTGAGTTCTTGGGTGAACAGCACGTAAAGCTGAGTGATAACCTCGACGCGGTCCGCCGAGATCAGTGTTCCGCTGGAATCGAGGGCCGACTTGAGTTGGGCGGCAACGGGTCGAAGGCTATCGACGAAGCCGGCAGTTGGTTCGCCCAGTTTTTCAAGTGCGCGCCCAGAACGGCTGAGGCGCGCCCAGACCTGATCGTGAGCCGGTGGCGGGCTTCCTGCGGGGAGCGGCTTGCCGCACCGTTCGGGCCCAGTGCCCGAGATGATCCAATCGAGACAGAAGCCCGAGGCGATTGAGAGTGCGGCTAGCGTTCCTGCTGCCGGCTCGCTTCGCGCGCCGAGGTAGTTGTGCAGCTGCGCGACCGAAACACGGGCAAATCGTGCCGCTTCGGCTCGCGTCCCAATCGAATCAGCGACGGTTTTGAGGCGCTCGGCTAGGTCCTTTAGGTGGGGCCTGATTGGGCGCGGCATGGGCGAACGGTTTGAGGTCTTTTCTGAATTTACTCTCTAACCCTTAGAGAGTAATGGTTAGAGAGTACCCATCCAGCATAGCCGCATGGCCACCCGCGCCCCAACAACGAACAAGCTCTACATTTCGACGGAGAATAAGGCGGCTGTAAGCGCCTTTTCGGCAGCGGAGCTGGCGGAATTGGCGCTGCCCGGCCTTCCAACAACCAAGCAAAGCATCGCCAGGCGCGCGAGGGAGGAGAACTGGCCAGCGGTTCGATGCCAGGTTCGAGGCGGCCATCAACTGGCATTCCCTGTCGCTGCTCTGCCAATCGCCGCGCGAGAGGAGCTAGTCCGCCGAGCCGCGTCACCGGCCGCCGTCATTGAAGGACGCGCTCTCGGGTCGCCTGAGCGCGAAAGCTACATGGGTGCAACCGAGCGGCAGCGCGGTTCGGCAGCGGACCGCGTGCGCGCGCTCGAGATGCTCAGGGTTGCGTTGGTCGCTGGTTGGTCCGTGGGAGCAGCCATCGCGCATGTCGCCTCAATGTTGGGCGTCGCCGAGCGCACCGTCTATCGGTGGCAGAAGCAAGGCGCGCGCGCTGCACAACCTGATGCGGCGGTGCTGCTGCCCGCGCAACCCGGACCAGCCAAGGGCGGCTTCGCGAGCATTCATCCTGACGCTTGGCTGTACCTGAAGCGAGACTATCTCCGGCCGGAACGCCCACAGTTTCGCAAGTGCTGGCGCCGTCTCGTCAAGGAAGCGGCGGCTCAA
>JBEHXA010000805.1:0-3109 GCA_048498935.1 Myxococcota bacterium
CTTTACCGTATAACCCGTTTTACCGAATAAGGCCACGGCGCTACGGATTAGGCCGTGAGCAACCTCAACCGCGAAACCGTCCTCAGCGTCCGGCACTGGAACGACTCTCTCTTCAGCTTCACCACCACGCGCAACCGCGGGATGCGCTTCAAGAACGGTCACTTCGTGATGATCGGTCTCGAAGTGGAGGGACGGCCGCTGCTCCGCGCCTACAGCGTGGTGAGCCCGAACTATGAAGAGCACCTCGAATTTTACAGCATCAAGGTGCAGAACGGTCCGCTCACCTCGCGCCTGCAGCACCTCAAGCCCGGCGACGAAATCCTGGTCGGCAGCAAGCCGACCGGCACGCTCGTCATGAGCACGCTGAAGCCGGGCAAGCGCCTGTACCTGCTCAGCACTGGCACGGGGCTCGCCCCGTTCATGAGCATCGTTCGCGACCCGGAGACCTATGAAGGCTTCGAGCACGTCGTGTTGGCTCACGGCGTACGCGCTACCGACGAGCTCGGCTACGCCGACTACATCAAGCACGAGCTGCCGCAGCACGAGTACATCGGCGATCAGGTGCGCGAAAAGCTCCGCTACTACCCGACCGTGACGCGCGAGGCGTTCGAGAATCAGGGCCGAATCACGGATCTGCTGCGCACCGGCAAGCTCTGCAGCGATCTGGGTTTGCCCGCGCTCGACCCGGCGCACGACCGCGTGATGATCTGCGGCAACCCGAGCATGCTCGACGAGCTGGTGGCCGAGCTCGAAGCGCGCGGCTTCGCGGAGGGCTCGAGCCACAGCCCCGGCGACTACGCGATCGAGCGCGCTTTCGTCGAGCGCTGACGCGGAGCGCTGAAAACCCGCTGTTCTTGCCATTGGGGCGAGCGTGTGCCAACAAGCGGCGGCGCTCGCTACCATGGAAAATCCTCAGCAAATCTTGCAAGCGTTTCGGGCCGAGCTGGCGGCAGCACAGGGCGCCGCCGAGCTGCGTGAGCTGCGCGTCAAGTACCTGGGCAAGAAGAGCGAGCTCAAAGCCGCGCTCAAGAACTTGCGCGAGGTGCCGGCCGAGCAGCGCGCCGAGGTGGCCAAGCAGCTGAACGATGCGCAGAACGCCATCGAAGCCGAGCTCACCGCGAGCGAGGCCACGGTAGGCGCCGCCGAGCTCCAGCAAAAGCTGCGCGCGGAGTGGGTGGACGTCGACCTACCAGGTCTCGCCGGCGAGCGTGGCGCCAAGCACCCGGTGCGCGCGGTCGAAGAGCGCTGTCTCGCAGTCTTTCGCCAGTTGGGCTTCGAGGTGGCGAGCGGACCCGAGGTCGAGAGCCCGTTTTACAACTTCGACGCGCTCAACATTCCGCCGCATCACCCGGCGCGCGACATGCAAGACACGTTTTGGGTGCAGGGCGAGCTGCTGCTGCGCTCGCACACCAGCACGATACAGGCGCGCACGCTGGAGAAGCGGCTGCCACTGCCGCTGAAGTTCGCGTCGCCCGGGCGCGTGTATCGCAACGAGGCCGTCGACGCGACGCATCTCGCCATGTTCCACCAGCTCGAGGGCTTTTGGGTCGAGAAGGGCCTGAACTTTGCGCACCTGAAGGGCGTGCTCAGCTTCGTCGCCGGCTCGCTGTACGAGAACCGCAAGTTCCGCTTCAAGCCCAAGTTCTATCCGTACACGGAGCCTTCGATCGGCCTCGACATTGCCTGCCTCAACTGCGGTGGCGACGGCTGTGAGGCCTGTCACCAGGCGGGCTGGGTCACGATCATGGGCGCCGGCATGATCCATCCGAAGATCATGAAGCGCTTCGGCTACACCGAGCCCGGCGTGCGCGGCATCGCGTTCGGCTGGGGCACGACCCGCATGGCCAGCCAGTGGCTCGGCTTGAGCCGCGCCAAGAGCCTTTACGAGCAAGACATGAGATTCATGCGCACGCTGCGCCGGAGGCCGGGATGAAGATCTCTTCCAACGTGCTGAGGCGCTTCTGCGCAGGCGCGCCGGCGGAGCCGAAGGCGCTGCGCAGGCTTCTCGACGACCTCGGTCTCGAGGTCAAGCGCATGGAGGCCCACGGCGCCGACCAGCACCTCACGCTCGAGCTCCTGGCGAACCGCGGCGATCACCACTGCTACGCGGGCGTGGCGCGCGAAGTGGCGGCCCGGACTCGCACCCAGCTGAACGCGCCCAGCGCGCGCGCGCTGGAGGTCGGTACGCCGGCCGTGCCGCTCCGCATCGAGAGCGACAAGTGCCTGCTGTATTCGGCCACGCCCCTGCGCGTGACCGGCGGCCTGAATCGCTCGCTGGGCAAGGAAGCCGAAGAGCTCTTGAACGCGGCCGGGCTACTCACCGGCAACGCGGCCATCGACGTGACCAACCTGGTCAATCTGGAGCTCGGCCAGCCTTCGCACGCCTTCGATCGCGCGCGCGTTCAGGGCGGCATCACGATCCGCGAGTCGCGGGCGGGCGAGAAGGCCTGGCTCTTGTTCACGCCGGAGCCGCGTGAGCTGCCGGTCGGCACGCTCGTGATCGCCGACGACGTGAAGGTGCTGGCCATCGCGGGCGTGATCGGCTGCGAAGACTCGAAGATCCAAGACGACACGCGCGAGATCCTGCTGGAGTCGGCCGCGTTCGATCCGGTCGCGGTGCGGATCGGCGGGCGCTCGCTCGCGACGTTCACGGATGCCTCGGCGCGCTTCGAGCGCGGGTCGGATCCGACGCTGGTCACCGTGGCGGCGGCCCGCATCGCGAGCCTGCTCGCGGGTGCTGGCGTAGCCGAAGTCACGGGGCCGCTGGGCTTGGTCGGCGCCTGGAAAGATCCCGAGCGCGTGGTCGAGCTGCGCGCCGAAGAGCTGTCGGCGTTTTTGGGGCGCAGCTTCGGGGAGGCCGAAGTCGTCGAGCGCCTCACGGCTTACGGCTTCGAGCAACGCGGCAAGTTGAGCTTCAAGGTGCCGCCACATCGCCTGTGGGACGTCGAGTCCGAAGAGGACTTGTTCGAAGAGGTGGCGCGCTCCGTCGGCTTCAACGATCTACCGGAAGGCTTGCCCCCGGTCGGGCTCGGCGCGCGACCGTCGCGCGAAGAGGTGCTGCTCGGCGCCGCGGAAGAAGTGCTGGTCGGCGCGGGCTTTTTCGAGATCT
>JBEHXA010000806.1:0-3103 GCA_048498935.1 Myxococcota bacterium
GAGGAACAGCGCGCCCGTCGCGAGGCGACCGACCGAGCTCGTGCGATCCAGATCGGACAGCCACGGCACGGCAAAGCCGCCGAGCAGCACGATGCTCAGCAAGCCCGCCGAAACGACCAGCTCTGCCCATTCGACGCCCGGCAGCGCCGGCCAGCGCTTGAACGGGCGCACCGGTAGGGCGCTACTGGCGCTCGAGGTGAGCGTTGCTTCGGGCACCAGCCCGAAGATGCCGAGCAAGAGCGCCAAGAAGTGCACCGGCGACGAGAACGCCAAGAAATGCCAAGGCGCACCTTGTTGCGCGCTCGCGAAATCGTCGGCGCGGAGGCTGCCGACGGTCAACACCGAGACGAGCAGCGCCGACACGAGAGGCAGGCGCGCGACCAGCACCCACAGCGCGCGGCGCGCTCCCGCGAGCCACGTCAGGCGCCCGCGTTGGTGCAGCTGTGACAGTAGGCCCGCGACCGCGAGCGCACTACCCGACGCGAGCAGCAGGATGGGCAGATCCAGCTCACGGGCAACGAGCGGCACGCCGAGCGCGGTCAGCGCCAAGAGCGAGCTCCCGAGCGCTACGCCTACGTAGGCGGCCAAGCTGTCCGGCAGCGCGCCCGAAACACCGCGCGCCACGCGCCAATAGCGCTCGCTGCGCGGACCTTCGCCGCCGCGACTGCGCTGCGAAACCGCGAGCATCAGCCAGCCCGCGAAGCGACCGAGCGGTGAGAGCGCGAGCAAGAGCGCCAAGATTGCGCTGCCGACCAGCGCGAGCGCCGGTGTGAGATCCGAGAGCGTGCCCGGTTTGAACTGCGCTACGTCGAGCGCCACGACCGCGGCTTCGCTGACCCCGCCGCGGTGCAAGCCGATGCGCGCGGTACGGGCTCGCGGGGGCGGCACGAAGTCGGAGATTTCGTTGAGCCGGACTCCCGATAGCTCTTCCAGCACGTCGCCCGTCGCGAGTCCCATCTCGGCGCCGCGGCCTTGCGGGTCGAGCTTCTGGATGCGGAGTGGCCCACTGCCGTCGGCGCTCAGCGTTAACCCCAGGAATGCTGCAAATCGCAGCCCCTCCTGCACGGCGAGCGCGCGGTTGTCCTCGCTCTCACGGCTGGGCTCCACGTCGAGCACGACGCCCTGCAACGTGCCGGCGACAGGCGGGGCGCCGCTCTTGCGGGGCGAGAAGGCGGCCGTGATGTCGCCACGAAACGTGGCGTGGGCTCCGTCATCGCGCCCGCAAAACGCTGCGACGAGCTCTTCGGTGACCGTCGCTTCGAGAAGATGAGGGCTCGCGGTCTGAGCGGGAAGCGTCAGCTCCACGTCGAGCTCGGGGGCACGCCCCGGTCGAAACACGTCGCCGCGAAAGGTGAGGCGCGCCACACGGCCCTCGGGGAGCCCGGCGCCCGTGATTTCCAGCTTGTCGCCGCGTCCGACCTCGTGCGCCGAAAGCTCCGTCAGTTGGAGCAGGCCGGGTCCCGTGTTTTGGGACCCACAACCCAGCGTCAGCGCTACCAAGGCGAGGAGGAGGCGTGCCTTCACTCGCCTCGTATACAGGGTGCCGCCGGATTGGGCGAAAATTTGGGCCGGCCGCCGCTGGCGTGCTTTAGGTCGAAGCGCCGCGAGGAGCTGCGTCATGGATCAACACGACCTCCTGATCAAGATTCGCGAGACTCACACCGAGATCTCCTGGCTTCAGCCGTACCGAGACCTCGGGCTGATCCCGAACCCGGCAGCCTCCGAGGTCGCGATCACGAAAGCCGAGAAGCGCATCAAGCGCCGGCTCCCGCCTTCGTATCGAGAATTCTTGGCGCTGCACGATGGGTGGCCGCGCTTCTTCGACGGAGCGAGCTTACTCGGCACCGCCAACATCGGTCTGCGTCGCTACGAAGACTTGGCTCGCGCGGTGTTCGAAGCCGCCGAGACTCCGGTGCCCGATCTCGGGCCGCCCCGGCGCCCGCGCGCTCGTTCGTTGATTCCGTTCGGTGCCGATCTGGAAGGCACGACCTTGTTCGCGTTCAACCCGGCCGAGACTCAGCCGAACGGCGAGTACGAAGTGATCGCTTGGGTGAACGAGATCGGGATTCGGCAGCCGAGCTTCCGCGCCTTCCTCGAGTTCGTGCTCGAAATGGGCCTGCAGGACGTGGCCGATCGGGCCGATCCCAAGCTCGCTCGAACCGCCTGAAACCAGGCTACCTGGTGCTCGTCGGCCGGTCCCTTTGACCGGCTTGACGCCGTGCGCCATACTCATGGGCCGCACTGCCATGACCAGCGACGCCGACATCCCCGCCGCGGATGAGTCGGAAGAGCCCGGCGATAGGCGCGTCATCAAGCGCTATTCGAACCGCAAGCTCTACGACACGCGTGGCTCGAGCTACGTCACCCTCCTCCAGATCGCGGAAATGATTCGGGACGGCGAGGACGTCCAGATCATCGACAACGCGACGAAGGAGGACAAAACCGACGTCACGCTGGCGCTCATCATTTCCGAAGAGCTTCGCAACAAGCCGCGCGCGATCCCGATTCCGACGCTGAAGGCGCTCATTCGCCATCGCGGGGAGAAGATCCTGACTCAGCTCCGCGAGGGGCCGATCGGTAAGCTCATTCCGCCCGGCAAAGAAGAAGGCGAAGGCCTGGGCAGCAGCCCGCCGCCGCCGCCGCTGCGAGAGGACGAGGACATGTCGCAAGCCAAGGAATCCAAAGGTCTTCGGGCCACCTTCGAGCAGTGGCAAAGCGCCATCGACGAACGGATTCGGACAGTGCTGCCGAACTTCCAGGCGTTTCGGGAGTTGCAGCTCGAGGTGAAGCGGCTCGCCGACCGATTAGACGAGCTCGAAAAACGCAATAAAGACGAGGGGTCACGCGGTCCGGAATAAAGCCGCAGCCCGCCTGTTACACCCCACGACCGCCAGATGATCCGCTCCGGCCGACTTTCCAGCAAAGCTTTCGAGGTAGACGCGCTGGCCGAGCTTCCGGCCCTCCTGGGTGTCGCAACCCGGCTGACCAAGAACCCCGCGGACGCTCAAGACCTGGTGCAGGACACCCTGCTGAAGGCCATGCGAGCCCGCGAGCAGTTCGAGGCGGGGACGAACCTGCGCGCATGGCTAATCCGGATTTTGAT
>JBEHXA010000807.1:0-3089 GCA_048498935.1 Myxococcota bacterium
GCATTCCGCGCCGGTTCCGCGAATTCCTCCTGGCGTGCGACCCGGTCGATCTCGAAACGGTGACGCCTGCGGAGCGGGTCCGGCTGATCCCGTCCTCGAAATTGCTCGACGAGCAGTGCGGGTTCTCGCTGCTCGAGGACGGGCAAGCGCGCCCGCACGGTCAAACGGGGCCGCAAGGCTGGCGCAGCAGCTGGGTCATTGTCGGACACAGCACCTTGCTGGGCGACCCCTACTTTTTGGATACCGCGACCGCCGACGCCGAAGGCGACTGCCATGTCTACACGGCTCTCAACGGGACCGAGCAGTGGAAGCCCAGGCTCTGCGCCTCGAGCTTCGCGATGTTCCTGAGGATTTTGGCGATCGGTATGGAGGTCGCAAAGAATTTTCCCGACCGCGATCTCGACGTCGACGACGAGCAGGTGTTCCGAGAAGCACTCGGGCCCAAGATTCGCGAGTACGATCCGGCCGCGGTCAAGGCCGGACACTGGACATGAGCTTTTCGTACCGCTCAGTCGTCGAGCAGACTCCCGAGTTTTCGGCGGCGCTGTCGCGCCTCGCCCGCCGCGGCGACACGGATCTCGGCAAGGTCGAGCCGCTCGTGCAGGAGATCCTGAACGCGGTCCGCAGCGGCGGCGACCGAGCCCTGCTCAGCTTCGTCGAAAAGTTCGAGCGACGTTCGCCGTCGCAGCTGCTGCTGCGTGACTACGGCGGCGCTGAGGCTCTGGCCGAGCTGCCCGAGGCCGTACGCGGCGCGCTCGAGCTCTCGGCGACCCGAGTGCGGCGTTACCACGAGGAGCAGCGGCGTCACTTGCTCGGCTTCGCGTACAGCGAAGGCGGCGTCACGCTCGAGAATCGCGTTCTGCCGGTAAGCAGCGCGGGCGTCTACGCACCGGGCGGCAAGGCCAAGTACCCGTCGAGCGTGCTGATGACGGCCATCCCGGCGCGCGTCGCGGGCGTCACTGAGGTGATCTTGGCCTGCCCGCAGGTGAGCGTGGAAGTGCGCGCGGCCGCGCATTTGGCGGGCGTTACCGCGATCTTGGACGCAGGCGGCGCGCAAGCGATCGCCGCCCTCGCCTACGGCACCGAAACCGTCCCGCGCGTGGACAAGATCGTCGGCCCCGGCAATTTGTACGTCACTGCCGCCAAGCGCTTGGTCTTCGGAGAGGTCGACATCGACAGCCTCGCGGGCCCGAGCGAAATCTTGGTCATCGCCGACGACCAGGCCAACCCACGCTGGGTGGCCGCGGATCTGATCTCGCAAGCCGAACACGATGAAGCGGCCTACGCGCTGCTGCTGTGCCGCAGTGAAACGTTCGTCGAGCGCGTGCGCGAGGAGCTGACTCGGCAGCTGGCCGACCTGCCTCGCCGCGCGATCGCGGAGGCGTCGCTCGCCGCCAACGGGCTGGCGCTCGTCGTGGGTGAGCAAGCGGCGCTCCCGCGCGTTGCAACGCTGCTCGCAGTCGAGCACGTCGCGGTGCACACCGAGGAGCCGGCGACCGTCGCGCGCGGTGTGCTGCGCGCCGGCGCGATCTTCGTCGGCCCCATGACACCCGAAGCTGCGGGCGACTACGTCGCGGGCCCCTCGCACGTGCTGCCGACCGGTGGGGCGGTGCGCTACGGGTCCCCGCTCGGCGTCTATCACTTCCTGTCGCGGACCTCGCTCATCAGTTACGAGCCAGCAGCGCTGGCCGCCCAGGCCTCGCCCATCGCTGCCTTTGCCCGAGCCGAGGGGCTCGACGGGCACGCTCGCGCGGTAGAAGTTCGCCTGGAGTAGCAGCCGAGCTCCCGGCCAGCCCCGAAACGGCCCAACCGCGCCTGCGGCGCAAGATTTTTGCAGGCTTTGGCGCCGAAAAGGTGCCGGCCTCCTCTACAGCTTCGCGGTAAGCTGCCCCGCGGCGCGGGTCGGCCCAGCCGGGCGCCGCGCGCGAGGAGCCCCTGCATGATCCGTCGTTTTCGCTGGTGGAACGCTCTGTGTCTGCTGCCTCTGCTGACTGGTTGCGCTGAAGAACGAGCGCCCATCAATCGCGTCCAGGCCAATGCTCTCGACAAGAGCTTCTTCGTCGGAACATCACTGACGCAAGATGACGACGACCCCGAGTTCTATTACCGGCCCACGGTAGCCGACGCCGATTACGGCGCCGGACAGAGCGGGCTCTTCACCGCGAGTTACGCGCAAACCACGGCGCGCGTGCGCTGGGAGATCACCGAAGAGCTGCTGATCGCGCGCCTCTCCTACGAGCGCGTCGAAGGCACGACGGGTCGCGGGCTCGAGCGCACCGACACCGGGCAGATCGCCGCAGCGTTCAAGATCGAAAAGCATTTCGACGTCAAGCGCGACTACAACCCGCAAACCGGCGAAGAGCTGAACGTCATCAACGAGAATGACTCGGACCGACCCTGGTACGAACGTCAGTTCATGCGCGTGGACTGGTCGAAGAACCTGATCACCAGCGCCTACGACCTCGACACCTTGGCGGCGATTCGCGTCTTCGCCGACAACCCGCTCACTTACGAGCCGGTCGCTTACCAGGTCGAAGACCCCGAAAATCCCGACGCGCCGGTGTTCGATCCCGACCACGGCTACTTCGACATCACGAACAAGGTGTTCGTCACCCCGGAGATTCTGAACACCCCGTACGGTACTTTCCCGGCCTGCTTCTTCTCGCCCGACGTGCTCGGCGGCGGCTATCCGGCCGCTGACTGCAATCCGGTCGAGCTCAAGCTGCGCTTGTCGTTCCGGCGCGTGGAGAATCGCGACTACCAGCCAGTCGACTGGGACGGCACCCGCATGGGCATGTTCGGTCTCTTCACGAACGATCGCTTCGGCTACGACCGACAATACGGCTTGGTCGACGACCGCCAGTATCGCTTTGCTTCACGGCACAACATCTGGGAGCAAACGCACGCTACGAGCGCCGACGGCTCCTTCATCACCTGCAATACGGAAGACAAGACGCCGGTCGGCGCCGACCCCGATCGCGACAACCCGCCCGTCACCGGCACCGCCGACGAATGCGAAGAGGCCGGCGCAGGCTCGCGTTGCGACAAGTTCAACCACGCCTGCACGTTGCCGCTTCGTGAGCGCGAGG
>JBEHXA010000808.1:0-3080 GCA_048498935.1 Myxococcota bacterium
GTTCGAGCTACGTCGCCTTGCGGCTGAGCTAGAAGAGCAGATCAAGCAAGTGCCCGGAGTCAGCGAGGTAACGCTCACCGGCGGCGAGCGCCGACAGGTGCGTGTGCTGCTCGACCCGGAAAAGATGGCGGCCCGGAACGTTTCGCCGCTGGCCGTCGCCGGCGCCCTCGAAGCCGCCAACCAGCGCCTACCGTCCGGAGCGGTCGCGTCGCGTGACCGCGAGCTCTTGCTCGAGACCGGCACGGTACTGACCAACGCCAAAGACGTCGGCGATGTGGTCGTGGCGGTAGCCGCGGGTCGACCCGTGTTCGTGCGCGATCTGGCATCCGTCGTGGATGGCCCGGCCGAGCCGTCAAGCTACGTGCGCTTCGGAGGCGGCGCAGCGGCGGAAGGCGCCGCCCGAGGCGCTATCTCTGCGCCGTCTCCGGCCGTCACCATCTCGGTGGCCAAACACAAAGGGCTCAACGCTGTAGAAGTGGTCGACGACGTGATGCGGAAGGTGCGCTCGCTCGAAGGGACGCTCGTCCCTGGCGACGTCCAGGTCAGCGTAACTCGAGACTACGGCGCCACCGCCGCCGACAAGAGCAACGAGCTGCTCGAGCACATGGCGATTGCGGTCATCAGCGTCGGATTTCTGATCTGGCTCGCGCTCGGGCGACGCGAGTCGGGCATCGTCATGCTCGCAATTCCGGCCACGCTCGCGCTGACTTTGGCCGTGATTTACGCCTACGGCTACACGCTCAACCGCATCACGCTCTTTGCGCTGATCTTCTCCATCGGTATCCTCGTCGACGACGCCATCGTGGTCGTCGAAAACATCACGCGGCACTGCCGTTTGCCCGAAAACCGCGGACACTCTGCCACCGAGATTGCCATCCGAGCCGTCGACGAGGTCGGTAACCCTACGATCCTGGCGACCATGACCGTGATCGCGGCGATTCTGCCGATGGCCTTCGTCGGTGGCCTGATGGGGCCCTACATGCGCCCGATCCCCATCGGCGCGACTGCTGCCATGGTCTTCTCGCTGCTCGTGGCCTTCGTTGTCACGCCCTGGGCGACGATACGTTTCATGCACTGCGGCGGAGGGCGCGGAGACGAGACCAACGAAGGGAAGATGACGCTGGTCTACCGCCGGGTGATGAGCAAGCTGCTGCGCGTCGCGCGTGTGCGGTACGCATTCCTCGCGACCGTTGTCGTGCTGCTCTTGGGGGCTATGTCTCTCGTCGCTATCAAATGGGTGCGCGTGAAGATGCTGCCCTTCGACAACAAGAGCGAGTTTCAGGTAGTCATCGACATGCCCGAAGGCACCACGCTGGAGGGCACCGACCATGTTGCCCAGTTGGTCGCCGACGTCGTGAGCGCGCAGCCGGAGGTCACGAACTACCAGACCTACGTGGGCACGTCTGGCCCGTACAACTTCAACGGGCTCGTGCGGCACTACTTCCTCCGCCAGGGCTCGAACGTCGCGGACATCCAGGTAAACCTCGTCGATCGCGGGGATCGCAAAGCCCAAAGTCACGCCATCGCCAAACGTGTGCGCGACGCGCTGCTGCCGATTGCTCGAAGCACGGGGGCGCGCATCAAGCTCGCGGAGGTTCCTCCAGGACCGCCCGTGCTGGAGACCTTGGTGGCCGAGATCTACGGCCCCGATTACGAGCGCCAGATCCAAGTCGCCCATCAAGTGCGCGACATCATGGACCACACGCCGGGAGTGGTCGACGTCGACTGGTACGTGGAAGACGACCAGCCGAAGAACCGCTTCGTGGTCGACAAAGAAAAGGCGGCCATCAGCGGCGTCAGCGAAGCCGAGATCGTGCGGGCGCTACGGCTGGCCGCGTTTGGCGAATCGAACGGCTTGCTTCACGACGAGCGTGAAAAGGGCGACATCCCCATCGTCGTCCAGTTGGACCGCGCGACTCGCTCCGATCTCGCGCGCCTGCAAGGGCTGAAGTTGACTGGTCGAGACGGCAACACCGTCAGCATCGCTGAGCTGGTTCATCCCGTCGGCGCTACCGAAGACAAGAGCATCTACCACAAGAACCTGATGCCGGTCGTCTACGTGACGGCCGACGTCGCTGGCGAGATCGAAAGCCCGGTCTACGCGATCCAGGCGCTCGGACCCAAGCTGGACAAGCTCGCGCTACCCGAGGGCTACCGGCTCGAGCAGCGCACCGCATCGCAGCCGTTCTTCTCGGACAAACTAGCGATGAAGTGGGACGGCGAATGGCACATCACCTACGAGGTGTTCCGTGATCTCGGCCTCGCCTTCGCCTTCGTGCTGATCCTGATCTACGTGCTCAACGTGGCGTGGTTCAAGTCATTCGAGACTCCGCTCGTCATCATGTCGGCCATCCCGTTCTCACTGGTCGGCATTCTGCCCGCGCATGGCCTGCTCGGCGCATTCTTCAGCGCGACATCGATGATCGGCTTCATAGCGGGAGCAGGCATCGTCGTGCGCAACTCGATCATCTTGGTCGACTTCATCGAGCAACGCCTGGCGGAAGGCGCACCCCTCGAGCAAGCCGTGGTCGACGCTGGCGCCATTCGCTTCCGTCCGATGGTGCTGACCGCGGCCGCGGTCGTGGTCGGAGCCGCCGTGATTCTGTTCGATCCCATCTTTCAAGGCCTCGCCATCTCACTGATGGCCGGCGAAGTGGCGTCACTCCTGCTCTCGCGCATGACTGTGCCAATCGTCTACTTCATGATGCGGAAGCGGGAGCAGGCGCGCGCAACTCGTGATCCCGCGGATCTGGGTGACCGCCTCCGGGCGTGAACTGCAGCGCAAGCCCCGTCGCCAACAACGGTCTCAGCGGTTTACGCGAAAGCCGAGCGCGGCAGCATACCTTCTGTGCGCATCTCGCTATGCGGGGCGCGGCACCGAAGGCGATTCAGGAGTTCTCGGGCACAGCACGCTCACGATGACGCTCAGGTACATGCACCTGGCGCCGAGCGCGCTCTGCGAAGCCATCGACCTGCTCAACTTTGGGCAGCCGGTGGGCAGCGCGCTGAGCGGGTCGGTTTGAAGTAGCGAGAACGTTTACGAAACAGTTGCGGAGAGGGAGGGATTCGAACCCTCGGTA
>JBEHXA010000809.1:0-3080 GCA_048498935.1 Myxococcota bacterium
GGCGGCGTAGTCCCACCGCAACACACACCAGGAAAAATCGGTCAATGAATCTCGTTGAGTGGCTCCAGCACCTGATGACGAACTTCGGTGCAACCTGGGTGATGTGGCTGATGATCGGCCTGAGTGTCATCTCGGTCACCATCATGCTCGAGCGCGGTTGGTTCTATTACTCGCTCCGCGACGACATTCCGGGCCTGGCTCAATCGCTCCGCGAGCGCCTGCGCAACGACGACCTCGACGCGGCCGTGAACCTGCTCGAAAAGTCACCCAGCGCCGAGGCTGCGGTCGTGGTGGCGGGACTACGTGAAGCCGATCGCGGAGCCAAGGCCGCGGACAAGGCCATGCGCGGCGCCGCAGCTTTGCAGAAGATGAAGCTCGAGCGACGCCTCGCCTTCTTGGGCACGCTGGGCAACAACGCGCCGTTCATCGGCCTCTTCGGCACCGTGATCGGCGTCGTGCAGGCCTTCGAGCACCTCGGCAAGCAGGGTATGGAAACGGCACAGGCCGCCAGCGGCGCAGCGCCGCAAGAGGTCATGTCGTCGATTGCCGAAGCGCTGGTCGCCACCGCGGTGGGTTTGGCAGTGGCGATTCCGGCGGTGGCCGCCTACAACTTTTACCAGCGGCACACACGCGCGGTGCTCGGCAACACCGACGCCCTGAGCAACGTGCTGCTCGCCTACCTGTCGGGTGAACCGAACGGCAAGTCGCAGCCGAAGCGGGCCGCGCTCGACTCCGAGGACGAGTGAGCCATGGCTGGCGGTGCTAGCGACGACGACGACGGCCTGATTGCAGGCATCAACGTCACCCCTCTGGTCGACGTGACGCTCGTGCTCCTGATCATTTTCATGGTCACCGCGCGCATCATCGTTTCCCAAGGCATGCCGATGGATTTGCCCAAGTCGGCCAGCGGCGAGGCTCTGCAGACCGTCTTCGCGGTGGAGCTCACGGCGGACGGCAAGACGCACGTCGACTCCGAGGCAGTGCCCAACGACGATGCGCTCGCGCCTCTGGCCAAGAAGGCCAAGGCCAAGAACAAGGACCTTCGCGCGGTGATCCGCGCAGACAAGAAAGTCGAGCACGGCCGCGTGATCCACGTGCTCGATCTGCTGCGACGCTCTGGCATCGCCAAGATCGCATTTGCCGTCACGCCCAGCGCCGAGGGCTTGCCAGCGCCCGCGTTGGAACCGAAGAAGTAGCTCGACGTACGATGGCGCAGTCTGCGGTGTCCTCGCTTCCCCCTCGTGAGTCGAGCCGGGACCCATTGCAGCGTGTGCTCGCGCTGGGTGAGCGCGAGGTGCGGGTGGGCGCTCTGCTCGGCCTGATCGGAGCGCTGCTGCTGCACGGCGCCGGCTTCGCTCAGGCTGCCGGCAATTTGTACGAGATGGAGGGGTTCGCGGAGGCCATCGCGGCGCGGGTGCGCAGCGACCTGCGCCTGCAGATCGAGATCGACGAGGCTCCGCCGCCTCCACCTCCGCCGCCACCAGCAGCCCCCGAGCCTGAACCAGAGCCCGAGAAGGCACCACCCACTCCGGCGCCGCCTCCCCCGGCCGCGAACGAGCCTCCGCCCCCACCTGCTCCGGCCGAAGCCGGCAAGGTGCTCACGGCCGCGCCGGATCCAGACGCGCCGGTAGACCTCACGAACGAGGGGTTCGTGTCGGGCGAGGGCGAGTTTCGCGGCGGCATCACCGCGAACACCGGCACCGCCAAGACCGCCGTGCGGGACTTGAAGGCGCAGCCCGGTGGGGTCCCGGGCGGCACCGGTACGGCTCCCGCCCCCGTTGCCAAAGCAGCCGAGCCGGACATGTCCCGCGCGGCGTCGCCGGTCGGAACGAGCTGGTCGGACTGCGGCTTTCCTGCCGAAGCGCAGCTCGACGGCGTCGAGTTCGGCATCGTCAAGCTGGTCGTAACCGTCGGGACGGACGGTCGCGCCAAGTCGGTCACGGTGCTGTCCGATCCCGGCAGCGGCTTCGGCGCCCATGCTCGCCAATGCGCCATGCGTCGCACCTTCAAGCCCGCGCTCGATAAAAGCGGCCAGCCCACCGTCGCGAGTACTCCGCCCTTCACGGTCCGCTTCACGCTCTGAGCACTAGCCGCTGGTCGCGGGGCCAAGTAGAGTCCACGGCGACCGCAATGGATCGCGTGGAGCAACTCAGCAAGATCGACCTGTTTGCGGGGCTGAAGCCGCAAGCGTTCGAGCTCATCGCCAAGGTCGCGACCGAAGAGTCGCACGCGCTCGGCACCAAGATCTTTCAGCACGGCGACGCCGGCGACAAGCTGTACGTGATCGTCGAGGGCAAGGTGCGCATCAGCCGCGAGGTACCCGGCATGGGCGAGGAGGCACTGGCGGTGCTGGGACCGGGCCAGGTCTTCGGCGAGATGGCCTTGCTCGACGAATCGCCTCGCTCGGCCGACGCCCGCGTGCACGAGCGCTGCCGGCTCCTGGCCATCCCGAAAGACGGCTTCGACGACCTGCTCTTCTTGCACAAGGACCTGGCCTACGAGGTGCTTTGGAGCATCGTTCGCATGTTGGTCGGCCGGCTGCGCGAGACGAACGAGAAACTGACGTTCCTGTCAGTCTCCGGAAAGTTCTGATCCCGTACTCGTAACGTGCTGAAATTATTAGATTAAAAAACTGCGAGCGCGTTTAGGCGTCACAGAATTTGACGTCGAAACACCCGTTCAGTATCTTTCGGCCCGCCATGCAGGGTCTGACGAAGCGCCAGGAACAAACCCTCGATTTCATTCGCCGCTCCATCGAGGATCGCGGGTACCCGCCCACCCTCCGCGAGATCGGCGAGCACATGGGGATCCGTTCGACCAACGGCGTCAACGATCACCTGCGCGCCCTCGAGCGCAAAGGTTACCTCACGCGCGAGGACATGAAGAGCCGCGCCCTGAAGCTCGTCGAAGACCAGCTGGCTGCTCCGCCGCCCAAGCTCAACGCGGACGAGGACTTGATCGAGGTGCGCGTGCTCGGGCGTGTTGCCGCCGGTCTCCCGCTCTACGCGGAAGAGAACGTGATCGACACGGTGCGCGTCGATCGCTCATGCTCACCGGCCACTCCGAGAAGAAGCGCGTCA
>JBEHXA010000810.1:0-3075 GCA_048498935.1 Myxococcota bacterium
CCATCTGTGCGATTTGATTTAGCCACAGATCGCATGCCAGCTCGGCGCCCTTTTCACGGGCAACGCGCTGCTTGCGCAGCGCTTCCAAGCTGGAGAGAACGTCACTCATGCGTGTCGCCTAGTTGCCGCCACGCGGGCACAGGCTCAGAGCCCGTAGACCTTGCTTCGATCACCGGCGATGCCGCGTAGGGCGTCGCGAGTGTCGAGCACGGCCTTCGACTCTTTCATCAGGCGCTCGCGCTCGAGCGACGTGTGATCGGTCACGATCACGACCAAGTCGTAGCCGGCAAAGCTGGCGGCCGGGTCGGTCACCTTCAGAGTCACGCCTTCTTCGTTCACTTCACCAGTGACGAAGGGATCCATGATCGACACGTTCGCGCCACGGTCCATCAAGCCGTGGATGACCGCGAAGGCCGGTGACTCGCGCACGTCGCTTACGTCCTTCTTGTAGGCGATGCCGTACACCAGCACCTTCGAGCCGCGCATGGCCTTCGACTGATCGTTGAGCGCCGTTGCGGCGCGCTCGACGACATAGTTGGGCATGTTGCTGTTGATGTTGTCGGCTAGCTCGATGAAGCGCGCCTGGTACTGGAGGGTGCGCAGCTTCCACGAGAGGTAGAGCGGATCGATCGGGATGCAATGCCCACCGAGCCCCGGGCCCGGATAAAACGGCATGAAACCGAACGGCTTGCTGGCAGCGGCGCGGATCACTTCGAAGGGATCGATGCCGAGCTTGCGGCTCATCAGCGCAACCTCGTTGACCAGGCCGATGTTGACCGCGCGGAAGGTGTTCTCCAAGAGCTTCACCATTTCCGCGGCTTCCGGCGAGGACACCGGGACGAGCGTGTCGATGATCTCCTTGTATAGGGACTGCACGACCTCGAGGCAGCGCGGCGTGCAACCGCCGACGACTTTGGGGGTATTCTTCGTTTTGTAAACCTTGTTACCCGGATCGACACGCTCGGGCGAGAAGGCGATGAAGATGTCCTTGCCGAGCTCGAGGCCCTTTTCGGTGAGCTTCGGGACCAACAGCTCGCTCGTGGTGCCGGGGTACGTGGTCGATTCGAGCACGACGAGCATGCCCGGATGCTGATGCTGCGCAATCGCCTCGGTCGCGGCGATGATGAAGCGCATGTCCGGATCTTTGGTCTTGTTGAGCGGTGTGGGCACGCACACCACGACGGCGTCCGCCTTGCCCAAGATAGCGCGATCGGTCGTTGCGCTCAGGCGCCCGGAGGCCACGTGCGGCGCTAGATCGGCAGTGGGCACGTCGGCGATGTAGGATTCCCCCGCATTCAGCAGCCGGACCTTCTCGGGATCGTTGTCGAGCCCGGTTGTCTTGAAGCCCGCGCGCACGAATTCTGCCACGAGCGGTAGGCCGACGTAGCCGATACCGATGACGACGACGTGAGCCTGTTTCGACGAAATTTTCGCAAGGATGTCGGACATTCCCTCAGCACCTCGATCTCGGCTTAGTTGCACGGGGTGGCTCGATTTTCAAGCTAGTTGTCATCTAACCCCTCGAAAACTCGCCACGAGCTGCGCTTGCGGCGTGACCGGATGGCATGTCTCCGCGGTGCTCAGCGCTTCTCAGCTCCATGCGGACGGTGCTAGATGGGTCGGGGCTTGCATCGCCTGGTCTATATTGCGACCCATCCTTTGACCGCGTTTAGGTTGATGGAAGGGCAACTGGCGTTCATGCGAGAGGCTGGTTTCGACGTGACGGTGATCGCCAGTCCCGGCGAGCTGTTGGATCGCGCTGCAGCACGCGAAGGGGTTCGAGCGATTGGCGTCCCGATGAGCCGCGAGCTCTCGCCAGCCCGAGACGCATTGGCGCTCGCCAGGCTAACCCGCGTGCTGCGTCGCCTGAATCCGACGATCGTCAACGCCGGCACACCCAAGGCGGGGTTGCTCGGTGTGCTAGCAGCGCGGCTGTGTCGGGTACCGGTCATCGTGTACCTGCTGCGCGGCCTCCGCTTCGAGGGAGCTCGGGGCCCTACGCGGCTGGTGCTGGCGGCGGCCGAGCACGCGGCTGGTGGCCTCAGCGATCGAGTATTCGTCAATAGCCCGAGCTTGCGCGACCGCTTCACCGCGCTCGGTTGCGCGCCGCTCGACAAGACGTGGGTGCCGGCGGGAGGCAGCTCGAACGGCGTGGATGTCGCGCGCTTCGAATCCAGCGAGGCGAGCCGGAGCTGGGCGGCAAGGGAACGTGAGCGCCTCGGTATCCCGAGCGACGCGGTGGTCGTGGGTTTCGTGGGGCGATTCACGCGCGACAAGGGTTTGGTCGTGCTCATCAACGCCTTTCAGCGGGCTTTGCGGAGTGAGCCAAAGCTGCGGCTGTTGCTGGTCGGCGATCACGATTCGACCGATCCGCTGCCTGCTGAAGTCATGGCGTGGATCCAAACCGATCCGCGCGTCGTCACGACGGGCTTCGTCGAGGAGTCGGCGCCCTACTACGCGATGATGGATGTCTTCGCATTCCCGAGCTACCGCGAGGGGTTTCCCAACGCACCGCTCGAGGCCGCGGCGGCGGGGCTCCCGGTGGTCGCATTCCGGGCCACGGGCACCGTCGACGCTGTCGTTGACGGGCAAACCGGCACGCTGGTTGCCGCGGGCGACGAAGCACAGCTCGGCGCCGGCCTGTTGAGCTACGCGCTGAAGGCCGAGCTGCAGCGCACGCCTGGTGCCGCGACCGAAGAGCGCTTCATCGACCTCGTCTATCAGCCGGTGCGCAACCCCGCGGGCGAGGTGTTCGGCATCTTCGTGCAAGGTGTCGACGTCACCGACCGGCTGATCGCCGAACAGGCGCTGCGCCAGAGCGAGACCCAGTTCCGCACTTTCGCCGAGGCGATGCCGAACCACGTCTGGACGGCGACGCCGGAGGGGCTGCTCGACTGGTTCAACCCGCGCGTCTACGATTATTCGGGTGCGAAGGCGGGCGATCTCGACGGCAATGGCTGGGCCGATATCGTGCATGCCGACGACATCGTCGCGGCCACGGAAAAGTGGCAACAGGTGCTGGCCGCCGGCACATTCTACGAAACCGAGTTCCGGCTGCGTCGGCATGACGGCATC
>JBEHXA010000811.1:0-3074 GCA_048498935.1 Myxococcota bacterium
GCGTGATTCACCGTGATTTGAAGCCGTCGAACGTATTTTTGGCCCGCGTCGGCAGCGACCCCGCGCCAATCGTGAAGGTGCTCGATTTCGGGATCGCTTCGGCCGAGCCGGCTTCGGCGAGTTCTCCATCGCTCACGAACGTCGAGGGCCCGCTCGGCTCGCCCGCGTACATGTCTCCGGAGCAGATGCTGCTCGCGAGTGATGTCGACGCGCGCAGCGACGTGTGGTCGATGGGCGTCGTGCTCTACCAGCTGGTCACCGGGCACCTGCCGTTCCCGGGCGCCACGCCACTGGAGACGTTTTCCAAAGTGCTGACGCGCCCACCGCTGCCGCTGCGTGCCCACGTGAAAGAAGAGCTGCCCGAGGTGGAAGCGATCATTCAGACATGCCTGCGCAAGCGGCGTGAGGATCGCTACCCCTCGATCCACGAGCTGGCAAAGGCGCTGCGCAGCGCCGCGGCCTGAGTGCTTCAGCTCACGAGAAGAGCGAGCGATCCGGCGACTGGCGAGGCGTCGGCGGGTTGTTCATGATGTCGAGCACCACGCGGCGCTTGAGGAACAGCTCGCGGAAGATCGGATCACGGATGTGCTCGACTAGGCGAGCCACGTACGCGCTCGCTCGCTCGCGGATCTCGAAGGCTTGCGGGGAGCCAGCGCGCGACAGCGCTTCGCAGCACAGCGCCCGGGTGGGCAGGCCGTACTCGGAGCCCTGGAGGGTCTCGATCGCGCCCATGGCGGTGGTGGCGAGCAAAATTCCCGTGTGATTTTCGCCCATTTCCACGCGGGCGCGGGCCTCGATGGCCATGGCGTAAAAGTGGAAGGCGACGTAGGCCTGCGCCTCGGCGGCCTGGCGCGCGTCGAAGGCGTGCATTACGGCGCGCGCCGGATCGTTCTGTTGGCGCGCCATCAGGGCGCGCAAGATCTTTTCGTGCACCGAGTCGTAGGCGCTGCCGGTCACGGCCGTGAGCGCACCGGCATCGCCGACCAGCGTTTCGACCGCCACGAAGTCGCCGGCCTCGAGCAGCAGCTCGGCCGTGGACAGCAGCGTGTCCGCGCGCGAGTCGCGATCGCCGTAACGCTCGTGAGCATCGCGCGCGCGGCGCAGGTAAGCGAGGCCGCGCGGCACGTCGCCCAGGTTCGCGTAGCAAGCGCCGATCGTGCTCAGGGTGCGCGCGATCTGAAAGCGACCGCCGATCGAGAGATCGATGCGGATGGCGTCGAGCGCGAGCGCGATGCCGTCTTCGAAGCGACCGAGCACGAGCAGGGCGTAGGCGAGCGAGTTTTTGGCGCGCGCCTCGAGGCGTCGAGCGCCGACGCGCCTGAACACCGCGATGGCCTCGGCCTGGCACTCCACCGCTTCGTGGACGCGACCGACACGGCGCAGCAGCGTGCCGCGCAAACGCAGCGCTTCGGCGCGCAACCGAGCCGGCGCCGAGGGGTGTTGGCTCGCCTCGAGCGCGCGATCCACGGCCGCGAGGGCGCCCTGCATGTCGCCGATTTCATGAAGAATTTCGGCCATCAGGGTGCGGGCGCTCACCTCGAGCACGGCCGAGCCGCTGCTTTTGGCCATCAGCTCGCCGCGCTGCACCGAAGCGAGCGCCTTGCTGAGCTGTCCGGCGTCGAGCTCGAACTGAGCGGTGCGGAGCAGCGCGGTCGCGACCCAAAAGGCCTTGCCGCTCGCCTTAGCCAGCCGGCGCAGCTCCGTGAGGTGTGAGCGGCGCTCTTGCCAGCGACCCTGGTTGCGCGAAATGGCTTCGAGCGCTTCGTAGGCTTCGATGAGCTTCGGGTCGGAGTCGGAGAGCAGCGCGATCACGCGCCGGTAGCAGCGCTTGGCGAGCTGAGTTTGATAGCTGGAGCGCGCCGCGTCGGCCGCCTCCAAGAAGAAGCTCGCCGCCTCTTCGCGTGCGTTACCGCGGGCCAGATGGCGCGCGACGATCGCGGCCGTCAAACCCTTACCGAGCGGGGTGCGGCCCAGGTGTTCGCCGAGCTTGCGGTGCATGCGCACGCGGCGCCGGCGCTCGAGCGCGCGGTAGGCTACGTCGCGCGTGAGCGGGTGGCGCACGTCGGTGAGCTCGCCCTTCTGTTCGCACAAACCGCGCGCGCACAGCCGCATCACGGCGTCTTCGGTCTCGGCACCTTCCAGCGCCAAAAGGTCGTCGGTGCCCAGCGGGCCGCCCGCCACCGCCAGCCACTCGACGATCGACTGCTCGGCGGCCGGTAGCTCGTTCAGGCGATCGGCGATCAACTGCTCGAGCGTCGACGGCAGCGGTAGTGCTGCTTCGCCCGGGCGCTCCACGTTCACCAGCTCTTGCCCACCACCCTCGCGCTCGTGAATCTCGAAGCGCCCGCGCTCGAGCAGGGCGTCGACCATCTCGAGCAGAAAGAAGGGGTTACCGCCGGCGCGCGGCAGCAAGTCCGCGCACACTTGGCGCACGCCGTCGATCACGCCGAAGCGCGCCTGCAGCAGGCGCAGCTGGTGCTCACTGCTCAGTCCCTTCAGCTCGATGCGCACCAGCCCCTCGAGCTGCGGGGTGACGCGATCGTCTGGACGCGCCAGCAGCAGCACCAAGATCGGCAGCGGCTCCGGCCGCTTCAAGAACTCGGTCACCAGCTCCAGGCTCGGGCGATCCGCCCACTGCAAGCCGTCGAGCGCGATCACGAGCGGCGCCTCGAGCGCGGCGCGCGCGAAGAAGCGGCGCAGGCCGAGCGCCACCAGCTGGCGCGAGCGCGCCACGTCGGCCTCGTCGACCGCGCTCCGCACCCGCCCGGTCGCCAGCTCGGCCATGCGCTCCACGATTTCCGGGCCGTCCTCGCCGCCGGCCAGCTCGCTCAGCGCCTCGCTGATCAGGGCCCGGGCGTCCTCGATCGGCTGATCGGTGCGCGTGCCGGTGAGCTCCCTCACCCATTCCGAGACCGTCGCGAACGGCACCTCGCTGAGCGCGGGCGAGCACTCCGCGCGCAGCACGCGCGCGTCCGGCGGCAGCTCGTTCAAGTCAATGAAAAAGAGGACGGTATTATATTAGATCCCATTCAACAGATCGTCCGCCAGAAATGGGTATCCTTTGCCTACGGATG
>JBEHXA010000812.1:0-3072 GCA_048498935.1 Myxococcota bacterium
TCGAGATCGGCCACCGTGCCGACGATGTTGTAGGCGACGAGATGCGGGATGTGGCTGGTGATCGCCAGCACCATGTCGTGGTGCGCCGGCTCCATGATCTCGACATTGCTGCCGAGGTCGGACCAGAACGCGGTGAGCCGCGCCACCGCCCGGCAGGGACGTGCCCGCCGAGGATCGGGAGCGACTTCCGCATGAACGAGGTTCGGATCGTCCTTGCTGAACTCGTTCAAGCGCACACTGCTCACATTGCCCAGATCTACGGCTTGGAAGAAGATGCCCATGCGCGCGAGGCTCCCCACGTTGCCTCCGAGCTCTAGCCCGACCGCGAGCACGGGAGCGAGCGTGGTGGCTGGGCGTGCATCATGCACCAACTCGGCCGCAAACTTTGCTCCAACGTAGCCGTTTGCCATCAAGTACCAGCCGCCGTCGTACTTTCGACGCCAAGATCCGAGCGGAGCCGCAAAGCGCTCGAGCGCGGTAGTCACGCCCTCGCTCGAGTCCGCTACTGCAACGTCGCCGACCAACCGCAAGCTGGCTCGCACCTTCTTGTCGACCACGCACGGATTGGCGACCTTGCGACAGAGCAAGACCGGGCCAAGGTGCTCCGCAGACGCGACCGCCCCGATGACTCCGATCCAATCGGCGTTCACGGCAGCGATGGCAATCGCCCCGGCCTCGTCGAAGGCCGCACCATCCTCTTTTGGTAGCAGCTCCTTCAAGAGTGCGACGCCCGCACGGATCGCCCGAGCGCTGGCCTCTTTGGGCGCCGGACCTTGGAGGACATCGTTCAGCGCCTCCGCGAGATCGGCCCAAAGGTTGAGAAGGGCGAGCTGCTCGGTGGTGAAGCCGACGTTCTTGGCTAGGGTCGGAGCAATGGCTGCCGCATCCTTGAGGCCTTTGGTTTGCGTCACGTTCTTGAAGAAGCCAACGACCTTCACCAGATCGTTCGAAGCGTTTTTGAGCGCTTTCCAGGTGGGGTCACATGCGGCGATGGTCGAACCGTCCTTCGCCCGAATGCGGTACTTGATCAGGCGCAGGTTTCCATTGTTGCCTGGGTCTGGCTCGAGCAGGGGGGCGACCGTCCCTTCGGTCAAGACGCCCTTCGTGAAGGCGTAGCCGACATCGAGCACGCAGGCCGTCTTCTTGTCCTCGCCCTGCAATCGGCCCATCACGCTCACGAGTACGTTGGCCGGAAGAGCCTGCACGTCCTCAACGACTGCTCGGCGCAAGACGCCCAATCCGACAGGCTCGTTGTCTTCGTCCGATTGCTTTAGAAGCTCACAACTCTTGGGAAAATAGGCTTCGCCATACTCTTCGCAGAGCGCCTTCTGCAGTTCGGTCGCGGCGTAGAGGGTGACCTCTTGCTCGGCGCGCTGAACCAAAAAGTCGCCTACGCCTTGGGCGATGATCGAGACTGCGCCCGCTGCGGCCAGACCTTCTGCCTCCGCGCGAGCCGAGACAGCCGCAGGGGGCGGAGCTGGGGCCGGGGGTGGAGGCGCTGGAGGTGCGACGACGAAGTGAGGATCCCCGGCTGCGTGGTAACACTTGGCCAGTTCGTCGGTGCGAGTTGCCGTGAGCGCCTTACATGCATCGGCGCGCACGCGGATGCAGCGTTCCTTGTCCTCCGCGCACTTCCCCATGGCTTTCGCATACTCGTCCTCGGGAGCTTCGCAGACCGCCTTGAGATCGGCTGGGTCTATCGCTGTCTTGTCCTTGTCCTTCTTGAACCAGGTCTTGTCGCAGACTGGCTCTTGTGCCTTCGCCTCGACCGTTAGGAGCAGCAAGCAGGGAACAACGAGCCAACCGAATCGCGCCCACATGACCTTTTTCCTCGGTTACGACGCCGAGCTGCCTCGGCGTGTTCGAGAGTCACTGTGCGCAGAACGTAGGCGGAATCACCATAGTCATCCGTCCGACGTCCCTGCCAACGGGGCACATCGAACGGCGCCACGTGCCAATCTTTCTTGTTGCCCGCGCGCCCGCGCGCCTGCTCAGAACGTCGGGCTTCGGTTCTCTTCTGGAATGCCGAACGCGATCTCGAGCGCGAGCTTCGCGGAGCCGACGTCGAAGAAGCCGGAGTGCCCCTGACCTTGGGCGAAGAATTGGTGCGAGGTGCTCACGTCGGCGTTGGGGGCGTCGAAGACGACGGGCTCGCCCAGGTAATGGGTGTGGAACATGTTGAACATGATGTCGCCGCACTGGCCGTCGGTCATGCCGGTGAAGCCGTAGAAGCGATCCATGGGCGTCTTCGAAGGTTCGTCGAGCCAGGAGGCGATCTTGTCTTCCGTGCAGGCGGGGTCGTACGAGGGCGTGCTGATGGGCATGCTGCACGGGCCCTTGCCGCACGTGTTGTCGCGCGGACCGGAACGAGAGACGGCGCGCCACAAGCAAGCGTAGGAGCGAGCGTTGATGGCAGCGGTCGTGGCGCCATGAGAAAAGCCGGTGACCGCGACGTCGGACCAGCGAAGCTTGCCGTTGGCATCGAGAAAGTAGCCCCAGTCTTCTTCGGGGTACTGCTTTTGCAGGTCAGCTAGTTTGTTTTCGATGTTCTTTTCGGTGGTCTGAATCTCTCCGATGCGACACTTGCTGACTCGCGTGCGATCGCCCTGCAAATCCGGCGCGTTGCACTCGGCGAAGCCGGGTGCGCCGATCGAGTGGTAGCCGCGCTTGGCGAGGAACGACTGGTAACCACCACCCGCCACGCCGTAGTCGATCACCAACTTGCCGAGCATGGTCTTGGCGCGAGTGTCGAGGCCGGCGCCGTTGTGGTTGTGCTCGCCCATCGACGCTGTCACGTTCAGCTCGTGAGTGGGAGGGGGCGCTCCGCAAGGATCTGCCCCGTTTGCGCCACCGGCTGGCGTGCCGCCAGCGGCTCCGCCGCCACCCACATCTGCGCCGGTGCCACCGCTCGTGGCTCCACTCGCGCCGCCGCTCGTGGCTCCGCCCGGGCTCGCTGTGCCACCCGAGCCACCAGTGGTTGCGCCGCCGGTGGTGACCCCGCCTTGTGGCAGCACTCCGGTGCCCGCAGTCGCGCTCGACCCTCCAGTACCTACACCGCCGCTAGTCGAGTTG
>JBEHXA010000813.1:0-3049 GCA_048498935.1 Myxococcota bacterium
ACGACGTCGAGCGGGGAGTTTCGGTAGCGATAGCCGAAGAATGCCCCGCCGCGTTTCACGACCAGCTTGCGGATCCCTTCGTCGCTCGAGTACATCCCGAGCTCGCCCACGCTGTTCAACTCGGGCACGCGCCACGAGCAGCTTTCCAGCTGCTTTCTGCTGGATTCTCCCGGCGACCACCTGGAAGACATCTACAAGAAGTACACCGACGTCGCCCTGCTCTCGAAGTTCTCGGGCGGCATTGGCCTGTCGTACACGCGCGTGCGATCGCGCGGCTCGCTGATCGAGTCGACCAACGGTTACTCCAGCGGCATCGTGCCCTGGCTGAAGACGCTCGACGCTTCGGTGGCGGCGGTGAACCAGGGCGGCAAGCGCAAGGGCGCCTGCGCCGTGTACCTCGAGCCCTGGCACGCCGACGTCGAAGAGTTTCTGGAGCTCCGCGACAACAGCGGCGACGCCCAGCGCCGCACCCACAACCTGAACCTCGCCAACTGGATCTGCGACCTGTTCATGCGCCGCGTCGAGAGCGACGGCGACTGGTCGCTGTTCGACCCCAAGGCCGTGCCGGCCCTGACTGATCTCTATGGTCCGGAGTTCGACGCGGCTTACGAGAAGGCGGAGGCCGATGGCCTGGCCGTCAAGAAGCTGCGCGCCCGCGACCTGTACGCGCGCATGATGCGCACGCTGGCTGAGACCGGCAACGGCTGGATCACCTTCAAGGACAAGTCGAACCTGGCTTGCAACCAGACGGCGTTGCCCGGCCGCACCGTGCACCTCTCCAACCTGTGCACCGAGATTCTGGAGGTCACGTCCGACTCCGAAACGGCGGTCTGCAACCTCGGCTCGATCAACCTGGCGCGCCACGTCACGCCCGAAGGCTTCGACTTCGACAAGCTCGCCCGCACCGTGCACGTCGCCGTCCGCCAGCTCGATCGCGTGATCGACCTGAATTACTACCCGATCCCGCAGACCAAGAGCAGCAACTCGGCTTGGCGTCCCGTGGGCCTGGGCGTGATGGGCCTGCAGGACGTGTTCTTCGAGCTCAAGCTGCCGTTCGACTCGCAAGAGGCGCGCGATCTGTCTCGTCTCATCGCCGAAGAGATCTACTTCCACGCGCTGTCGGCGTCGTGCGACCTGGCCGCCGAGAAGGGCCCCCACCCGGCGTTCCTGGAAACCCGCGCGGCGCGTGGCGAGCTGCAGTTTCAGGCCTGGGGCGTCAAGCCCGAGGGCGAGCAGCGCTTCAACGATCTGCGCGACCGCATCATGCAGATCGGGCTGCGCAACTCGCTGCTCATCGCCATCGCGCCGACCGCCACCATCGCGGCCATCGCGGGCTGCTACGAGTGCATTGAGCCGCAGGTGTCGAACCTGTTCAAGCGCGAGACCCTGTCGGGCGAGTTCCTGCAGGTCAACCGCTACCTGGTCGCCGACCTGGTGCGGCTCGGGATGTGGAACGACGAGACGCGCATGCAGCTGAAGCACGCCGAAGGCTCGGTCCAGAGCCTGACCGACCTGCCCGACAACCTGCGCACGCTGTACCGCACCGCGTGGGAGCTGCCGATGCGCTCGCTGATCGACATGGCCGCCGACCGCGGCGCCTTCATCGACCAGAGCCAGTCGCTGAACCTGTTCAGCGAGTCGCCGAACATCGGTCAGCTGTCGAGCATGTACTTCTACGCCTGGAAGAAGGGCATCAAGACCACGTACTACCTGCGCTCGCGCCCCGCGACGCGCATCCAGAAGACCAGCGCTGCTCCGCCCTCCGGCTCGGCGCCGAAGAAAGAGTACACGGACACCGAGAAGGTCGTGTGCTCACTCGAGAATCCCGAGAGCTGCGAGGCCTGCCAATGAACAGCCACCGTCGGCCGGAAAAGCTGCTCGATCCGGGGCTGTGCCTGTCGCTGCGCCCGATGCAGTACCCGGGCTTCTTCGACATGTACAAGAGCGCCATCAAGAACTCTTGGACGGTGGACGAAGTCGACTTCGCCAGCGACGTCGACGACATCCGCAAGAAGCTCGGCCCCAAGGAGCGGCACCTGATCGAGCGGCTGGTGGCCTTCTTCGCCACCGGCGACAGCATCGTGAGCAACAACCTGGTGCTCAACCTCTACAAGCACATCAACGCGCCCGAAGCGCGCATGTACTTGTCGCGCCAGCTGTACGAAGAGGCACTGCACGTGCAGTTCTACCTCACGCTGCTCGACACCTACATTCCGGATCACGACTCGCGCGCCAAGGCGTTCTCGGCCATCGAGAACATCCCCAGCATCCGCAAAAAGGGCGAGTTCTGCTTCAAGTGGATCGACTCGATTCAGGAAATGAATCGCATCGAGACGCGCGCCCAGCGCCGCCAGTTCTTGATGAACCTGATCACGTTCGCAGCCGCGGTCGAAGGCTTGTTCTTCTTCGCCGCCTTCGCGTACGTGTACTACCTGCGCTCGCGCGGCCTGCTGCACGGCCTGGCCACCGGCACCAACTGGGTGTTCCGCGACGAGAGCGCGCACATGCAATTCGCGTTCGAGGTGGTCAAGCAAGTGCGCGAGCAAGAGCCCGACCTGTTCGACGCGGACATGCAGCGCGACGTCGTCACCATGCTCGAAGAAGCGGTAGCGGCCGAAACGCAGTTCGCCGAAGACCTGCTGGGCGAAGGCCTGGCCGGCCTCTCCCTACGCGACGTCCGCGGCTACCTCGAGTTCGTCGCCGACCAGCGCCTGCAGCAGCTCGACCTCCCCAAGCACTACGGCACCAAAAACCCGCTCTCTTTCATGGAGCTCCAAGACGTCCAGGAGCTCACCAACTTCTTCGAGCGCCGCGTCGCCTCCTACCAAGTCGGCGTCACCGGCGAAGTCACCCTCGACGGCGCCTTCTAAACCCCAGCAGTAGGGCCAACGAAACCAGGCGCGAAGCGGCACGAGCGCTGCTTCGCGCCGGTGCCCTTTGTGCTTGAGTAGCCGGGGTTTTCGCCGCCGGCGTAGCGACTTCGGAAGGCGATCGGCAGGCCCCAGTCGCCCGGCCAGCGATAGAAGATCTGGCTGCCCACCAAGCTGAC
>JBEHXA010000814.1:0-3048 GCA_048498935.1 Myxococcota bacterium
GATCTCGACCGTGGTGTTCTGGTCGACGAACAGCGGAGCGGGGCGGTGGATCGGCAAGGCCTTCTTGGCCTTGACCGGGCCGGCCTCGTCCACCGGCTTACCGATGACGTTGAGGATGCGGCCGAGCACCTCGGCGCCCACCGGCATCATGATCGGCGAGCCGGTGTCGGTCACTTCCACGCCGCGCACGAGACCTTCGGTGGCGTCCATCGCGATGGCGCGGACCATCGACTCGCCCAGGTGCTGCGCGACCTCGAGCACCAGGTTGTCCTTCTCGTTCGAGAGGCCGGTGTTCGTGACCGTGAGCGCGTTCAAGATCTTGGGCAGCTTGCCGGGCGGAAACTCGACGTCCACGACCGGTCCGATCACCTGAATCACTTTGCCCTTGCCGCTGCTCAAAGTCGTCATCTCGTGTTTGTTTCCTTGCAAGCTGCTCGCGTCTGACGCGCCCGAAAGCACGGCGCGGGCCGCCTGTACCACGCACACAAAAGCCGGGCTAGAGGCTTCGCGCGGCCCCCATCAGAACGCCCCAATTCAGCAGCACTGGAAGGGCATTCCGCGGACCCATGTCCGGTCGCTCACCTTCAATTCCTAAGCACTCTGGGCTAGTAAGGGGCCCAGCCGAATGGCGGATGGCTCACGGCTTCGAGGTGATGAGGTGGCGCCGGTGGCGTCCGCGCTCGCGTTGGCTCTGGGATTGAGCCTGTTCGCGACGCCCGCTCACGCCCAGTCGACCGAGGTTCGCCCCCTCGAGCGCCTCCCGAGCGACGTTCCCCCGCCCGTCGACCGCTTCGAGCTGGTGGCCGAGAGCCAGACCTACCTGCAGTTGTTTCAGCGCGCGCTCCAGCCGGGAGCCAACGGCGCGATCGTCATGACCGACACCGCAGCCCCGCTCACGGAGTACCTGAGCGCTCGCGCCGACGCGATCGACGCCCCCTGGCAAAAGGACGGCGTAGACCTGCAGTTCGCCGCGTGGGGCCAGCTTTGGCCGACGTCGTCGGACTACGAGCGGCCCTTCGACGGCGACGTGCAGTCGGCCAACGTGCGCTTGCGGCTCGGAGATGTATCGCTTCGACTCGGTCGGCAGCAAGAAGCGGGTGGTGCCGCGCGCTTTGCCCGCTTCGACGGCGCAGGCTTCGGCGCTAGGCTCGCTCCTGGGCTCGACTTCTCTGCCTATGGCGGGGCCGCAGTGCTGCCCCGCTGGAACAACCGGCCCGGCTATCACCAGCTCGGCAAAGCCGAAGACGACCTGATCCAGTACGGCGAGCACGATCTGGATCGCACGGAGCACTGGCTGGCGGGCGCGAAGCTCGGCTACCGCGAGGACGCCTATAGCGGAGCGCTGTCTTTTCACGAGCAGCACGAAAGCGGCGGCGTCTCGCACCGAACGCTGGGCCTCGACCTGGGCGGACAGCTCGCGAAGCCCGCGTGGCTAGGTGCCAAAGCGCTCTTCGAGGTCGAGGGGCAACGCTGGGCGGAGCTCCGCGCCTGGGTGGACTTGAACCCCCATCCGCTCGTCCACGCCAGCATCGAGGGGCTACGCATCGAGCCCGGAGCCTTCTTGTCCCGCCAATCCGTGCTGTCGGTGTTCAGCACCAGTGGCTACGAGGAGGTCGGCAGCTTCGTGAGCGTCGACGCGCGCACCTGGCTGCGCCTCGAAGGTAGCGGCTTTCTCGAGTTCTACGACGAAGGTCGACCCGGCGCACGCGGCGAAGCGGCGGCGCGCTTCGCGTGGTCCAAGCTGAGCCCGGGCTTCGCGCGCATCGGCTACACGCGCGTCATCGTGGGGGAGAACGGCTACAACGCGCTGCGCGCATCGGTGTCGAGCCCGCTCGTGCGACGCCTCGTGGGCACGCTCGAAGCCTACGCTTACTTTTACGACCAGCCGATCCAGGGCTACAGCACCTCGTCGGTGTACGCGGGCACGCTGTCTTATCAAGCGCTGGAACAGCTGTCGCTCTTGTGGGGCGCGTCGCTCGCGCGCTCTCCGTACGCGAGCCTGGACGCGCAAACCTTGCTCCGAGCGAGCTACACCTTCGACGCCAAACCCCGGGAGCGTGCCTGGTGATTGAGGCCGAGACCGAGATCGACACCGACGTCGAGCGCCCTGCCCGCGTGCGCAATTATTACGGCTACCTGCTGTGCCTGGCGGCGCTGTGCGTAGCAGCGCTGGTCGCGGCTTGCCGCGAGGTTCAAGCGCCGCTGCGTTTCCCGCACCGAGTGCACCTCACCGGCATCGATTGCGGCTCACCCGGCAAGCCGCCGTGCCTGAGCTGCAATAGCTGCCACACCCCTTCGCACACCGATCGCGCCGGCAAGCTCCCGCTCGAGCAAACCTGCGAGAGCTGCCACGAGAAGGATCGCGAGAAGGTGTTGCCGGTGCTGTCAGTCACGCCGGCTCGGCCCTACGGCGAGATCAGCATCGACCACGACAAGCACCTGGCGATGTCGCAAATCAACGGCCAATGCGTGAAGTGCCATGGCGGGGTGTTCAAGTCGAACGAGAGCACGCTGCCGCCCATGGCCAAATGCTTCACGTGCCACGAGCACCAGGCAGAGTGGGATAACGGCCAGTGCACGCCGTGTCACGGACAACGCGACCTGACTCGCACTTTCCCGCAGACGTTCATGCGCCACGATGCCGACTTCGCGCGCCACCACGGCGCGATGGCGGCGCAGCAGGGCCAGCTGTGCCGCGCCTGCCACAGCGAATCGCAATGCCAGGCGTGCCACGACACGAGCCAGAAGATGACCGTCGAGGCGCGCCGCCCGGAGCAGCTCGAGTCGCAGCAAGTGCACCGCGGCGACTTCATGGTGCGTCACGCGCTCGAAGCGGCGTCGCAGCCGGCCAAGTGCTTGACGTGCCATTCGCAGCAGACCTGCGATAGCTGCCACTCGGCGCGCGGCGTGAGCGGCGGCGTCACCAACGCACGCAATCCGCACCCGCCCGAGTGGATGGGAGCAAACACGGCTTCCAGCAATTTTCACGGCGTGGAGGCGCGCCGCGACATCCCGGCGTGCGCCGGCTGCCACGAGCAGGGTCCGAGA
>JBEHXA010000815.1:0-3018 GCA_048498935.1 Myxococcota bacterium
ACTGCTTGCTTGGTGGTGCGCGCGGATCGCACCACCGCCGTCCTCACGCCGGGCAAAGGCCAGCAAGGCGAGGGTTGCCCCTGCGCGTGGAATCACGTGTGCTCCAGCGTGACGAACAAGTGCGTGAAGATCTGCCGCACGGATCCGACCAAGAACGACTGCGGCAAGCAGAAGTGCCAAGCCTCCTCCGAGCTGCCCCAAAACTACGGCGTCTGCGTCGGTCCGACTTAGAGCCCCATCCTTCGGATGGGCTCTAAGTCTCTCCTTTCTACCGGGAGCTCAGCTCCCGCCCCGCTGAAGTGAATTCAGCGGGGCCCCACCCTCAGGTTTCGGGGCCCCAACCCCCAAAACACAGCATAATTGGGCTCACTCGCCGTTTTCGAGGAGCTGGTTGAGCTCGGCGCCGATCAAGAAGACGAAGCAGAGCAGCCATAGCCAGGCGAGCATCACCGCGACCGCCGCCAAGCTGCCGTAAAAGATGGCAAAGCGCGCCAGGTGTCCGGCGTAGAAAGCAAAGCCGACCGACACGAGCGCGCCGGCAGCCACCGTGAGCACCGCACCGGGAAAGAGCCGCCGCCGCACGCCCGGTCGCGGCGACGCCACGTAAAAGAACAGCGCCACGATGCCCACTCCCATCACGGCCAGCACGGCCAGCAGGACGTAATGAGTGACCCGGGGCGCGAGCTTGGCGCCCGATAGCAGCACGAGTAGCGCGGAAGGCCCGCCCGCCAACCACACCGCCAGCAGCGTGCCGCTACCGAAGAGCAGGATGGTGCCGAGCACGCTGCCGAGCGCGATCAGACGCTTGAGCAACCAGGGGCGCGCCGCGATCTCCGCCGAGGCCTCGAGCAAGCTGATCGAGCTGTGAAACGCGTTCGATCCCGTCCAGAGCGCGCCCAGCAGCGCGAAGGGCGCGACGCTGTCGATAGCGAAGCGGTCGAGCTGTTGCCAAATGAGCGACTGCACCTCGTGGGGTGTGAGGTTGAGCAACGAGGCGGTGGCCAAGAGCAGCGAGTCGTGATTGGCGAGCACCTTCCCGAACGCCCAACCCGCCAGCGCCAGCATGGGCAGGGCCGCCAAGAACAGGTCGAACGCCATCGCGCTGCTGGCGGCCGTGAGGTCTCGCCGAATCAAGATCTGGCCGAGCATGAACGCCACATGCGTGATGCGGTGACGGCGGCTGAGCCGTTCCAGGCGTTGCTCGAGCCCAGTCAGCTCCAGGGAGCGCAGCGAAGGGCGCCCTGAGATGAGGCTATTTCGCGGATCGAAAGCTGGCACGGCCGCGCGGATGATCGCATAGTCGGCGCGACTTGAGCACCTATCAGGAAGTCGTGGAGATTCGCACCACCGGCCGCGGTTTCACCAACGTCACCCGGCACGTGAGCGACGTGGTGGGCCGCAGTGGGCTACAGACGGCGCTCTGCACGGTCTTCATCCAGCACACCTCCGCCAGCCTGGTGATCCAAGAGAACGCCGATCCGAACGTCCTCCGCGACCTCGGTGACTGGCTGAGCGACTTGGCGCCCGAATCGCGGGCCTGGGTGCACGACGACGAGGGCCCCGACGACATGCCGGCACACGCGCGCTCGGCCATCACCAAAACGTCGGAAACGATCCCGGTGAGCGCCGGCCGTCTGGCGCTCGGGACCTGGCAAGGCTTATATGTCTGGGAACACCGGCAAAGGCCGCACGCCCGACGGCTGATCGTGCACGTTTCGGGCGACTAGAGCGCTACGGCCCCCCGCCGAGCGCTACCGGACAGCCCGCGGGATTGAGATCGACCAGGTAGCGATTGGGGCCGAGGCGCTTGGTCACGAGGTCCTCGCCGTCCTGGTTGGCGAGCAACGTCGGCGCATCCACCGCGGTGGTAACGATGGTCGAAACCGCAGTCGCATACTTGGCGCAGTCGGCGCTGGGCATTTCCGGCACGAGGCTCGAGCCCATCACGGCCGGCAGCCCGCACAGCTGACGCGCGAAGCGGTAGCGCACGACGGTGCTGGGCGTGTCCACCCACAGCTCACCGCTGTCGACCTTCGACTTCACGTAGTCGAGGTGCGCCTTGTACGCGCTCGTATCCATCGCCCAAAACGTCTGGTCGGCGATGCCGTGAAACTCGCGCACCGACCAACCGCCCTCGGAGATGGCGAGGTCGACGTAGATCTGCAGGATGTCGCCTTGGCCGTCGTAGATCGAGTTCTCGCCGCCGTACACGTCGAACATCACGCGCAGACCATCCGGGAAATCGGCGTCGTTGACGCCCTTGGCGCCAGCGCGAGCCCCCAAGTAGCCGATCCCGTCCAGGTGCTGCACGGCAGCGTCGTTGAACGAGTCGTAGGGGAAAATGAAGAACGACGTTTGCTGTCCCACCAAGTTGGCGTCGAGCACCTGCGTCGCTTGATCGATCTCGACCTCGAGCGACGCTTGCGCGTCCTCGACCATGTCCTTGTGATCCCAGGTGTGGTTGATGATCTCGTGACCGTGCTGGCGCATCAGCTCGAGCTTCGACCACAGCTGGCGCTCTTCACAGCGACTCACGATCGCGCCGAAGGCCGAGTGCAGGCCGCGCGCCGTGAGCTCGGGCTCTGCTACGTCGAACAAGCTGTCGATCGTGTAGTCGCAAACGTCGTCGTGAATGATCGTGTAGGCGCCTTTGGCGTTCCCCTTCCACGTCGCCACCGATTCGACCGTGAGCGCGCCCAAGTCGCTGCCCAGCGGAGTGAGCGGCGCGCATTCGTGAACGCCACCGCTGCCGGCATTGCCACTCGCGCCGCCGCTACCAGCTACGCCGCCCCCGCCGCCACCTGCGGCGCCAGCAGCACCACCGCCGCCGGTTGCGCCAGCTGCGCCGCTGCCCGCCGAGCCGCCACCAGCGGCGCCCCCACGCGGCCCCTCTTGAGGGCTGGTGCAAGCGACCAGCAACGGCAGCGCCAGCAGCGGGGCCAGTCGGGCGCGAAGCTCACGCATGGGAAGGTTGTAGCTTGGCGAATTTCGCCGCTACATCCAGCCCTTCTCCCAAGG
>JBEHXA010000816.1:0-3016 GCA_048498935.1 Myxococcota bacterium
ACCCTGAGTCCGGGGGGGATCGGACTCAGGGTCCTACAAAGCAGACAAGTAAAGCAGGCAAGGAAGCAGGCAAGGATCGCGAGCGCTCACGCGCACGCCAATCTGAGCTCCCGCTGACAGATCCAAAGCAGGCAGCGGAGCACACCCAACTGGTCGAATACTACTTCGAGCAGTTCACGGCGGCTCGCGGCGTGAAGCCGCCGTTCGACGGTCGCGACGGCAAGGCGGCCAAGACGCTCCTTGGGCAGTGCGGACTCGAAGGCGCACGCAACGCCGTCCGAGGCGCGTTCAGCGACGAATGGTGGCGCACCAAGGCAACCATCCGGTCAATCGCGGCTGAGCCTGCAAAGTTCATCGGCCTGCTCAGTTCACCGGGCCTGCGAAACGGTCCGAGCGTCCAGCGCGGTGACAGCTCCGAGCGAGCAGCTCACGCGCGCGCCCTACGCGAAGCAGAGCTCGCCAGCAAGCGAGTTGCCGAGGTGGGTTTCTAATGGCCGTGCAGACCCTGGAGTTCGATGGCGTTCGCATCGACTTCGACGCGGACCGCTGCGCCGAGTGGCGTCGCGAGGAGCAGGCTGAGGCAGCGCGCGGTCATGCCCACGAAGTGGCGCAGGTGCGTCGCCGGTTGCCGGAAGCCGCAACCTGGGCCCGATTCGGGGACCAGAAGTTTGCCGCGCACACAAAGTTCGCTGGCGCTGTCTTAGACGCAGCGCGCAGCTGGAGCCGAGCGCGCGGTAGTGCGCTTTGGCTCGGCCAGACCGGTGTGGGCAAGACGCTCTCGATGCTGGCGCTCGCAAACCGCGTCTTGGACGTGAGCGCGAAGGAAGGCGTCTCGCCGGCCGATAGGGCGTTTGCCGTTGGCCTCGCCTACGTGACCGCCGATGGCCTCATCCGAGCTCGCAAGGGTCATGGTTTGGGCCACGGCGAGCCGGACGAAATCCGCACCGCGCGATCGGCCAGCCTGCTCTTGCTCGACGAGCTCGGTTCCGAGGGGACCGACCACGACGCGACGCTGTTCGCGCTCGTTGACCAGCGCTACGCCGCCGGACGTCCGACGATCATCGCCTCCGGCATGACCGAGGCGGCGTTCCGTTCCAAGTACGGCGACGCACTCGCTCGACGAGTTACGGACTGCGGCGAAATCGTCAGTCTGTTCAACCAAGGGGGTGAAAAATGAGCGCCGCGGTTTCTGCCGGTCGCGGCCCGGAGCGTGCGGCGGCGAGCGCGCGCGTGGGCGCAGCGGCGGGCGAGGGCGCGCGCGCGACCAGTCTTTTGGTGAGCGGTTCGGCTCGCGTAAAGGCCTCTGTGGCCACAATCCGCAGTGGCTCGAAGCGATCTGAGGCCATAATCAGCGCGAATTCGCACGCCTCCCAAACGCACTCAGACTGCGATGGGGGTGCATCGTGAGCCTGCGCACTGGTCATGGATCGGGGGCCGGTTCACCGCGCGTCGAGGTGTTGCCGCCTGATGAGCAGCCGCAGGCCCAAGCAGCCGGAGCGGATCCGCTCGCGAACGGACGTGATGCCGCTCAGCGCGTGCGGACGACCGCTGCCGCGCGCGCCATGGCGAAGCTTCCGCGCCGGTCGCGTTTCCTGCCACGTAGCCTGGCCTGTGACGCGCGCTTCGCGCCGCACAACCGTCGACGCCTGGAGTGGCAACGGAAGCGCATGGCGGAGCTACAGGCGGCGCACGGGCACGTCTCGCATGGGGTCGGTGCGATGGTCAGTGCGGCGGCTTGGTTGTACGCGGGCGGCGAGTTTGCGGCCGAGCTGGCGGCGAAGGCTGGTGACGTCGAGGGGTTCCGGACGGCGGCCACGCTGACCAGCACGGCGCGCCAGCATGAGCTCGCGGCGTGGGAGCTGTGCGCTCGTGAGGCGCAAGCCAACAAGCCGCAGGCGAGCGCGACCAACCGTTGGCTCGTTCCGGAGGCCAAGCAGTGAGCGAATTCATAAAGCTGGTCGACTTCATTCCGGCCCTTTCGCCACGGTTCATGCGGACGACGCACTTGGCGCCGTTGGCGGACATCTTCCAGCGCATCGCTGCCGGCGAGCGCGTGCGGGCCGTCGTGAGCGTGCCGCCACGCCACTCAAAGACCGAGCACCTGCTTCACGGCATTGCGTGGTTGCTGGTGCAGAACCCTGCGATGCAGGTGGCCTACGCCAGTTACGCCGGGCGCATCGCCGAGAAGAAATCGCGGCGAGCTCGGGACCTCGCGCGAAAGGCTGGCGTGCCAATCGCGCACGACTCGCAAGCTCGGGCCGACTGGCGCACGGGGGTCGAGGAGGGTGGATGCTGGGCTACGTCCGTCGACGGTCCAATCACCGGTGAGGGCTTCAACGTCGCGATCCTGGACGACTTGATGAAGGGCCGCGCGGAGTCCGAGTCCGAGGCAACACGACGCCGGGCTCATGAATGGCTCACGAGCGACGTGCTCACTCGCATCGAACCAGGCGGCTCGGTGGTGCTCTCGATGGCGCGCTGGCATCCGGACGATCCAGCGGGCGTGATGATCGGTGCGGGCTGGGAATACGTGAACCTGGCTGCCCTGAATTCCGAGGACCGGCCGCTTTGGCCTGAACGGTGGCCGCGGGCGGAGCTCGTCGCACTGCGCGAAGCGTTGGGCGGGCCCGATGGCTACGAATGGCAGAGCCTCTACTGTGGCAACCCGCGCGGGCGGGGCGCTCGAGTGTTCGGCGACGTCCACACCTACGCGGAGGTGCCGGACCTCAGCGCGGCATCTTTCTCAATCGGGGTCGACTTCGCTTACAGCACGCGAACGAGCGCGGACTGGTCGGTTGCCGTTCTGCTGGCGCGGGTCGGCGAGGAGTTCTTCGTGCTGGACGTCGTGCGT
Source organism: Myxococcota bacterium (assembly GCA_048498935.1). GTDB lineage: Bacteria > Myxococcota_A > Polyangia > Polyangiales > Polyangiaceae > PMG-095. The sequence continues at coordinate 2,852 of JBEHXA010000816.1, forward strand.
GTGCGTGAAGAGCCACGGGCATTCCGGTCGCGGATTCAGTTGCTCCGGGCGGGCTACCCGAAGGCGAAGGCGAGCGCGTACGCGGCAGCAACCGAGATGGGCGGAATCGAGTTCCTGCGCGATGCGGGCATCCCGATTCAGGGGCGGCTCGCTAAGATCGACAAG
>JBEHXA010000817.1:0-3007 GCA_048498935.1 Myxococcota bacterium
GCCCCCCTCGCCCTCAAGCGCAGCTGGCAAGCCGGCCGAACAGCACAGGATCGGGCTTCATTGATGGGGCTGCCACGCTGCGGCTCCCTTGCAGAAACCACCGTATCGTCCCCGGGTACCCCCCCGTCGACTACGCCGTGGCGCATGCGACGTCACCCGTCCACGCCGAGCGCTCCCAGTGGAAATCCGGGGCGGTATGGAGCCGTCTCGACGCGCTACTTGGTGACTTCGGCGGTCACGTTCAAGGTGACTTCTTCGCCGACCACGACGCCGCCGGCTTCGAGCGCCTTGTTCCAGGTGAGGCCGAAGTCGCTGCGCTTGAGCTTGCCGGTGACCTTGGCGGCGCGAGCCTGGTTGCCCCACGGTGTTTTGACGGGGGCGCTGAGGGTAGCGTCGAACGTGACGGGCTTGGTCACGTCGCGGATCGTGAGGTTACCGGCCAATTTGTAGCCGGCGCCCGACTTGGCGATTTTGGTCGACTTGAAGGTGAGCTTGGGGAACTTCTTCACGTCGAAGAAGTCCGGGCTGCGCAGGTGGTCGTCGCGCTTGGTGTCGCTCGTATCGATCGACGCGGCGTTGATTTCGACCGTGACCTCGCTCTTGGTGAGGTCCGCGTCGTCGAGCACCACCTTGGCCGTCGCCTCCTTGAAGCGTCCCTCCACCGAGCTGACGACCAGGTGCGGCACGCTGAAGCCGACCTTGGTGTGCGACATATCGAGCTTCCACTCGACCGAGTCGGCATGAGCAATTCCAGCGATCAAAAGCGGCAAGGCAGCGAGCAAGCGTTTCATCATGTTGTCCTCGATTCAGGTTGGGCGTGTTCATGCTCCCCACCGCGAGAGCTGCCTAGTCTCGGCCGGAGCAACGAACTGTTCGGCGTTCGCGAACAGTCGCCGAGGCGCGAGCCAGTGCCGACCGGCCCGCGCCCCAGCCTTCAGCTCAACAAATCATGGGCTGTGCTTGGGCCATGACGTAACGGACGGAGCTCGGCGGGAAGATGTTGCCGCTCCCGGAGCTCTGCCAAATCGTCGTCCAGATTTTGCTGCCGCCGCACTCGCCGACCATGCAGTCGTACGAGCTCGAGCCGGTGCAGAGGCTGAAGAATGCCGATGAAGACGCCGCGGCGTCGTACCACTGCGGCACGAACGGGATCACCACGGTGTTCAAGACGCCCGACTCGTACTTGGCGCAGAAGATATCGCCACTGAAATCGGATCCGGAAGTGACGAGCATCCACTCGTACGATTGGCAATCCGACCAGTCGATCGAGCCGGCGGTGAGCGGCGCCTTGAGACTGCCCACGCGCTCCGCACCCGCTACGGGCCGCTCCGCGGGAGCACCGAGCTGCGGCTCGAGCCCAGCAGCTCGCGCGCGACTCACCGCGCGCGCGTCGACGAGCCATTGGGCCTGCGCGCGCGTAATTTCTTTGGTTTTGACGACGGTTTCACCGGTATCCGGGTCGACGTCGGTCCAGTGAATGTTGATCGCAGTCGCCTGCGTGCCGACACCCTCCGCGCTACCCGAGTCCGACGAGCAAGCCGAAGCGGCCAACCCTGCGCCCGCGATGGTCAGAATCGTAAACAACCTTTTCATGTCCACGTCCCTTTCGTTGGTTGACGCCCGCCACGGACCTGCGTCCCTGGCAAGCGCGGCGCTCGAAGCAACGGGCATGCCCGATGCATCGGGGAAAATTGCGACGCACGAAGCGACCAACTTTTCTCGCTAGCGTTCGCGTCACCCGCGACTTGCGGCAAAAATGCTGACGAGCAAGCGGTCGGTGTCCGCGAACGTCGAGCTAACGTTCGCGAACGATGCTCAATGACTCACCGCTTCGAGCGCTACGTCGCCGAGCGTTCGAGCGACAGCCCATACACTAGAAAGCGTGTCTGCGGGCCGTTCTGCCACAGCCACGGCGCGCTGCGCTCCACCTGCCTGAAGGCGCGGCCCAGCACCGGATCATCCTTGAGAGTGAATTTCAGCAGCTCGGGGTGCGAGGAATAGATGACGTGGCCGAGACCGACGAGCTCGCGAAAAAGCGGCTCGAAATCGGAGGCGTCTCGAGGGCGTCCGGCCGGAAAGACCGCCGCTTCGCACAAGTCCGTGAGCAGCACGGCGCGCCCACCTGGCTTGGTCAACGTCGCGAGCGTGCGCAAATGCGTGAGCGTGAGCAGCTCACGAAGCGCGCCGAACAATCGGTGGCGATCGCCGAGCAGCTGGAGGAGCTGAAGCTGCAGCTGAGTGAGCAAGCAAGTCGAGACGACGACGTCGAACGCGCCCGGCAGCGCCTCCGCGATGCGCTCGGCGCCGCGAGCTGGCGCCCGCATTAGCTCTTCCGGTGTGACCTGCAGGCGTGCCCAACGTTCCAGGTGCTCGAACATGCCCGACAGCTCGAACGGCGCATGACTCACGATACGCGCTCTATCGCTCGGTGCTGCGCGTTGCTTGGCCCGCTCCAGCGCTTCTGCATCGATGTCGACCAGGTGCAGCTCAGCGAAGCGCTCGAGCAGCTCCGAGAGCTCCAGATCGTACGCATTGCCGGCTCCGAGCACGCACAGCCGCGCCCGCGGATCCAGGCCGGCGCCGGCTTCGAGGATGAGCCGGGTGCTAGCAGTCCGATGGCTTGCAAACGACGCGTAGTGAGAGAGCCCGCTCAGGTTCGAGGCGATCTGGTCGTCGAGCTGCGCCTGCACGGGGTGGCTCATCTGCCAGGAGCATGCTGTCTGCGCAAGGGGCTCGCGGCAATTGGTAACGTGACGACTTTTGGCCAATGGCATCCAAGCCGCGCTTGTCGACTCCGGCTGCGCAGGAGATTCTGACGCTGCAGTGCAGCGCCGGGCCATCGGTTCGGCTCGGTTCAGATTTCTGACTCGCTGCGGCGCCTCGACGTCACTTCCACTCAGGCGGCGCGCGCCGTCTCCTCAAGCATCACTTCAGGTGAAGACCATGGTCCATCGCAGAGCTCGTCATCTCGCTGCCATCGCTCCGCTCGGAGCCCTCCTCGGCCGCG
>JBEHXA010000818.1:0-2994 GCA_048498935.1 Myxococcota bacterium
GCAGGATCGGAGATGCAAGCCGCCGTCGCCGGCGACGCGGGCGGGCAGAAGACGCCCGAGGAGATGGAGGAGCAGCAAACCCGCGCGCTCGCCACGCTCTTGCCGCGGTACTTTTCGGCGCAAACCAACTTTGCCACCCGCATCCTCAAGCCGGTCGGCAAGAAGATCGCCAAGCTGTTCTTCGAGAGCGAGCTGCACGAAAAGTCGAAGGGCGACAAAGACAAAGTGATCTTTCACGCCGAGCAAGGCGTGTACTACGTGCTCTCGCGCTACAAAAATCGCCTGCGCGCCGAGCTCGAAGGCTTCGAGTTTGCGTCGCCTGAAGTGCGGGCAGCCACGCTCGAGCTGCTCGCCAAGTCGGAGCGCGACTTGCAGGTAGCGTTCCTCTCGCGACGCTCACCCGAGCTCAACCGCGTGATGACGATCTACACCGCGGTGCTCGGCGATTTCTTGCAGAAGCACCTGCCGCCGCGGCTCGAGCAAATGGGCAAGGTCACGATCCGTGTCAGCAAGGCTGCCCGGCGCCCCAACAGCGTCGGCTACAAAGTGCTGTCGGACGCGTTCGGTGACTTTCGCGCCGAGTGGGAGCGGCTCTTCATGCAGCAGATGGTCTTCTTCTGCGGTGATGAGCTAATCGAGCGCCTCACCCAAACCGCCGAAGAATTTCAGGAAGAAACCGTCAAGTTCTTCACCGACCCGCACGTCTTCAGCCAGACCTGTGAGGTCGTGTGCGAACAGCTCTACGACTTCCTCTGCCTCGAAGGCTTCCTCGACCTCCCCGTCGACTGGCGCGTTTCGATGAATGCAGTCGAAGACTGACCCCCCGTGCGCGGTGCCTTACCCGAACCGAGGTCGCTTTTCAGAAATTCTCGTCGGCGTCGCCCAGCTCCGCCGAGTATGCGACCACCGCTGAGTTACCGCCGACGATGCCGAGCGGGCTCCACGGCGGGTTGACGGTGCCCATGCGCGCGCTGTTGTCGACGACGACGTAGTACTGACCTTGAGGCAAGGGCAGACGCTGTCGCGATTCCTGACCGGGCTGGAGCGCGAACGAGCTCACGGGCGGCTCCGGCGGCGGACCGAGCGGTTGCCCCAGTTGCAGACCGCTTCGCCAAAGGTCACCGGTGCCGCGACGGATCACCATCACGTCGAGCGCGGGCCCAGTCACTTGAAAGCGCAGAAATAGCGCCTGATCCGAGCTCGGGACCTCGAGCGGGCCGATCAGGTCGATTTGATCGACGCGCACCTCGGTGGTGTCGCGCTCCAACGCGACGCGACCGGCAGAGGTGTTGAAGTACTTTTGTGGGCGCGCCGGAGGGCTCAGGATGCCGATCGCGAAGTCGTCGCCGTCGTCGGTGTGCACCACCGTGAAGCCACTCGAAAGCTGCCCCTGCACGATCTGCGATCCGAAGGTCTGCACCATGTAGCCGGCTGGGCCTTGCGCGGCCCAGTTCACCAGCTTGTTCTCGATCGCACCCATCCGAAAGTCGGGGCCGTAAACGATACGAGCCGGCTTGGCCCACACGTAGACGGCGTCTTCGGTCATGTAGAAGTCCATGCGGTAGTCGATGGTGGCCGACACCGCGAAACCGACGCGCCCCGCAACCGGCGTCCAAGCGAAGCCCGTCCCCGAGAACGCCAGCGTGACCGTTTGCGCGGCGTCGTTGACTTGAAACGAGCATGCTTCGGGAAAGAAGCGCCCAATCGCGTTACCGCCCGGAGTGAGCTTCAGGGGTGCGCCGCGCTTCTGCATTTCTGGGCAGATGCGTTGAGCTCCGAAGTTCGAGAACAGCCACCAACGGAGCTGCGGGCTGGCATTGACCGACCCCCGAAAGAGCCCGCAGGAAGTGGTGCCGAGCAGCAAGGCAAGCGCCGTCGCTGTCATCAGGAACACGCGACGAATGGACGAATGCCATGCTCGTTTTCGCATGCAAGTAGCGCGAGATTAGGAGGAAACCGCGCGCTTGGCCACGGCCGAAAGCGCGCCGATCAGCCCCGGATGCAGGTTGAGCGCCGGAACCCGCACGAGCTCGAGCCCCAGCTCGCGTGCAATGCCGCCCGCCTCGATGTCCAGGTCGTAGAGCGTTTCTACGTGCTCGGCGAGGAAGCCGACGGGCGCCCAAGCTACCGTGCGTCGCCCCTCGGCCGCGACCGCTGCGAGCGTTTCGCGCACGGATGGGCCGAGCCAGTCGCCGCCGCCCTCACCCTGACTCTGGTAGCACAGCCGCGCCGGGCGACCGAGCCGAGCCGTGATCGCCTGAACCGATGCGTCGACCAAGCGCGCGTAGGGGTCGCCTCGATCGATCACCATGCGCGGCAGGCTATGCGCCGAGAGTACCAGCGCGGCGTCAGCGGGCGCGTGTCGTGCGATCAAATCTACCTGGGCCTCGATGAACTCGGGCTCCTCACCCCAAGCGTCGGTGCGCACCAGCTCGATGCCGGTAGCAGCGCGCTGGGCCGACTCTTGCGCGGCGCTCCAGTAAACGTGCTGGCTGAACGGAGCGAGCGCGATCAAAACCAGCCGGCGCAAACCCAGCGCGGCCGCCCCAACGAGCGCCTGCTCCACGCTCGGATCCCAGAGCCGCATACCCACCAGCACTGGGGCTTCCAGCCGCCGCGCGAGCGCCTGAGCCTGCTCGCGCGTGGTCGTGAGCAGCGGCGAGCCGCCGATCGCTTCGTAACGCTGGCGAAGCTCCGCCAAAAAGGCGGGCGGCGCAGCGCGACCGTGGCGGATGCGGGTCACGAAAGCCCCCAGATCGTCGAGATTTTCGACGGTGCCGTGAGCCACCAGCAAGACTCCTGTATCGGCGGGAAAGCTCATGCGTCGGGCAGCTGGTAGGGATACTCGAAGCTGAGCGGCGGCGAAAGCGTGCGCTTCACGGTGCGTGGGCTGGTCCAGCGCACGAGGTTCCAGGGGGAGCCCGCCTTGTCGTTCGTGCCCGAGCGGCGCGCGCCGCCGAACGGCTGCTGGCCCACCACGGCGCCGGTGGGCTT
>JBEHXA010000819.1:0-2992 GCA_048498935.1 Myxococcota bacterium
GGAGATGACTACGCCCCGCGCACACCACGCGACGCAATCGAAGCCGGCGTCTACCTGGCCCCAGAAGATCGCAAGCGGCACGGCTTGGTTCTCCCCATTTCGGTCGCAGAAAACACGACGTTGCCGAACGTGGACAGCTACGCGCCGTTCGGCTGGCTCAGTCGCAAGACCGAGCAAGAGGTCGCGGCGAACGGCGTCAAGCGCCTGCGCACCAAGACTCCAAGCATCCAGCAAGCCGTCGTCAACCTGTCGGGGGGCAACCAGCAAAAGGTCGTGCTCGCCAAGTGGCTGGCAATGGCGCCCAAGGTTCTGATCCTGGACGAGCCAACGCGCGGTATCGACGTGGGCGCCAAGGCGGAAATCTACCGCCACATGTCGCAGCTCGCGGCCGAGGGCATCACCATCTTGATGGTGAGCTCGGATATGGAGGAGACGATTGGCATGAGTGATCGCGTCGTGGTGATGCATGAGCGCGAGCTCAAGGGCATCTTGGCGGGTGACGAGCTCACACAACTGGCGATCGCGGGACTGATGACCGGCAAGCCGGGTTCGCAGGCGAACGCGACCCGAAAAACAGCCGGAGAAGGCAAAATGGCAGCGCTATGAGGCGGGAGCTAGGCATGTTGATCGCGCTCGGGCTCATGTGCCTGGCGCTGTGGACCTCGAACTCGGACTTTCTGGGCGCGTCGAACGTGGTCAACACCACGCGCCAGATTTCGATGCTCGGGATCTTCGCGATCGGCATCGCGTTCGTGATCATCACCGGCGGCATCGATCTCTCGATCGGCTCGGTAGTGGGCCTCACGGGCGTGATCATCGCTCGCCTGTCGTCGACGCAGACCGGTGGGCTCGGCTACCCGCTCTGGATCGGGATCACGGCGGCGCTCGGGACGGCGCTGGCGGTGGGGCTGATTCAAGGACTGCTCATCACACGTCTGAAGCTGCAGCCGTTCATCGTCACCCTCGGTGGCATGCTGCTATTGCGCGGGGTGTCGCAGACGGTGGTCGAAGGCGGCGTGATCAGCATGGGCGATTCGCCCTTGCTCAATCTATCCAGCGGCGGGCTGCTGCATCTCGGTCGCGATCCGCTCATCGGTTGGCCCCTGCTAATCTTCGCAGCCGTGGCAGCGCTGGGCGCCTACGTGCTGCACTACACGGTGCTCGGACGCTACATTTACGCAATCGGCGGCAACCGGGACGCCGCCGAATACTCCGGCATCAACGTGAAGCGCGTCGAAACGCTGACGTACGTGATTTCGGCCGGAACAGCCGGTATCGCGGGCGTTTGCTACGCCGCTTACATCGGCCAAATGTCGCAGCAGGTCGGCGTCGCGTACGAGCTCTACGCCATTGCCGCAGCCGTGCTCGGAGGCTGCTCGCTGCGCGGGGGCGAAGGCACTATTTTCGGCATCATCGTGGGCACGTCGATGATGCGAGTCATCGACAACGGCATCAACATGTTCCAGGTCCCGTACACGGACGCCGAAGGCGTTCGTCGCATTTGGCGGCTCGATCCGAACTGGAACTGGATCATCGTAGGCGCGGTGATCTTGGTGGCCGTGATCTTGGACCAGGTGGTGCATATGCTGCAGGCCGCGCGGCGCTTGAGAGAGGCGTCCGCCCCCAAGCCCGTCACCGGTCCCCCCAGCACACCCCCGGTCGCCGCCAAGACACCGGCCTCGTAGCGAGGCCTCGACAGCACTAGCGCTACTGAGCGGTCCAGCCGCCGTCGACGAGCAAGCAGGTTCCGGTCACCAGCCTGGCCGCGTCGGAGGCCAGGTAGATCACCGCTCCGGCTACGTCCGAGATATCGCCGATTTGATTGGCCGGGATACGACGCAACACCTGCTCCCGGTAGTCGGGTCGATCCAGGCGCTCCGCCGTACCGGGCGTGTAGATGAAGGTAGGCCCGACCGCGTTGACGGTGACGCCGTGCTTGGACCACTCGAGCGCCATCACCCGGGTTAGCTGGTTCACACCGCCTTTGCTCGCGCAATAAACGGCGTGATCGACGATGCCGACCACGCTGGCCTGAGAGCTCATGTTCACGATGCGGCCATAGCCTCGCTTCACCATGCCGTGCGCAGCCGCCTGGGCGCAGAAAAAGAGCCCCTTGAGGTTCACGTCCATCAGCTCGTCCCAGTCGGCTTCAGTGACGTCGAGCGCAGCCTGATTTGCTCCCAGACCTGCATTATTGACTAGGATATCCACGCGACCGAAATGCTTCTCGACGCGCGCCACCCCGGCGCGGATCGAGCTGACGCTGCGCATATCGATCGGAACCACCAGCGAGCCTGGCAAGGCTGCCGAAAGAGCAGTGAGCGCGGCTTCATCGCGCGCGCTGACGGCAAGGGTTGCCCCCACTTCGGCGAGCGCGAGCGCCAAGCCGTGCCCGATGCCGCGGCTCGCGCCGGTCACCAACGCCACCTTGCCGTCGAGCCGAAATCCCGGGGCGAATTGCTGCTTCTCGGTCATGCGCTCCTCAGCCATCACCACTAGCAGCGCGGCCGGCGCAGCACCACAGGCGACGACGCTCGACGCAGCGTGTAGTGTCGCGCCGCATGACGCCGCTGGCGCGGTACGTGGTGGATACGCTGGTCACCTTAATGGCGGTGGCAACGCTCGCCGTGCTGCTGCTCACGGTATTGCGGCGCGTCGGGGTCGGTAAGCCGGGAGGCCCGCTCGAGCTCGTTGCGCGGCTTCCGCTCGACGGGCGGCGCGCCGTGTACCTGGTGCGCGTGGGCGAGACCGTTTACGTGCTCGGCGGCTCCGAGCACGCTCTGCAGAAGCTCGGCGAGCTACCGCCGGGCGCGGTCACTCAGATCGCCGAGAGCCCAGCCCCGAGCTTTGCGCAGGTGCTCCGCGGAGCGCTGGGCATGCGCTCCCAGTCACCGTCGCCCGGACCGGCCCTGGCGAGCGAGCGCAAAGCGAGCGCTGCGAACGCGACAACCGCCGGAAGCGCGACGGAGGAGCCACGTTCATGAACGCCGCA
>JBEHXA010000820.1:0-2973 GCA_048498935.1 Myxococcota bacterium
GATCGCGCGAGCGCGCACGGTCTCGAACACGGCGAGCCGGCACGTCGTGATCATGATGGACGTGAAGGGTCCGGAGATCCGCACCGGCGTGGTCGAGCAGCCGCTCGAGCTCGCGGAAGGCGACGTGATCGAGCTTTACACCTCGACGCCGACGCCTGGTGTTCGTGGTGTGTCCGTCAACTACGCGGGGCTGCCCGGTGATGTCGGGCTGGGCGCAGTCGTGCTCGTCGACAGCGGGCTACTTCGCCTCGAGGTGATCGAAATCGAGCCGACGCGCGTGCGCTGTCGCGTGCTCACGCCGGGCAAGCTCGGCTCGCGCCGTCATATCAACTTGCCCGGCATCCAAGTGGGTCTGCCGGCGCTCACTGAAAAAGACGAAGCTGACGTCAAAGCCGGTGTTGCTGCCGGTATCGACTTCATCGCGCTGTCGTTCGTGCGGCGGCCGGAGGACGTGCGCTTGCTGCGGGATTACCTGCAATCGCTCGGCTCCAAGGCGCGCATCATCTCGAAAATCGAGGACCAGAGCGGCGTGAAGAACTTGCACGCCATCGTCAAAGAGTCCGACGCGATCATGGTCGCGCGCGGCGACCTGGGTATCGAGATCGACTACTACACGCTGCCGCTCGTGCAGACGCAGATCGTCGATTTGTGCCTGACCGAGGGCAAGCCGGTGATCATCGCGACGCACTTGCTCGAGTCGATGATCAGCGCACCGATGCCGACGCGCGCGGAGATCTCGGACGTTTCGACCGCGGTGCGCGAGCGCGCCGATGCCGTGATGCTCTCGGGCGAGACCACGACTGGCCGGTATCCACTCGAGTGCGTCGAGGCGATGAAGCAGATCGTCTGCACCATCGAGCCGACCGAAAAGCGCTGGCTCAACGAGAGCATCGAGCTGGTCGAGCCGAAGCACAAAATGCTGCGCGCCGCCGCCGTGCTGGCGACTGATCTGGGAGGTGAGTCGGGCATCGTGGTGTTCACGCGCAGCGGCCTTCTGGCCTACACGCTGGCCGCCATGCGCGCCGTGGGCGTGCCAATCTATGCCTTTACCGACGACGAAGCGCTGTTTCGCCAGCTGATCTTGCTGTGGGGCGTCGAGCCCTTCCTGATGCCGTTCAGCGCCGATCCGGAGCAAACCGTCCGTAACGCGCTCGCCTACTTGAAGCGCGGCGAGTGGTGCAGCGACGACGCCTGGTTGGTCGTGGTCACGAACGCGCTGGCCCACGGTGAGATGATCGACAGCCTGCAGTTGCGGCAGATCCGGGCCGCCGTCCCAGCTCACGCCTGATCGTCCTCCTCGTGCCCGTGCCGGACGGTCCGTAAACCTCCGTCCGGAGCAATCAGCCCACGCCGCTACCCAACCCCCGTAGCAGGTGCTTTTGTGCGACGGCGAATAAGCCGAGCGCCGGCAGGCTGAGCAGCACATTGCCGGCCATCACCACGTGCCAGCGCACGCCAGAGCCCTGTTCACGCAGCAGCGCGACGCCGAGCGGCAGCGTGCGCACGCTGTCGTCGATCGTCATCACCAGCGGCCAGAAGTAGTCGTTCCAATGGTGCACGAAGCTGACCAGAAAGAAGGCTGTCAGCGAAGGCGCCAGGATCGGCGGCAAAATTCGGTACACGATGCGCACGTCGCTCGCCCCGTCGAGCCGCGCCGCTTCGATGAGCGAATCCGGCACAGAAAGCAGAGCTTGGCGCAGCAAGAAGGTGCCAAAGGCGCTCACCGCGAACGGCAGCACCAGCGCCGGCAGCGTGTTCACCAGACCCAGCGACGAAAGCAGCGTGAACGTGGGAACGAAGCGCAGCTCGGCCGGGATCAGCAGCGCGGACATCAATAAGCCGAAGGCCAGGCCTCGCGCCTTGAATTGCAGCTTGGCGAGCGCGAATGCGGCTGGGAGCGCGATTGCGATCTGCAGGGCTGCGATCGACAGCGCCATCACGGTGGTGAGCAGAAGGTAGCGAACGACCGGGATCGAGCGAAACACCTCCGCATAGCCTTCCCAGCGCAGCCCCGTGGGGAGCGAGGCAGGCGCTCGCACGAGCTCCTGGGGCGTTTTGAAGCTGGTGATCAGCATCCAGCCATAAGGAAAGAGCCAGATCAGCGCTGCCAAGAGCGCAAACCCGAGCGCGAGCTGACTGAGCCGTCGTTCGCCGATCATGTCGGCTCCGCGGCGCGAAACGCCTTGAGCTTGAGCCCGGTGAGAAGGGCCAGGAGCACGAAGAACACCACGACCAGCGCGCTGGCGCGCCCCACGCGCAGGTCGCGGAACAGCTGCTCGTAGATCGCATACACGAGCACGGTGGTGGAACGCACTGGTCCGCCTTGGGTGACCAGCCGCACCACATCGAACAGCTGAAAGCTGGCGATCAAGCTGGTCACGGCCACGAACGCGGCCGTCGGTCGCAAGAGCGGCAGCGTGACATGGCGCAGGCGGCGAAACGGGCCGGCGCCGTCGAGCGCAGCCGCTTCGCCGAGCTCGGGCGGGAGCGCGCTCAGACCCGACAGAAACACCACCATCGCGTAGCCGGTCACCTTCCAGATCACGATCAGGGCGATGGTCAGCGGTGCCACGCTCGTGCTGGTGAGCCACTTGACGGGCGCGCCCCCGAGGGCAACCAGCGTGCGGTTCACCACGCCCGCGTCAGCGTCGAAAATCCACAAAAATAGCAGTCCAACGCTCACCCACGACACCACATAAGCGCTGAACACCGCGCTCCGGACCAGCGCGGCGAGTCGACCCGGTCGGTGCACTGCCAGAGCGAGCGCGAGCCCCAGTACCAGGGAACCCGCCACCACCAGCGCGCTGATGAGCAACGTGGTGCCCAGCGAGGAGACGAGTTCGCCCGAGCGCCAGACGGCCGCGTAGTTGCGAAGCCCCCCGAAGCGAGGTGGCGTGATCTTCAAGAATAATTCTTAGAAGTAATTCTACCGGCGGTTATGGAAATGAGTTAGAAGTTTACGCAGATTATCTG
>JBEHXA010000821.1:0-2965 GCA_048498935.1 Myxococcota bacterium
CGGCGCTCAGCGCGCGACCGGCCAACGCACGCGGTAACCCCGACCGCGCAGGTACTGAATCGCATCAGGAGCACCCGCAGCGCCGAGGCGCTGCCGAAGCTCGTAGACTTGATTGCGTGCGGCGTTGCCGCCGACCGAACCGTTGAGCACCACACGGTTCAACTCCTTCGAAGGCACGAACCGCTCTGAGTGATCGAGCAAGAACTCGAGCACTGCGCACTCGGCGCGACGGAGCGAGACTTCGACCTCGTTGACGGTGAGCGTTCGCGCGAGACGATCGAGGCACAACGGACCCGCGCGTAGCACGCTTCGGAAGACTTCCGAAACGCGCCGCGTGCGTGCAATTAGCCCCAAAATACGCAAACGCAACTCCAATGGATCGATCGGTGAACGCAAGAAATCCGTCGGAGCTTCTCGCTCGAACAAGCTCGGTGATGGATGTCCCGTTGCCGGAACGATCCACAGCACCGCCTGGTTCGAGGGAGGCTCCGACGGCGACGTGACGTCGGATTTAGCGACGCACACCACCGCTTGCGAGATGTCGTCGCTGACGGCTAATCCACCGTCAGCGAGGGAGGGACTGAGCTCATCGAGCTCAGTCGTTTCGAAACCGCGAAGGCACACCAGCTGCGCTTCGCTGACTGCTTGTGTGGCTGACCCCATGTAGGTGATGCTGCGACTATCGCTCTCTGGGGTCAACTACCTCAGGCCCGCCCGCCCCAACTTTCGTCAGTTTTGATCACCCGAACGAACGCAAATGACGCACCTCAAACGGAATACTGTGCTGGGGCACGAAACAAAAAGGTGAACTCTTGCCTATAGATGGCTGTGGCAATTTGGACGGGTGAAACAGCATTCAATCAAATGGCGATCGGCCACCGTCCGCACTCACTCTGAGTGCCGTCGCGAATCACTGACCTCGCCGTCATCGGCGCGCTGATCACGTTGGGTTGCAATGCGACGATCGATGGCGCTCCAGATGTTACTGACGCACCACCCGCACCCGTTCTGACGGGTGGCGGTGGCAGCGGGGGCACCACTTCAGTCGAACCTGCGGCCGGCGGATCCGTGGTCGATTGCGCAACGCCTCGCGTTGCTTACGCGCCGCTCAAGCGGCTCACGCGCGAGCAGTACGACAACACCGTTCGTGACTTGCTCGGCGAAACCGGCGCTCCGTCGAGCGGCCTCGCGCAAGACGAAAAGCTAGGCGCGTTCTACACGAACGCAGTTTCGCCCGTGACGCGGCTCTCGGTCGAGCAGTACGCCGACGTCGCCGAGCAGCTTGCGCGACGCGTGGTCGCGCAAGGGCTCGATGCGCTCGTTGGCTGTAGCGGCGCTGGACGAAGCCTGGCGTGCGCGGAGGTGTTCGTGCGCGCCTTCGGTCAGCGCGCCTTTCGGCGCACGCTGACCGAGGACGAAGTCGCGCGTTATCGCGGGCTGTTCGAAAAGCATCAAGCGCGCGGCTTCGAAACCGGTGTGCGGCTCGTGCTGCAAGCGATGCTGCAGTCGCCGAGCTTCGTCTATCAGCTGGAGCTCACACCGGCGCCGACCGGTACGGACGTTACCCAGCTCGGTGGGTACGAGCTGGCGGCGCGCTTGTCGTACGCGCTGTGGAACAGCTTGCCCGACACGGAGCTGCTCGATGCAGCCGGTGCCGGCGCCCTGAACGACGTGCAGGGGCTGCGCGCGCAGGCCGAGCGGCTTTTGGAGAGCGAGCGGGCGCGCGACGCCGTGGCGAGCTTTCACCTGCAGTGGCTCGGGCTCGAGGGCAAGCTCGACGGCGTCAAAGACAGCGCGTCATTCCCTGCCTGGGGCCCCACCTTGGTCCACGCCATGGAGCAAGAGACCGTGGACTTTGCGGACTTCGTGGTGCGCCGCGGCGACGGGCGCCTTCAAACTTTACTCAGCGCCCCATTCACGGTCGCCGGTCCGGAGCTGCTCTCGCTCTACGGGGGCACCGCGACCCCAGCGCCAGACGGCACGGTCGCTCTCAACCCGAGCGAACGCGCTGGCCTCCTGACTCAGGCGGCGTTCCTCTCGGCGCACGCTCATTCGAATCAGACGTCGCCCGTGCACCGCGGGCTCGCGGTGCGCAAGAACCTGCTCTGCACGGATTTGCCCGACCCGCCGATGAACGTCGACAACACCCCACCGGAGCCCGACCCCACCGCCACGACTCGGCAGCGCTTCGAACAGCATCGCGCGAACGCGAGCTGCGCGGGCTGTCATCGCCTGCTGGATCCAATCGGCGTCGGCTTCGAAAACTACGACGCGATCGGCGCCTATCGTGCGCGAGAGAATGGGCTCGACATCGACGCCGCAGGCGAGCTCTTGGACGCGGGTAGCGCCAGCGGGACCTTCAACGGGGCCGTCGAGCTGGCGCAGCGGCTGTCGACCAGTTCGGCCGTGCGTGAATGCGTGCAGAAGCAGTGGTTTCGCTTCTCGCTCGGCAGGTTCGAAGGTGATGAGGACAGCTGCACCATGCAGAGATTGAGTGAAGCCTTTGCGGCCTCCGACTACGACGTCAAGGCCCTACTGCTGGGGCTCGTCAGCTCGGATGCGTTCCGGTACAGGAAGGTGTCGCCGTGAGCGCGTTCGGTAGCTTGGGTCGAAATCGTCGCTTTGGCAGGCGACAGCTGCTCACCGGGCTCGGTGTGTCGACCACACTCGCGCCGATGCTGCCGCTGCTCGAAGCCGAGGGGCAAGAGGCGCGACCGCTTCGGCTCATCTTGTGGTTCACCCCGCACGGCACCGTCTACGACAACTGGAAGCCGAGCGGCGGCCAGACCGACTTCACGCTCGGTCCGATCTTGAAGCCGCTCGAGCGCCATCGCGCCAAGCTCAACATCCTCGACGGCTTGAAGATCCAAGCCGACGGCGTGGGCGCGCCGCATACCAAGGGCCCACCGCTGTTGTGGACGGCGTCGCCCCTCAACGACGACATGACCTTCACGCGCGCCGATGG
>JBEHXA010000822.1:0-2954 GCA_048498935.1 Myxococcota bacterium
GTGCTGTACGCGACCACCTGGACCATCGCGCTGGTGCTGTTCGTGGCCAGCGGCTGGGTGGCCCAGTACTTCGGCTACCCCGAGGTGCGCGACGTGATCGTGAGCGGAGGCGATCCGCTCGCCATGGCCACGGGGCGACTCCAGGCTCTGCTCGCAGCACTGCGCGACATTCCCAGCATCGAGACGATTCGGCTCGCGACGCGCGTGCCCGTCGTGCTGCCCGCGCGCATCACCAGCGAGCTGCTCGACGCGTTGCGGCCGCTGCACCCGCTGTGGGTGATGACCCACTTCAATCACCCCAAAGAGTTGTCGGAGAGCGCGCGCGCCGCTTGCCGTCGGCTGGCGGATGCGGGCTTTCCGGTCATGAATCAGACCGTGCTCTTGCGCGGGGTGAACGACGATCCGGAGACGCTGAAAGCGCTGTTTCGCGGCCTCGTGCGCGAGCGCGTGCGGCCCTACTACCTCCTGCAAATGGACCCGGTGCGCGGCAGCTCACACCTGCGCACGCCGCTCGCGCGCGGCGTGCAGATCATGGAGCAGCTGCAGGGGCGGCTCAGCGGTATCGCGCTGCCGAAGCTGATCGTCGACACGCCCGGCGGCTTCGGCAAGGTGCCGCACGGCCCCAGCTACGTGCTGTCGCGCGACGCAGCAGCAGGCGTCACGCGCTTTCGTACTCCGCGCGGCGTCCAGGTCGACTACGTCGACCCCGAAGACTTCGACGCCAGCAAATGATCGATCCGCGCCAGTAGCTCGCGCGGCGCCACCGGCTTGGCCAAGTACTCCACGCCCAGCTCCGCACCGACGCTCACCGAGTCGCGCCCTGGGTAGCCCGAGAACAGCAGCACCCTCAGCTCGGGGTAGCGCCGACGGAGCTCGCGCGAGAGCTCCACCCCGCTCATGCCCGGCATGACCACGTCGGTGATCAGGAGCTCGAGGCGCGAGCCGATTTCGTCCACGGCCGCGAGCGCTTCTTGGGCGTCCGACGCCACCGTGACTTCGTGACCGGCGCGGCTCAAAATGCGCGCGATCACGCCGCGCACGGCCTCGTCGTCGTCTACCAACAATAGCCGGGCGCCGCGGTGAGGCTGCGCCTTGGCGACTGGCTGGTGACCCGACAGTGGCTCACTCGAAGCAGGCAGGTAGACCGAAAAGCTCGACCCCGCGCCCGGTGAGCTCTCGACCACGATGTGCCCGCCGTGCTGCTTGACGATGCCGTATACGGTCGCAAGGCCCAGCCCGGTACCGAGCCCGGCATCCTTGGTGGTGAAGAAGGGCTCGAACACGCGCTCTTGCGTCTCCAAGCTCATGCCGTGGCCGCTGTCGCTCACGCGGAGCGTGGCGTAACTACCGGGCGCGAGTGGTGGCAGCTGCTCGGGGTGTCGGAGCTCGGTCGTGAAGGTCTCGATGCCGAGCTTGCCGCCGTCGGGCATGGCGTCGCGCGCGTTGGCGACCAGGTTGAGCACCACTTGATCGAGCTGTGCCGTATCGGCGACCACGTTGGGCACTTTGTCGGCCAGGGTCGTCTCGATCGTGACGTGCTCGGGCACCATGCGCCGCAGCAGCTCGGACAGCCCGCGCACGCACTCGTTCAGCGAAATCGAGAGTGGTCGCGAGACCTGGCGCCTGCCGATCGCCAGCAGCTGGCGGGTGATCGCGGCGGCGCGATCGGCCGCTACCTCGATGCTGCTCAGGCCTTCGAGCTGCTCGGCGTCGAGCTTGGTGAGGCGTAGCAGCTGCAAGTTGCCGAACACCACCGTGAGCAAATTGTTGAAATCGTGCGCCACGCCTCCAGCGAGCTGCCCGATGGCTTCCAGCTTGCGTGCCGCGCGCAGCTGCTCTTCGAGCTCCTGCTGCCGACGCTCGGCGCGCACCTGCTCGCTCACGTCGCGGATCACCAGGTCGACCCCGGGCGTGCCGTCGGCGCGCCGCACCGCGCGCGCGTTGGACTCGCCGAACACGTGCGAGCCGTCCGGGCGCGAGAGCTCGAAGCGGAACAGCGGTGCGGCTCCGCCTGCCATGAGGTCGGCGTAGTGCTGGCGCGCCTGCTCGGCGGCTTCGGGCGTCAGGGCACCTTTAATGGCATCGAAGGACTTGCCGAGCAGCTGCTCGCGCGAGCGCCCGGTGAACTTCTCGTGCGCGCGGTTCATCTTGCTCAATCGACCCGCGTCGTCGAGCGAGACCATGGCGTCCGGTGCTTCTTCCACCAGATCGCGAAACGCCGCCTCTTCACGGCGCAGCCGCTGCATCGTGGCCGAGAGGCTCCACGCTGCGATCGCGATCAGCGTGCCGCTGCCCATGAGCTGGATCACCAGCGCGCGCGCGTACTGGCCATCGGTGTGGAGCAGCGGCCGCTGCACCGTCCCGGTGGCGTACAGCTCGTAAACCAGGAGCGTTCCCGCGCTGCTGATGGCGGCCACGATCAACGCGCCGCCCCAGCCCAGGAGCTGGCCCGCGAGCACCACGGCCACGAACAAGGTCAGCGTCGCCGGAGAGCGCACGCCTCCGCTCGTGACCTGGCTCGTGATCGAGAGCGCGGTCAGGCCCACGACGATCACCCAGGCTTGGGGTCGCACGTACCCGCGCCGCAGGCCCCAGTCACATGCCAGCGCGACCCCCAACGAAACGAACAACGGCAGGCGCCGCGATACCGGAAGATCGCTATCGAGCGTGGCCGCCCAGTAGCCCAAGATGCACACCAGGCACACGGCCAGCACCAGGCGCATCAGCTGCGCCGCCCGGCGGTCGTCGTCGTCCTCGAATGCGGGCGTCTGGATGAACGACGCGAGCCAAGCCTTCATCTTCACGCAAGCCCCAAACTCGGGGTCGAACGAATGAGCCGGCCGACCTCGACGACCAGGCTAGCAAACACTGCGGCCGCGGTCGCGCCGGGTTAAG
Organism: Myxococcota bacterium; assembly: GCA_048498935.1. Lineage (GTDB taxonomy): Bacteria > Myxococcota_A > Polyangia > Polyangiales > Polyangiaceae > PMG-095. The sequence goes on from JBEHXA010000822.1 coordinate 2,896, forward strand.
CGCCCCACCCCGAAATACCCGCCCTATTTGCCGAACTTGGTGCGAAGCGCAGCGCAAAC
>JBEHXA010000823.1:0-2932 GCA_048498935.1 Myxococcota bacterium
CGACCGACGATGCTCGAGCTCGGCGGGTCGGCTCCCGAGAGCCGCCCGAGCGGTTGTGATAGGCTGCCGCTTGGCCTTGGACACCATCAGTGAGGTCGTTCCGTTTCTGGTTGCGCACGTAGCGAGATCGCTGGCTGCCGATCCGGAGCCGTTGCTTCGCGGCAGCGGTGTGGATGCGTCGACGCAGCCGCAGGGTGACAGGCACATTCCGGTCGAGCGCTACTTCGAGGTGTGGCGACGAGCGATGGCGCTGTTCGACGACGGTTTTCCCCTGCGCGTAGCTTCGTTCTTTCGGCACGAGGACAACGAGATCTTCGGCTTCTTGGCGATGAGCTGCGCCACGGTGGGCGAGGCCTTCGATCGGACGCTCGCCTACAGCCGCCTCTACACGGTGGGCGCCCGCTACGAGATGGATGTCGACAGCAACGCAACGCGCATTGCGTGGCTGCCCTGGCCAGACGAGGTCGATGAGTCGGGCTACCGCGCCGCGATGGAGTACCACCTCGCCAATATGGAGCAAGCGATCCGGCAGCTCAGCCCCGCCGCGCCTCGACCGGTCGAAGTTCGATTGCGTCACGGGGCTCCCGCTGACGCGGCGACACACGAAGCTTTCTACGGCATCGTGCCGCGCTTCGGCAGCTCCCGATACGAGCTCGTGTATCCCCCGGGGCTGCGCGACGAGCCGATTACCAGCTTCAACTCACGGCTGCGCGACTACTTCGACCAGGAGTGCCGCCGAATGATTGAAAAGCTCGGTGTCGACGCGCGCCTGACGGCGCAAGTGCGCAAGGCTCTCATCGGCGTGATGGACGGAGGCGACAGCCGGATCGAGGCCGTTGCCAAAGGCCTGGGCCTGAGCACTCGCAGCCTGCAACGCCGGTTGTCGGAAGAGCAGACCAGCTACAATGACCTCCTCGCCGAGGTGCGCCAAGAGTTTGCGAAGCGCTATCTCGCGCGCGGTACCTTGACGGCGAGCGAAGTTGCGTACCTGATCGGGTTCACGGAGCCGCCGGCGTTCTTCAAGGCCTTCAAGCGCTGGACCGGGCTCACGCCACGTGAGTTTCAAGAACAAGGCTGAACCACCGAGCGCGGTCCCACCAGCGTCGGCACCGGGTGGTTGGTCAGCATGAGACCGGCGACGCCGAACAGGCCGAGCGGCAGCATGATGTTTCCCAGCTCGACGACGGGCGCCACCGCCGGAGTGAGTTGACGGAGCGCGCCGATCGCGACGATCGCCGCAGTGACCAGCAACGGTGTCGCGCTGCGCCTGCGCTCGACACGCCACAAGGCCACCCCGACGCACGCGAACCACCCCGCCAAGGCGAGCTCGCCCAGCAGCTCACCGACGAAGTTACCGAGGTATCGGTTGAGCGCATCGAACAAGGCCGAGTAGATCTCGCGCTGCTCCGGCGTCGCCGTCGCCCACCTCTCGGCCAAAACCGCGTGAACCGTCGCCCAACGCAACAAGCCCATCGTCATCGCAATGGCGGCCAGGCACGCTGCTGCCGCGCCCAGGCGCGCCAGTCCCCGCCCGGCGCCGTCCTCCAGCAAGCGCATTGAAGCGATGCCTGCCAGTAGCAAGCTGAACGGCAGCGCGCTGTAAATCAGCCAGGCAGCCTGCAGCCGGGAACCACCCGCGGCCAGCCGAGGCAGCACGTCGGCCGCACCGTGCGCGAGAACATCGGGGTATCCGAACGTCACTTGCAAGTACAGAAAAACAGCGACGAAACCGGCAGCACCGGCCATCAGGAACAACGCCCCCACGCGCTCGAGCTGTCGAGTAAGCATAGCGGCTCCTCTCACCACGAGTACCCGACGCTCAGCGTTGGGATGTAGTACGTGTCCCAATTCTTGTGGCGCGAGTTGTCGTACTCAGCCGAGCCGACTTGGACGGGGTCGTTACCGGGCTGCGGCTTGTTGACGTAGTAGAGAGCGCCCACCCGCGGCGCGACGTACAACCCCTTGTAGACCTTCCACACGTAACCTAGCTCGAGACCCGTCGCGACGGAGTTGAGGTCGACGTGCGCGCCGTCGGCCTGGTTCGTCACGCCTTGCTGCTTGATGTGAAGCATGGCCTGCACGTAAAACCCCTGGTCTGTCTTCTGTCCGATGAAGTACGCCGCGTTGAAGCCGACCAGGTAATTGACGCGCAAGTCGAAGCCGTCCGGCACGCCGCCGAACGAAGGATTCGAGAGGAACGTGGCGTAGCTCACGCCCGCGCGAAAAGGCCCGTATTTGGCGCCGCCCGCGATCCCCACACCCTGACGCAAGAAGATTAGGATACCGGCGTCGACTTCCGCGTACGCGCCCACGACTCGGCTTTCGGGCAGCAGATCGGTCTTTCCGCGGCTGGGCTCGCTCCGGTCAGGCGCGGAAAGGGTTCTGGTGTCGGCCACCGCCAGGCCTTGGGCAGCGGCCGAGTTCGTGAGCGAAATCGTGACCGCCAAGGCGCCTAAAGAGAGGGCAATCGAACAGAAACAGCTGCGATTCGTCATGGGCCCATCCTCGCGGTTTCCCGAGCCAAACACCCTGGCCGCGCCCGCCAGCTCCCTATCCCGGGGCGCCAAACCGAAAGCGCGGGCGCAGTGGTGCAGTGGAAACTGGGAGGTTTCTCATTGCCCCGGACCGTATCCGCGCTCGGAGAGCCTCTCACCTTCGAGCAGCTACCCGCGCTCTGGCAGAAGAGCTTCGACGTGTGTGTCCCCAAGGAGCCGTTCATGCCGACTCCATTGGGCGCTCTGGCCGGTGGTCCGACAGGCAAGGCGGAGGACCTTCTTTACCTGCGTGTCGGCGAGGCACTCGATCCCAACTTGTTCGTATCCGCCGAAGAGCGCATCGAGTGACGCGCTCGTGACGCCGCGGCACGCGGCACGGAGTGCGACGGTGGCGACGCCCATATAGACGACCAGGGTGTGGTGGGCGGCGGCCAGGG
>JBEHXA010000824.1:0-2906 GCA_048498935.1 Myxococcota bacterium
ATCCCACATGACGCAGAGGTTGTCGTGGTTGACGGGGAAAACCGCGCCCGGTGTAGCGAGCTTCCACGTCTTCGTGTCCTCGCTCATGTAGCTGTAGAGGCCGAAGTCGTGACGGTGATCCGGGTTGTAGCCGTACATGTAGTAGTGGAGCGCGCCGGTCTTGCCGTTGCGCGCCATCCAGTACCCGGTGAGCCAGCGCCCGTTATCGATCGGCGGGCGTTCCGGACCTTCGAAGATCGGGCCGATCTCGTCGATGGAATAGCCGTCGCGCGAAGCGATCCGGTAGATCTGCCAGCGGCGGTAATATTTGTCCGGCAGGCGAATGATGTCTTCCGCCACGAGGCGGCTGCGAACGCAATAGAAGGTGCACGGGCCGTCAGGTTTTTCCTGCACCGCCACCGAGACGCGCACGCCCGATTGGTTCAGCCAGTAATCCGTCCACGACGGGTGGATGGTGATGCTCGTGTCGGGCCGAAAGGCGGCGAGGTTGGCCGCCGGGCCGCCGACGTCGCCGAGCCGCTCCAGCGGATGGGCCTCGAAGGTCAAGCGGCCTTCGCTGTCGAGCGCGTCGGCGGCCTGCATGAAATGAAGGTGCATGATCGTTCGCCCGCAAAAAGAGGCGGCGGAGCCGGATCGGCTCCGCCGCCGGAGGTCCTACTTGCGGCGGGAGAGAGCCGCGTTGTAGGCGTCGACGACCTGCTGCGCGCCGAGGTCCTTCACCTGCTGGGTGAACTTCGCCCACTCGTCGTCGTTGAGGGGACGCGTCCCTTCGATGAACTTCTGCGTCTCCTCGCTGACATAGGTGTCGAGCGGCGTGCCGTACTGGGCGACGGTGCTGACTTCATCCTGGTTAAGCACGGCGGCGGGAATCGGGTCCGTCATGCTGCCGCCGTCCTGGAACTGCTTCAGCACCTCGTTCCAGCGGTTCGGGGCGACGTCGGGATTGTCGACGCCCGGCCACTTCGTCTTCCAGCCGTAGCCGTAGATCCGGTAGAGCGGATTGCCGTCGAGCAGGCTGTCCTGAACGAAGGTCGGCTTGCTCTTGTCGGGCACCTGGCCGTCACAATAGCCGTGCGCCCACGGACGGAAGAGGATCGTACCGGTGAAGCAGGCGGTGCCGTCGGCTTTCACCTTCCAGTCCGTGCCTTCCTTGCCGTACCAGACGAGCTGCGCGCCCTCGTCCGAGTAGAGGTAGTCGATCATCTTCACCGCAGCGTCGATCTGTTCCTGCGACGACGATGCGGAAATGACCAGCACCTGACCGGACGAACGCGGGCTCGGCCACGGCCACTTGATGCGCTGGCCGTCGATGGTCAGCGACTGGAGGAAGAAGTCCTTGCCGGGATCGATGCCCTTGGCGCCCAGCCGCTCGTAGTTCCAACCGATATTCTCCAGCGCGGCGCCCGCCTTGCCGGCGTCGTGGATCGCCGACCATTCGGCGTCGGTCAGCGTGGCATAATCGGGATTCAGGATCTTCTGCTGGTAGAGCGTGTTGAAGAACTGCAGCATGGCGCGGTAGCGGTTGGACAGCGGCCCATACTCGAACTGCTTGCTGTCCGGGTTGTAGTAGACGTCGAGCGAGGAACCGAACCATGCCGCCCAGCCCGGCAGGAAGTTGGCGAGGCCGTCGCGTGCCGCGATCACCGGGCCGCCGCCGAGCTGCTTCTGCAGGCACTGGAAAGCCGTCACGAGATCATCGGGCGTCGTGATCGGCTTGGTCAGCACCGGATTGTTCTTGTCGGCGACGTAGCCGCACGCCTGCAGCAGGTCGGCACGCATCAGCATCGCCGGTTTCACGAACTCGACGTCGGAGAATTGCGGCGCCATGTAGATGTGGCCGTCGGCCGACGTGATGTCCTGCCAGGGAACGCCGCGCTTCTCCATCTGCGCCTTGAGGTTCGGCATCTTGCCGGCGTTGATATAGTCGTCGAGGCGCACGAACAGGCCCTTCGGCCCGAGGTCGTCGACCCACTTGGAATCGCGCATCGAAATGACGTTCGGCAGGTCGCCGGACGCGAGCACCGTGCCGAGCTTGTCGTCCTCGCTCTCGAAAACGCCGCGCGTGATGTCGAACTTCACGCCGGTGGCTTCGCCGATCAGCTTGTAGGAGTAGGTGTCGCCGTTGACGTCGCCGAACAGGCCCTCGGGCGAGACGAACAGGCTGAGCGGCACCGGGTCGGCCGCCAGCGCCGGCATGCTCCACGCCGCCGCCGTCAGCAGCGACGCCGCGAGCAGGTGCCGTGCAATCCTTCCATGTGAACTCATGTACGTTCCCTCCACTCGTTTGTTGTTGTCATTCCTTGATCGAACCGATCAGGACTCCACGCACGAAGAAGCGCTGCACGAACGGGTAGACGAGCAGGATCGGACCGGTGGTGACGATGATCGTCGCCATCTTGACCTGCTTCAGGAATCCGAGATCGCGCGCGGAATTGAGTGAGAAGCCGCCCGCAATGTCGGCGGCGGCGCCCTGCACCAGCAGGCGCTGCAGCACGATGGTGAGCGGCTGCATTGAGCTCTTGTTGAGGTAGATGAAGGGCGTGAAAAAGCTGTTCCAGATGTCGACGGAAGTGAACAGCGCCACGGTCGCGATGATCGCGCCCGACAGCGGGATGATGATGCGCAGCAGAATGTAGAAATCGCCGGCGCCGTCGACCCGCGCCGCATCCTTGAGATCGTCCGGGATGCCCTGGATGAAGGTGCGCACCAGGATCACTTCCCAGAACGAAAATGCCCACGGTACGACCATGGCGAAGATCGAGTTGACCAGGCCGAAGCGGGCGTAGACGACAAACGTCGGGATGAGGCCGGCGTTGAGGAACAGCGTCAGGCTGAGCACCCAGCCGACCTGGTAGCGCCAGCGGAAGCGCTTGTCGGCAAGCACGTAGCCGGCGAGCAACGCCGAC
>JBEHXA010000825.1:0-2897 GCA_048498935.1 Myxococcota bacterium
CGGCCGCGCTGCGCAGCCCGCACGTGGTGCAGATCCTCGACTACGGCATCGACGGCAAGGTCCCGTTCATGGCGATGGAGCTGCTCGAGGGCGAGAACCTCGCGCAGCGCATCAAGCGGGTGAAGCGGCTGTCGGCTCGGGAAACGGCGCGCGTGCTGTCGCACATCGGTCGCGCGATCAGCCGCGCGCACGAAGCGGGCATCGTGCATCGCGACCTCAAGCCCGAGAACGTGTTCCTCGTCAAAAACGAAGACGAGGAAATCGCCAAGGTGCTCGACTTCGGCGTGGCTAAGGTGGAGCGCCACGCGCTCGAAGAGGGCACGCGCACGCGCACCGGTTCGATCCTCGGCACGCCGTTTTACATGAGCCCCGAGCAGGCGCAGGGCAACCGCACGGTCGATTCGCGCTCCGACTTGTGGTCCATGGGCGTGATCGCCTTCGAGTGCCTGACCGGCAAGCGACCCTTTTACAGCGATGGACTCGGTGATTTGGTGCTCGCGATCTGCGTGCGCGACATCCCGATACCTTCTGACCTGGCGCCGGTGCCGATCGGTTTCGACTCGTGGTGGCTGCGCGCGGTGGCGCGCGATCCGGAAAAGCGCTTTCAGAGCGCGAAGGAGCTGACCGATGCGCTGCGCGAAGCGCTCGGCGTCGCTCCGGCCGAGCTGACGCGCGAGGGACCGCACGCCGGGCCCGACATTCAGGTGACGAGCGCGCCCGACACTGCGCGCGACTCCATACCGCCGGAAACGCCGCCGACCGATCCGGTCGCCGGGATGGTGCTCTCGCGCGCGCTCGCAGCCGACGCTGCGACGCTGCGAGGCGACCCGGCCGTGGAGCACGCTGCGACGGTGGTCGCGCCCGGCGGTCCGCCGCTTTCTGCCGCGGTGGACGTTCCGGCCCTCACGGAGCGCCAGTTCGGCATCACGCAGCGCAGTGTTCCGTCGGCGCCGGTGCGCACGTCGGACGGCACGGGCATCGTGATCGGCGTGGCCGCAGCCGCGCTGTTCGTGGGGCTCATCGCTGGTGTGCTCTTCTTGCGTTCGCGCGACACGGAGGCGGGTGACCAGCGTCGTGCCCTGCCCGCGCCCGAGCCGGCGGCCGTGCGCACGCCGAGCGAGCCGAAAGCGAAGCCCAAGCTCACCGCACCCAGTGCAACCGCCTCCGAATCGGCCGTGCCGAGCGCTGTCCCCACTGCTCCGCGCCTCGAGTTTTTGCCCGCCGACGCGCCGACCAGCGCTGCAGGCTCTCCGCCCGGCGCTCCCGCCACCGCCGAGCCACGCACTCCCAGCGTCAAGCCCGAGGCCACCACCACTGCGACGCCAACGCCCAGCGCTGGCCCGCGCCCGAGCGCAGAAGCCGCGCCCAAGCCCGAAGGTCAGGGCGGAGCGTGGGTGAAGCCGGCCTGGGCCATTCCCGACGACGAGCCGATCAAGCGCGAGCCTGTGGAGCCCTGAGCGCCAGCGCGCTCGCGCAAAGGAGGAGGCCTTGATTCAAACGCGAGCGCAGTCCGACGGTCAGACGCACACGCTGGTGGTATCGAACGTGATCGACGGCAAGGCCACAGCGCCTGGCGCGTCCGCGCTCGAGCGCCGGAACCCCGCGCAGCGCGACGACCTCGTCACCGTCGCGCCCCTGTCCACGCGCGAGCAAGTATTCGCTGCGTGCCAAGCCGCGCGCGCCGCCACGACCTCTTGGATGCGCGTGCCGGCTCCCGAACGCGGCCGCTTGCTGGGCAGGCTCGCGCGCCTCCTCACGGATGACAAAGAGCGCCTGTCGCGTTTCATCGCGCGTGAGGTCGGCAAGCCGCTGCGCGAAGCGCGCGGCAGCGTGCAAGAGGCGATCGACACCGCCGAGTTCTTTCAGAGCGAAGGGCGCCGCCTTTACGGGCAATCAGTGCCGAGCGAGCTCCCGTCCAAAGAGCTCTTCACGTATCGCAGGCCGATCGGCGTGGTGGGGCTGATCACGGCTGGCAACTTCCCGATCGCGGTGCCAAGCTGGAAGATCATTCCGGCGCTGCTCACCGGCAACACCGTGGTGTGGAAGCCGTCGGACGACGCGCCCGGCACCGCCGCGCTGTTCTTCGAGTTGCTCAGGCGCGCAGGCGTGCCGGCCGGCGTGCTCAACATCGTGCACGGTGGTGGCGCGGGCAGCGCGGGCGAGTTTTTGATCGAGGCGGTCGACGAAGGGCTGGTCGACAAGGTCTCGTTCACCGGCTCCACCGCGGTCGGTCGCAAAATCGGCGAGGTGTGCGGTCGCCGCTTGCAAGTGCCGTCGCTCGAGCTGGGCGGCAAGAACCCGCTCGTCGTGCTGGCCGACGCCGATCTGGAGCTGGCCGTCGAAGGCGCGATCTGGGCGTCGTACGGCACCGCCGGCCAGCGCTGCACCAGCGCTGGCAACCTGATCGTCGATCGCCGGGTTTTACCGGCATTTCGCGAGCGCTTCGTGCGGCGTGCCAGCGCGCTCAGCATCGGTAATCCGCTGGACGAGCGCAACGACTACGGCCCCTTCATCAACCAGCGCTTTTTGGAACGCTGGATCGAGCAGCGCGCGACAGGGCTCGACGACGGCGCGCAGCTGTTGCTCGACGGCAAGCGCGTCACCGCTGCCGATCAGCCGTCGGGCTTCAGCGGCGACGCGGCGCGCGGACTCTACGCCACGCCGCGCTTGTTCGACGGCGTGCGCATCGGCATGCGCATCGCGCAAGAAGAGTGCTTCGGCCCGACCGTCAACTTGATCGAGGTCGACGGGCTCGACGAAGCGATCGCCACCGCCAACGGCACACCCTACGGCCTCTCCAGCGCCATCTACACGCGCGACGCGCACGCCATGCTGCGCTTCAAAGAAGAAATCACCGCGGGCATGACCAGCATCAACAACAGCACTACCGGCGCGGA
>JBEHXA010000826.1:0-2891 GCA_048498935.1 Myxococcota bacterium
GGAGTCCGACGCCGGCTGAGCGAGCCGCGGCGCTCGCTCAGCTCGCGGACGCCGGCATGCTGGCCGAGCCCGCCCGGCTCGCAGGAGCGGCCGAGCGCGCACTGTTCTTGAGCATCGAAAGGGCGACGGGCCTCAAGGCTCGCGGCGTGCTCAAGACAGAGCTCGACAGTGCGCTCCGCCGCGCCGGTGTCGCCGACGACTTGGCAGTGCGCGCCGCTCAGCTGCTCGGCCGCTGCGACGAGCTGCGTTTCGCAGGCGAGGCCGCTGATTTGGCGGCTTTCGCGGCTGAAGCGCAGGGCACTTGCCGCCAGCTGCTGGCGCAGAAGCGTCGCACCGCGGAGCCGAACGCGTGAAGGCACGAATCGTCGCCACGCTGTGGCTGCTGATGCTGCTCGGGGCCGCCCGGGGCGCGCGCGCCGAAACGCCCGAAGAGCAATACCGCGGCGCCGTGGCTGCCCTGAACAAGGGTGCCGACAACGAGGCCATCGATCGACTCGAGCTGCTAGCCGACCAGGGCGTGACCCACCCGGACGCGAGCCTGGCGCGCGCTGCCGCCTACATCGCGCGCGCGGAAGGCGCGTCGCCGCGACCCGGTGACTTGGGACGGGCCGCAGCGGCGCTCGGCGAAGCATTGCTACTGCGCCCCGACGACGCGCACGCCGAGCAGGCGCTCGAGGCCGTCCAAGCAGAAATCGCGCGCCGGCGCTCGCGCCAGGCAGAGAGCGTGGTCGTCCGGCCCCGGCTCGGCCGATCCATCGCGGCTTTGCTCTCGGAGCAAGGCTGGGCAATCGGCGCGGCCCTGGCGTCGTGCGTCGCGGCGCTGGGCTTGGTGGCGCGACGCCTGGCCAGCCGCCCACTGCCACGTTTGAGCGGCGCGGTTGCGATCGGCGTGGGCGTGACGGCCCTGGCCGTGTTCGGCACGGGCGCCTACGCGGCGTTGCACTTCCGAACCACCTCACAGCCCGCGGTGGTGGTCGTACCCGAGGCGCGGCTGGCCGACGAGAAAGGCCGCCCCCTGCCCTACAAGCGCGGCGCCGACACGACGACCGTGCCCGAGGGCGCCACCGTCTACGTCACCGAGCGACGTGAAGGTCGCTGCAAGGTCGAATGGGGCAGCACCGACGGCTGGGTCGGAGCAAGCGAGCTCCGCGTGCTGGTCGTGCCCTAAGCGGCCCAAGCTACCGAGCGCGTTCGGTGTAGTATCGCGATGGTGATCGCGACCCGGCTGGTGTGGCTGCTTCCGGTGCTCACCGCCTGCTCGGCGGGCGGCTCGGCCAGCGTGGCCCAACCGGCTCAGGCTCCCCACCCGACCGGCTCGGCCGGCGCCGCAGCTGCTGCGTCCGTGGCAAGCCCAGCCGCCTCGAGCGCCCCAGCCCCTGCCGCGCCAGCGTTTCGGCCCTGCGGCGAGCTCGACTGCAAAGCATTCTCTAGCGCAGAGGCGGCTTTCGAGCACGTGCTCGCGGAGCAGCCACGCGTCCTGGCGCTTGGCGAAGCTCATGCCCAGGCAGATGGCCCGCGAGCGCGCTCCACGACTCGGCGTTTTATGGACGACCTGTTGCCGCGGCTCGCCCCACGCGCCTCCGATTTGGTGATCGAGCTGTGGCTCGCCAACGGCGCGTGCGGCAAGGTCGAGCGCAAGGTGCAGCAGCAACAGCAGGCCGTTACTGCGCCGCAAGCTGCGGGCAACCAGGGAGATTTTCTAGAGCTCGGTCACCGCGCCAAAGCGCTGGCCATTCAGCCGCAGGCGCTGGTGCCAACGTGCGACCAGTATCAGGTGATCGCGAGCGCCGGCGCCGCCGATATCGAAGCCATGCTGGGCATGATCAAGAGCGTCACCCTGCGCGACATCGAGGCTCTCTTGGCAAAACGCGCGCCCGACCGTCTGATCGTGGCCTACGGCGGCGCCATGCACAACGACATCGCCCCGCGCGCCGGTCGCGAGGATTTTTCGTTTGGTCCTGAGCTGCAAAAGCTCACGAACGATCACTACGTCGAGCTCGACCTGATCGTCCCCGAGCAGATCAAGGACAGCGAGGCGTGGCGCGGCCTGCCCTGGTACCCTCACTACACCCGCGAAAAGGCCGAGAAAGAAGCGGTTCTTCTGAGCTGGGCGCCCCACGCCTATGCTCTGATCTTTCCCCCAGGCGAGGCGTCCCCGTGATCGAAGAGCTCGTGAACGTGATTCAGCCCTACGCTTGGGGCTCGCGCACCGCGCTGGCAGCGCTCCGCGGTGAGCAAGCGAGCGAAAAGCCCGAAGCCGAACTGTGGATGGGCGCGCACCCTCTCGCTCCCTCGCGCCTGGCAAGCAAGAACGAGACGCTGCTCGATGCGATCACGCGGCACCCGGCACAGAACCTGGGCCCCGCGCTCGACCAGCAGCACGGAGGCAAGCTCCCATTTTTGCTGAAGGTGCTGGCAGCAGCTTCGCCCCTTTCACTCCAGGCTCATCCGTCGCTCGAGCAGGCAGCAGCTGGCTACGCCGACGACGAAGCAGCCGGCATCGCGCTCGACGCCCCACACCGCAGGTACAAAGACGCGAACCACAAGCCGGAGCTGCTGTGCGCGCTCGGTGAGTTCTGGGCGCTTTGCGGCTTCCGCGAACCCGCCAAGACGGTCGCGCTGCTGGACGAGCTGGGCGCCGTCGAGCTCACCCCATACCGCGATCTGCTCGTCCAAACGCCGAACGCGCAGGGCCTGAGGAGCGTCTTTTCTGCCCTCATGCAAGCGGACGCAGGGCAGCAGCGCGCGCTCGCCGAGCGCACCGCTCTCGCCTGTCGAGCGCGCCTGGGCGCGACATCGCCCTTTGCGGCAGAGTGGGGTTGGGCTGCGCGCATCGCCGATCTCTATCCTGGCGATATCGGGCTCGTGGGCGCCTTGCTGCTCAACCTGGT
>JBEHXA010000827.1:0-2878 GCA_048498935.1 Myxococcota bacterium
GCCGTGCAGCTCAATGCGGCAGAGCTCGCGACACTGCTGCGCGGCAGCCCGCGCGCGGCGCGACGAAAAAGAGACAGCGCCGCGCCCGTCGCCGCTTGACAGTTGATCTGCGATTCGGCATTCGTCGCCTGTGAGCGAGCGCGCTGCCACAGCATCCTTTGTCGAGGCTCTCGCCAAGCTCGAGGAGTTGCAGAAGGCTCAACGCGAGCGCGACGAGTACAAAAAGCTGTACACGCACCTGCGTGAGGAAAACGAGCGCCTCAAGCGTGGGCTCTTGGGTAAGAAGGCCGAAAAGCTGCCGCAAAATGACGCGCAGCTGTCGCTGGCTATTCTCGGCCTGATGCTCGGCGGTGGCGAAGAGCCGGCGCCGCCGCCCGCCGAGGAAGAAGAGACGCAGGTCATCCCGGAGCATACGCGCAAGGTTCCCAAGCGCCGTGGCCCCAGCAATGACTGGCCTCGCATCTACATCGAGCTGGTGCCACCAGAAGTCGAGCGAGAGGGACTCGATGCGTTCGACGTCATCGGACAGGAGTCGCGCGGCGTCCTCGAGCGCCGCCCGGCATCCTGCGTGTTCGTGGAGGTCGTGCGCAAGAAGTTCGTGCGCAAAGCCGACAAGGGCGCGACCGAGACCAGCGTGCTCATCGCCGACCCGCTGGCGCTGCCCATCGCCAAGGGCATCGCGGGCCCCGGCCTGCTCGCCGAGACGGTCGTCAAGCGCTGGTGTGACCATCAGCCGCTGCGCCGGCAGGAGAGCATCTTCGCTCGCGATGGGCTCGAGCTCGCCCGCTCGACCCTGTCCGAGTGGCACATGGCTCTCGCGTTGCTCGCGGCGCCGCTCATCCAGGCGATGAAAGCGGATGCCTTCAAGGCCCCGTATCTCTGCACTGACGCCACGGGCGTGCTCGTGCAGGCGCCCGAGCGCTGCAAAAATGGCCATTTCTGGGTGCTAGTCGCCCCCGAAAAGCACGTGCTGTTCGAGTTCTCGAAGACGCACGACTCCGACGCCACCGCTAAGCTGCTCGATGGTTGCAGCGGCTACCTCGTCGCCGACGCGCACATCGTTTACGACCACCTCTATCGCGACGGACAGGTCATCGAAGTTGGATGCTGGGGGCACAGCCGTCGCTACTTCTTCAAAGCCCTCGCGTCAGACCCCGACCGCGCCAAGGTCGCCCTCGCATACATGGCGGCGCTGTTTAAGATCGAGCGGACCATCGCGGGTGAGCCGCGAAAGAAGAAAGAGGCGGCGCGCGACAAGAAGTCGCGCCCCATCGTCCGCGACTTCTTCAACTGGTGCCTCGCCGAGCGCGACCTCGTCCTCGATGACTCGCCGATGGACGCGGCGATCGGCTACGCGATCAACCAGCAGAAAGCTCTCGAGCGCTTCCTCGACGACGGGCGGCTGCCGATGACCAACAATATTTCCGAGCGAAACCTCAGAAAAGAAGCGGTCGGGCGCAAAAATTGGATCTTCGTCGGCTCCGAGGACGGCGCCACCGCCAACACTACCTTCGTCTCGCTCATCGCCAGCTGCGAGCTGCACGGAATCGAGCCCTGGCGCTACCTGCGTGACCTGTTCTACCTGCTCCCCGACTGGCCCAAGTCCCGCGTCCTCGAGCTCGCCCCCGCCTACTTCGAGCAGACTCTCCAGCAAGAAGAAGCTAAGCGGCGGCTCGCCGAGAACCCCCTCCGCCGCGCTCTCCTGGCTTTCGCTCGCTGAGCTGCCCATCGCTCAGGCGTTGTACGCCGCCGCGGTGCCGCGCATCAGGACGCGGTTGCCCGAACGGATACCACGAACTCGTGTTGGTCTGGCACCTGAAAATCAGGCAAGCTCATTGTTCATCCTCCGAACGGAATTGCGGTGGCTGCAACTGGCTGCAAGGCGCTATTGTCGCAGGCGCTCCAACATTTCTTCCAATTCGCGCGCACCTATTTGTCCGTCAATCTGATCTCCGATCTCGTCCAGCCTACCGATCGTATCCGCGATCAGTGTCTCATCCTGATCATCATACTCGATCGAGATTGGACGCTTAGCACCGGACGCGCCGCCGGAAACGTAGCCGCGTCGCACAAATGATGCCCATCCCTGCACGTCCTGAGCTGAGATGAGACCTTTGCGCCAGTCCTCCAACACCTTCGTCAAAGAGGAACGCGAGACCACGGGTCGCGGCAGCTTGGCCGCCGCTTCCGAACGTGCACGATCACTGGCTGTCAAAACATCGGTCAAACAGTCCAAGTCACCCGCCATAATCCCCGCGATTGCCGCCGTCAGAGTTTTCATCACGGACCTCCGTGCAGCCACTTTGTCTCAATAAGACCGTCTGGCCCAAGTGTGTTCTTGAACTCGCGAACAATAGCCCCTGCGCCATCAACTTCTTGAACGTATTGCTTCCCGTATCCGGCATTCCTAGCCGGCGAAAAGAACTCAAATCGCTTTCCGCCTTCCGCGAGGTTGGTGATGCGAAAGTCCTGAGCGTTCTTGGCAGCATCCCTGAAAAACCTGTTGGCTGCTATTCCAAGAGGACCTTCCAAGGCCTCTCTGGCGGCCTGTTTCGTTGCAAACGAGACCGCCTCCTCTGCGGCTGCCGCGGCGCGCGGTGCCAACCCCCTGGCGAAGGACGACCAAGCCTCCCCCGCTGCCTCGCCCAACGCCGTAAACGTGCGCCCTACCAGCGGGGCTAGTGCCGCAAGTCCCTTGCCGAGAAAATGCCCCCCCAACCGCACCAACCGGAGCCGCGATCGCTGCCTCGCGCGCAGCGTGATCGTTGTCGGCGAGAAACACGGCGAGGAACGCTCCGGCAGCAGCAAGCCCGAGTAGGAACGGAGCAACTTCGCCACTAGGATCCGTGAAGTTGATCGGGTCACCGCCGCAATACGC
>JBEHXA010000828.1:0-2845 GCA_048498935.1 Myxococcota bacterium
ATGGTGCGATCGCTCGAGAAGCGGCCCATGTGGGCGACGTTCAGGATGGAGCGGCGCGTCCAACCGGTTTGATCGTGGTAGGCGGCTTCGACGCTGCGTTGGCAGTGCACGTAGCTGAGGAAGTCGGCCAAGACCATGTACGTGTCGCCGCCGTAGAGCAGCGAGTCGACGAGCGGCTTGAAGCGATTCGGATCTTCGGGCGAGAACATGCCGCTGCTGATGGCGTCGAGCGCTGCGCGGAGCAGCGGCTCGGCGTAATAGAGCTGCATCGGGTCGTAGCCCGACTCGCGCGCTTGCGCGACTTGCTCGGTGCGCAAGCCGAACAGGAAGAAGTTGGCTTCACCCACTGCTTCGAGGATTTCGACGTTGGCGCCGTCGAGCGTGCCGATCGTGAGCGCGCCGTTCATCGAGAACTTCATGTTCCCGGTGCCCGACGCTTCGGTGCCGGCGGTGGAGATTTGCTCGGACACGTCCGTCGCGGGGACGATCAGCTCGGCCAGCGACACGCTGTAATTCGGCACGAACTGCACGCGCAGGTGCTGGCGCACCGCCACGTCGTTGTTGATGGTCTGCGCAACCGAGTTGGCCAGCGCGATGATGCGCTTGGCCATGTCGTAACCGGGCGCCGCCTTACCGGCGAACAGGAAGGTGCGCGGAGTGACGTCGAACGGCGGCGTTTGCCGGTACGTGAGGTACAGCGAGACGATGTGCAGCAGGTTGAGCAGCTGGCGCTTGTACTCGTGAATGCGCTTCACCTGCGAGTGCAGCATGTGGCTCGCGTCGAGCTCGATGCGCAGGTCGCGCTTGAGCACCGCGGCCAAGCGCTCCTTGTTGCCCTGCTTGAGGGCGCGCCACTCTGCCTGAAATTCTGGGTCGTTGGCGTACGGAACGAGCCGCTCGAGCTGATCGAGGTCGATCTCCCAACCCGCGCCGATGCGGTTGGTGATGAGGGCCGACAGCTTGGGGTTGCACTTCAACATCCAGCGCCGCGGCGTGACACCGTTGGTCTGGTTGATGAACTTGCTCGGCTCCATGTCGCAAAAGTCGGAGAACAGCGTCTGCTTGAGCAGCTGTGAGTGCAGCGCCGAGACGCCGTTGACCTTGCTGCCGCCGACGATGGCGAGGCTCGCCATGTTGATGCGCTTCTCGGCGCCTTCTTCGACCAGGGACATGCGGCGCAGGCGCTCGTCGTCGCCCGGGAAGGCCTTGCGCACTTCAGCCAGGTGCTGCGCGTTGATGTCGTAGATGATTTGCAGATGGCGCGGCAGCACGCGCTCCATGAGCCACACCGGCCAGCGCTCGAGCGCCTCCGGCAAGATGGTGTGGTTCGTGTACGCGCAGCAGCGCTTGGTCAGCGACAGCGCGTGGTCCCACGGCATGGCGTGGATGTCGACCAGGATGCGCATCAGCTCGGCCACCGCCAGCGCCGGATGCGTGTCGTTCATCTGGAAGATGGCCTGCTCGTGGAAGTTGTACAGGTCCGAGTGGTAGCGGAGGTGCCGCGAAATCACGTCCTGCAGCGTCGCCGAGACCAGCATGTATTCCTGCTTGAGCCGCAGCTCCTTGCCGGCAGGCTGGTGATCGTTCGGGTACAGAACGCGCGTGATGTTCTCGCTCTTGCTCTTTTCGGCGACGGCCTGGATGTAGTCACCGCGATTGAAGTACGCGATGTCGAAGTCGTGCGTGGCCTTGGCCGACCAGAGCCGCAGCGTGTTGACGACGTTGTTTTTGTAGCCCGGGATCGGGATGTCGTACGCCATCGCGTGCACGTTGTCGGTGTCGACCCACTCGTGCACGAGGCGACCGGTGCTGCCCGTGTATTGAATCACGCGGCCGCCGAAGCGCACCACGTACGTGCGCTCGGGGCGCGCGATCTCCCACGGGTTGCCATAACGCAGCCACTGGTCGGGCGACTCTTGCTGCTGGCCGCCGATGATGTCCTGGCGGAAGATGCCGTAGTCGTAACGCAGGCCGTAGCCCATGCCGGCGATGCCGAGCGTCGCCATCGAATCCAGAAAGCACGCCGCCAAGCGACCGAGGCCGCCGTTACCCAGGCCGGCGTCCGGCTCTTGCTCGAGCACCTGGTTCAGGTCGATGCCGAGCGACGCCATCGAAGCGCGGAACTCTTCGAGCACACCCAAGTTGACGAGTCCGTCTTCCAGCAGGCGACCGAGCAAGAACTCCATCGATAGGTAGTTGACGATCTTGGGCTGCTGGCGCTCGCGGCGTGACCAGGTACGGGTCCAGCGATCGAACATGCGATCGCGCGCGGTGCGGGCCGCGCTGATGAAGTGATCGAGCCGCGTGGCAGAGCTAGGGTGTTTGCCCTGCGTGTGCTGCACGTGGTTCACGAAAGCCTCCTTCAAGGCCTCGGAGTCGAGCAGTAACTCATCGACGGGGATGTTGTACTTCGCAGAGTTCGACACGTTGGGACTTCTAACGAAGGGCGACTCGGGTTGCAACGGGGGGCTCCTGTGGGGATTGCTCGTACCGCTGAGGTTTCATCCGAAGCAGATTTCCCAAGCGTTTCCGCTGCGCGAGCGCAGGGTGCGGCCGGCTTCCGATTCGGCTTTACAGGCGGGCAAAAGCTCTGCGACAAGGCCCGACCTTGGCTCTTTTCGATCAGATCAAGCTGCCGCAAGGTCGCCTTTCGGGTCGAGCGCTCAGCGCTTTGGTGACAGCGGTGCGTCACACACCGGCGCGCGGGCCGCTCGCGCAGCTGCTACGCGCCGACCTGGGTATCGATCGCGCTCGCGCGCTCGGCCCCGGCGCCCGAGCCGAGCTGCCGCTGACTCAGGCGCCGCTGCGCGCTCGGTTGCGTCACGACCGGCCGTCCGAAACTCTG
>JBEHXA010000829.1:0-2839 GCA_048498935.1 Myxococcota bacterium
GTCGCGCAGTACACGGGCAACTATGGGCCGCTCATCAAGAAGGAGGGCCCTGGCACCTACGACAACGACCTGAACAAGGTGAGCGACGAAGGCTCGCAGTACAAGTACACGTACACCATCACCAAAGCGATCGCGCTCGACGGCACCGAATCGGCGCTGGCGGTTGGTCAGTACATGGAGATCGAAGCCAGCCAGTTCTTGAACTTCGACGTGGCAAACAAGCCGATCGGGCGCGACAACTACTACGGCACGGTGTTCTTGTATGCGATCGGCACGGGCGGCATGGTGCCCTGGTACACGGTCGGGGACTTCGAGAACAAGGCGACCGAGCGCGAAAATTCGCACAAACTCG
Source organism: Myxococcota bacterium (assembly GCA_048498935.1). GTDB lineage: Bacteria > Myxococcota_A > Polyangia > Polyangiales > Polyangiaceae > PMG-095. Next base: position 353 of record JBEHXA010000829.1, read on the forward strand.
ACGAAAAGGCCTGGCTCGGCGGTCGAACTACGTTGCCGTACCAGTACTCGGACGAGCCCGACAATCACTTCATGCAGATGGCGACGAACATGTCGACGCTGAACGCGCAGCCCTTCGTGCGCGGCCGTCGCGTGCACCACACGAACATGATCGACGGAAGCCACGACGAGAGCGCCGAGAACGAGACGTTCACGGAGCTGGTGGGCCAGGCGGGCCCGAACTACGTCAACTCCTCTTGCGACGGCTGCCACAAGCGCAACGGGCGTGCTCCGGTCGCGGATGTGGGCGAAGCGCTCGACAAGTGGGTATTCAAGGTCGCCGCCGCCGACGGCAGTCCAGATCCGATGATCGGCTCGGTGCTCCAGCCGCAGGGAGCGAATGGCTCGCCGGGTGAAGGCAAGGTGTCGATCGAAAAGTGGACCGAGAACGCGGACGGCACGCGCTCGCCGAGCTACGCCTTTGCCGGAACCAAGCCGGCGCTGTTCTCGGCGCGAATCGCGCCGCAGCTCGTCGGGCTCGGCCTGCTCGAAGCCATCCCGGAAGAGACCATTTTGGCGCTCGAAGACGTGAGCGACAAGGACGGCGACGGCGTCTCCGGCAAGGCCAATGTCTCGGTCGATCCGGTCACGGGCGACAAGCGGCTCGGTCGTTTCGGCTGGAAGGCGGGCGCGAGCAGCCTCAAGCATCAAATCGCAGGCGCGCTGAACACCGATATGGGCGTCATGACGTCGGTGTTACCAAAGCCCGACTGCGGCGCGATGCAAGAGAACTGCGGCAACGACAAGGGCGCCGAGCTCGCCGACGATCACCTGAACGATCTCATCAAATACATCTCACTGCTGGGCATTCGCGCGCAGCGCAGCATCGACGACCCCGACGTGGTCCGCGGCCAAGAGGTATTCAGCGAGATCAAGTGCCAGAGCTGTCACGTGACCGAGCTGACGACGAGCAAGTTTCACCCGCTCGCCGAGCTCCGCGACCAGTTGATTCACCCGTACACCGATCTCCTGCTGCACGACATGGGTCCAGGCCTGGCGGACAATCTCGGTGAACGCGAAGCCTCCGGCTCGGAGTGGCGCACGACTCCGCTGTGGGGCATCGGCCTCTCGGCTTGTGTGACCGGCGGCGTCGAAGGGCCGTTTCAGGACCAGACCTGCGCGCCCCACCACGACTACCTCCACGACGGCCGCGCCCGCACCCTCGAAGAAGCCATCCTGTGGCACGGCGGCGAAGGCCAGGCCTCCAAGGCTGCGTACGAAGCGCTGCCGGCTGGTGACAAGGCGGCGCTCGTGAAGTTCCTCGAGTCGCTCTGAGCTCATGAGGGGGCGCCAGCTCAGCTATGGAGTTGGCGCTGGCCGGGCAAGGCTGGTGGTTGCCTTCGCGTGGAAACCGCGCGGCGCGTCGAAGCGCGACGCGCCCCAACCCCAATGGGTTAGTTAGTGCGGATCTGCGTGCCGCTGAGAGTCTTGCCCTGGCTGCCTGCGACGAGGTGCTGTTTGACGACTGCGGCGGCCGCACCAGGGCTCGACGTGGCCGAGAGACCGGGCAGGGTTTCGACGTCGAGCGCGTAGAGCGTGAAGCGGTACGTTTGCCGCGAGTTGACGGCTTGAGGACAAGGCCCGAGGTAGCCCGGACCGTTGAAACCGTCGAGGTTGGCCAGGGACTGCTTGCTGCCCGCCGGTACGGCCGGTGCTGAAGCGTGCTCGACGTTTTCAGCGAGCGACGTGATGGTGGCCGGGATGTCCCAGATCACCCAGTGCTCGGGCGTCGGCAGATGGTCGAGCACGATAGCGTAGCTCTTGGTGCCGGCCGGGCCCGGACCCCAGCTGAGCGGGGGCGAGAGGTTTTCGCCCATCGGGTTCACCTCAGCGCACTTGTACTTGAGCGGGATCTCGTCGCCTTCGTCGAAGGCGCTGCTCTTGAGCTCGAAGGGCGCGTCGTTCATGCCCCCTGCGCCGCCGCCTGCCGCTCCGGCGCTGCCGCCCGCTCCACCGCCGGCGCCACCACCCGTCGAGCCGCCTACGCCGCCGGAACCAGCAGTTGCGGCACCGCCGCCAGCGCTGCCGCCCGCGCCCCCGGAAGAAGATCCGCCAGGGCTCGAGCCAGCGCCGCCCGTGGTGGCCACTGAGCCTCCAGTGCCGGCCGTGCCAGTGCCCCCCGTAGCAACGCCGCCGGAGCCGCCCGGGTTAGACCCACCAGCGGGTGTGCCCGAGCCCGCGGCACCTGCAGCTCCGCCCGGCGTCGCCGGATCGGACGAGCACGCCAAAAACAGAGAGGCGCTCAGCGCGGTGAGCGTGAGGAAGCCGGCACGGCGATCGAGCTCGAAAAGCATGGTGCTCCTAAATGGCGACGAACTTTCTATAGCTTCGCCCCTCCGCGCCGTCGCCTGATTTCCGTGCTTCAGCTGGGCGCGGGTGGCGCCACGTGACCCAAACCCAATGCCTCCGCCGGCAGCGCCGAGAAGGCCTCTTCGCTGGCTTCGAGGAG
>JBEHXA010000830.1:0-2823 GCA_048498935.1 Myxococcota bacterium
CTCGCTCGAGCAGAGTGTGAGGCTCGCAGTCGACCTGATTCGCGACGCAAAGCAGGCAGGTACAGCGCGCAGTATCGCGCGGTTTCGCGAGCGCGCCGCGCATGCGCAGTCGAAGGTGCCTACGCGCGCCACCACGGGTCAGCCGCTGCCGGCTTTTCTTTCGCTAATCGACGACTTGCTGGAGCGTGAGCCGCAAGTGGCCGCGTACCTGCTGGGCGGCATGCACGGCGCCGAGCTCGACGAGCGGCGGCGCGCGCTACTGGAGCGCGCACCGCTCGCGTTGCTCGGCGCCATCACCGGCCTCGACGACGACGTGAGCTTTCAGCTGCGGCAGCGCCTCGCTCATGACTATCCAGGCGCGGCGCTGCGCTCGCTGGGCCAGCCCCCAGCTTCTGCACGCAGCTGGGAGCTGTGGCAGGAGCTCGGACCACACGCACCCCTCGATGCGCTCGGCTGCGCGAGCGGCTCGAGCGACGAGCGCGCCTGGCAGCTGCGCGCGTCCACGTTCACGCGCGAGCCTCAGCTCCGCGAGCAAGTGATCGCAAGCCTGAACGGACTCGACGACGATCGCGCTTGGCAGCTACGTGACGAGCTGGTGAATGTTCGAACCGATGACCTCGGCACGAGCTACGAGCTGGCGCGCGCAGTCGCAAAGTCGGTGACCGGTCTCGGCTCCGAGCGCGCCTGGGAGCTCCGCCGTCGCACACGAAAAATGGCGCCAGTCGCCGCGCTCGCCTCCCTGCTCGGGGTGTGCGACGTCGAAAGTTGGCAATGGCGGAGCGACGCGCTCCGCCAAGCCCCCAAAGTGGTAATGGCCTCGCTACGCGGCCTGCACGAGGCGCGCGCCTGGCGACTGCGCGAAGCAATCATGGTGGATTGCAAGGAAGCGCTCGATGGGCTGCAGGGCGTCGACGGCGACGAGGCCTGGGCTCTGCGTGAGCGTGGGCGAGACGTTTGGCCCTCGACCGTCGTCAAATCACTCGGAACGCTCGCCGACTCCGCGCGCGGACGTGCGCTGGTCGAGAGCTTGCTCACCGCCTACCCCGATAACGTGTCACTGCTCAAACATGCCGCATGCATCGCGCTCGGCTTGCACCGCATCGCGCGGGAGCCCGCGGAGTGAAGTCATCATGAAAGTCTGTCTGTCCCTCATCGCGCGCGCGCTCGGCGCTCTGACTCTATGCATGCCGATCGCGGCTTGCGGTAGCGTCGATCCACAACATCAAGACGGCGCCGCCGGCGACGACTCCGGACCGCCCAGCGACGATACGCCGCTCTTGCCGTGGGCTACCGGCAACAGCTGGAGCTATCGCGTCACCAAGGACGGCGAGGTCACCGACAAGACGACGACCATCGGCGAGCTCGAGACGATCGGCGGCGAGGGGCCACACGCGGACGAAATGGCCTATCACGTGACGACGGCAAAGGGTGTCGGCGAGAACGATCACACCGAGAGCTGGCAGGGCCCATCACCCGATGCGCCTCAGCGCATCATCCGCTACCGCGAGCTCTCCTACAGCGCGTCGACCGGCGAGCTCGAGCTCGAAGAGCATTGGGATCCGGCCAAGCTCCACATCGATGGCTCGGCCGAAACGACAGCCTCGGGTGCTAGCTGGCTCGAGAAGTACGATGAGACCAAGCGCGAAGTGGGCCTCCCCGAGACCAGCCACGAAGTGCGCGAGGTGTGGACCGTGGTCAGCGCCGACGAAACGCTGACCGTGCCGGCCGGTACGTTCCAGCACGTGATCCACTTTCAAAAAGCCGGCAGCGGCGCGACCAAGCACTACTGGTACTTGCGCGGGGTCGGCAAGTTGAAAGAGACCGGCTCGCAGACGGAAGAGCTGGTCGACCACTCGCTCGAAGGCATGGCACCGTGACTCTCTCCTCGCAGGTCGGCGACCAGACCGCGCCCGACGCGGCCATCACCGCCCAGCGAGTGGAAACGAAGTACCTCGTGCCCGCGGGGCGCTTGCCCGGCCTGTTGCGGGTGATCGCGGCTCACTTGGCCGAGCATCGCTTCAGCGGTGAGGGCGCTCACCGGCTACCCAACGCCGAACATCACGTAACCACGCTCTATTTCGACACGCAGACCCGCGCCTATTACGCCGCCGCCTGCGCCAATCGTCTCAGCCACGTGAAGCTGCGCGCCAAGGAGTACTACGACCTGTATCCGGCACTGGCGGAGCTTGCGACCGAGCCCGAACAGATCGTTCGCTATCAACCGTGGCTTTGGTTCGAGCTGAAACGGAGGGAGGGACTCATCACCAGCAAGCGCCGGTTCCGCTTTCCCAAGTCGGCCGCCGCCAGCCTGTTTCGTGAACGCCAGCGCGACCTACAAATCTCGGGCGACACCGCAGAACGTGCGGATGCCCAGGTGCTGATCGAGCACGTTCGCGCCCAAACGGAGAGCATCGCGCCCAGCGCGCTCGTCAATTACCGGCGTCTGTCGTTTCAGAATGCCGAGAGCACCCTGCGCGTCACCATCGACGTCGGCCTCGCCTACTTCGCAGTGCCGGGCGACCTCTTCGAGCGCACTTCGCCGCTCACGCGGAGCGCGCTAGGCAAACCAGTCGGAGTCGAGCCGCGCGCGGTAGTCGAGGTCAAGCGCCTGGCGGGCGAGCCAGATTGGCTCCTCGGGGCGCTGGGCGAGGCTGCTGGCGGCACGTGTAGCTTCAGCAAGTTCCTGGCCGCGAGCGAGGCCGTGCATGGCTGATGACGGGCAGCAACCGAGCCGGCGCGGCTGGCGGCTCGCGCTGGCCTGGCTCTGCACGGCGCTGATCGTCGGCGTGTACTTCAGCCTGCCGGACGGCGAGGACACCGCCG
>JBEHXA010000831.1:0-2809 GCA_048498935.1 Myxococcota bacterium
ACTGTTGTTGTCGTCCTCGAGGCCCACGAGAAATCGATCCCAAAGATCCGAAGCAAGCTCGTCGGTACATTGCAAGATGAGCTTGGTCAAGACGGCCACCCCCTGTGCCAACGTGACTTGAGACAGCTCCCCCCTGGTAATCTATGTACCGATAGGCGGAGAATGGATCTCAGATCGTGCCCAAACCACTTCGAAAATCTGGACCTGACGGCTCGCTTGAAAGTGAGGGCGCGGCTTCACCAGGCTTGAGCGGGGCTGCCCTCGAGACAGTTGCGAAGCGCCCTCGTCGGCACTTCAGCGCAGCCGAGAAGCTGCGCATCGTGAAAGAGGCTGACCGCTGCGTGGCCAGCGGCAAGCGGGGCGAGCTGGAAGGGCTGATGCGACGGGAAGGCATCTACAGCTCCCACCTGTCGAATTGGCGCGCCTTGCTGGGCGTTCACGGATCCACGGGCCTGACAGCCAAGAAGGCTGGTCGGAAGCCGAAGTTCACTGAGGCCGAGCGGCTCAACATTCAACTCACGAAACGCAACGCGGAGCTCGAGCGAAAACTGCACATCGCCAACGTACTCATCGCGCTCCAAAAAAAAGCGCACGAGATTCTGGGGTTGGCACTGCCCGAGAGCGACGGAGAGACTTGATGGACCTCGTGGAAGACTTCGCCGAGCCCGGAGTGTCGATGGTTGCGGCATGCTCTTCTCTGGGCATCAGCCGGGCAACATTGTACCGAGGCACGCACCCTGCGCTGCCGCTGGCCATTCGAGAATACGCGCCAAGTCCACGCCGGCTCGGTGACGACGAGCGGCAAGCCATCGTCGATGCGATGCACAGCGAGGAATTCGTCGACCAGCCTCCGATGGAGATGTTCGCGAAGCTGCTCAGTCGCGGCGTCTACCTAGCGTCGATTCGCACCATCTATCGCGTGCTCGCCGCGCTGGGCGAATCGAAAGAGCGCAGAAATCAGCGCCTTCCGCACCCGTACGTGAAGCCCTCGCTCACCGCGACAGGGCCCAATCAAGTGTGGACCTGGGACATCACAAAGCTCGCCACACTGCAGAAAGGCGTCTTCCTGCATGCCTATGTGATCATCGACCTGTTCAGCCGCTACGTCGTGGGCTGGATGGTCGCCGCCAAGGAGTGCAAGCACCTCGCGGCGCAGTTGTTCGCCGAGGCCGCTGCTCGCCACGGTATCGAGCCTGGGCTCATCGTGCACGCTGACCGAGGCGCTGCGATGAAGAGCGACACCCTCGCACAGCTCCTCGCCACGCTCGGGGTAGATCAGAGCTTCAGCCGCCCGCACGTCTCCGATGACAACCCTTTCAGCGAGTCGCAGTTCAAGACGCTCAAATACCAACCGGACTACCCGGGGTTCTTCGCCACTCTGCTTCACGCGCGAGGTTGGCTCGAGTCCTTTTTCGGTTGGCACAACGACGCGCATCATCATTCTGGGCTCGCGCTATTCACACCCGCAGACGTCTTCTTCGGGCGCTTCGTGGCTGTACACGCCGCGCGCCAAGAAGCCCTCGACGCCGCACACGCTCGACACCCCGAACGCTTCCCGAACGGCCCACCCAAGGCCGCCCTGCCGCCCGCAACGGTGCATATCAACCCGCTCGAAGCCTCGACGGTCTCGGTCAGTCGCGCGGAGTCAGCCGGTCCCGCTGCAAACATCAACGCGCCGATGATCACCGACGCACCACCCGAACCCCAAACACAGAAAGCGCCTCACGCCGCGGCGAGGACGCCGCGACGCGAAGCGCCATCTACCGAAACAGCAACGCTTCCCTCATAGAATTCTCGTGACCGCTGTCTCACGCGCGTTGACAAATTCCGGGGTGTTGCGCGGGCCGATGACGCGCAGTGAGCTGAAGCGGGCGCGCGCGGAGCATGCGCGGATTGTTGGTGAGCTGCGGGATTGAGCTAGGCGGCCTACTCAGGCGAGTCATTGCTCCCGAGCGCTTCGGGGCCCGCGCACGACAGCGTAGGAGTCTTTGAGCAAAGACTTGGCGCCCAGGCCGCCCGATGCTCGCGGTCGATAGTCCAGGTTTCGCAGCATGTCGCCGAAAACGCGTAGGCGCAGCGTACGGCTAGAAAGGTCCTCGTGCAGCTGCGAGCGGCGCCGCCAGGTCTGCGAAAGCCTCCGGTACAAGGTAGCCCCCGCCTCGGCGCTAGGTTCACGCGGCTCGGTGGACCGCGCAATCCGTTCCGCCACCTCGGCCCGCGAGTCCGCCACGTCCGCGGCGTAGGCGTAGGCCGCAGCGCCCGAGGACACCGCTAACTGCCACTGATGAGCGCGTGACCAGACCTTCTTCGTCGCTTCCGGACTGCCCGTGGTGGAGGAGCTGTGTCGTCGCCAAACGGCGAGGACATCGGGCATGACAACGCGCTTCCCGACCAATCCCGCCAAGAAAAAAATCCACTCGTCGAAGGGCGCCGGCGCGTTGAACCACTTCGACAATGGTGCCTGCTCGAGCAGCCGCGGGGCGATTGGACCACGCCGAAACAGAAGCTGCATGCCACCCGGCGCAAACCACGGGTCCAGATCGGATACGGTGAACTTTCCGTATCGGGACTCTTTCGGCAAGACCAGCGACGTCGCCTCGAGATGTTCGTCCACTACTTGCACTCGGTGCGAGACCGCCGTCACGGTCTGGTCTCGAAATTCTGCAGCTGCCACCGAGAGTTTGTTCTCGTTCCAAACATCGTCTTGATCGCAGAGCGCGACGATGTCTCCCGTGCACTGACCAATCGCTCGCACGAAGTTTTCGTTGTAATTTCCTAGCCTCGGGTGAACGTCGACCGTCACCTTGAA
>JBEHXA010000832.1:0-2800 GCA_048498935.1 Myxococcota bacterium
CCATTCCGGAACACCAGCGACAGCGAAGCGACCGGTACCGCCTTGCGCACCACCAACACCGACAAGCCGTTGGCGAGCTTGGCCTGCTCGGCTTGAGGAAACTGCGCTTGCGCGCTGCGCCCAGGTGCGGGGCGCTGGGCTCGCCACGGTTCGGGATCCGGCGGCAGCTGGGGCTGGCTCGCGCTGGCAGCGGCCGCGGGCTTCGAAGGCGGAGCGGCGGGCGGTGGCGGGCTGGCGCTGCAGCCGAGGGTCGACAGCAACAGGACCGCGAACGAGCGCTTCACGGCGTCACCCCTTTCTTGGCGCCGGCGGGCGCAGATGTGGGGGGCGCCTTGGCGCGCGGCTGCGTGACGACGGTCACGCGCTTGTCGGCGCTCAGGTGATCGCGCAGCACCCGCTGCACGTCGGCGGGCGTCACCATCTCGATCTGTTCGACCCAGCGCGGCAAGTAGCCGGCGTCGCCGGTGTAGTGGGCGAAGCGCTGCAGCAGTCCTGCGCGCCCGGACTCGCCGCCCGGACCGTTCAAGATCTCCAGGCTTTGCAGGGTGGAGACCAGGATGCGGCGCTTGGCTCGCTCGAGCTCGGCGGCGGTGGGCCCAGTTTTTTCGAGTGAAGTGAGCGCCTCGGCGAGCGCTCCTTCGAGCTCGCTCAACGACTTACCGGTCGCTACCGTAGCGCCCACGCTAGTGATGCCCGACAGCTGATTGGAGTCTTGGCTGGCGCTCACGTCGGAGGCGAGCTTCTTCTGCACGACCAGGGTCTGGTAGAGGCGCGTCGCCTTGCCACCGGCCAACACTGCCATGGCCACGTCGACGACCGGATCGTCAGGCGTGTAGGCGGGAGGAGTGCGGAAGCCGAAAGTGATTTGGCCGAGCTCCACCGGCTCCTCGACGACCTTGCGACCGGGGCGAGCAGCGGGGAGGGGCGCCTGGGTGGTGGCGCGCTTGGGCCGATTGGGGAGCGAGCCGAAGTACTTTTGGATCGACGCTTTGACGGCGGCCGGATCGAAATCACCGGCGATCGCGAGGGTGGCGTTGCTCGGCGTGTAATAATCGCGGAAGAAGCCGCGCACGTCGTCGAGCGTGGCCGCCGAGAGGTCCGCCATCGAGCCGATGACCGCGCCGTTGTAGGGGTGCCCGGCTGGAAATAGCGCGTCGATCATGGCGAGGTAGCTGGGGCCGTAGGGGGCGTTGTCCAGGCTTTGGCGGCGCTCGTTCTTCACGACGTCGCGCTGCACGTCCAGGAGACCTTGATCGAGCACGTCGAGCAGGAAGCCCATGCGGTCGCTCTCGATCCACAGCACCAAATCGAGCTGATCGCGCGGCACCGTCTCGAAGTAGTTGGTGCGATCGAAGTTGGTGGTGCCGTTCACGTTGGTAGCGCCGACGCTCTCGAGCAGCGTGTCGAATTCGCGCCCGACATGGCGTGAGCCCGAGAACATGAGGTGCTCGAACAGGTGTGCGAATCCCGTGCGGCCGGGCGCCTCGTCGCGCGGCCCCACGTGGTACCAAATGTTGACGGCCACCAGCGGCAGCGAGGAATCGCGATGCAAGAGCACGTTGAGGCCGTTCGGCAACGTCACCTTCTCGAAGGTGATCTCCGGGCGTGCCGTGGCGGGCTTGGTGCTTGCCGCGGGTTGGGGCAGCGCGGCGGCTCCGGCCGGTTTAGCGGGCGTTGCGGGCCGCTCTTCAGCTTGCGCGGGCAGCGCGATGAGCGAGCGAAACGCTGACAGACCAAACGCAAGAGCCAGGGCGTGACGCATGTGTGCCTCGTACGAGAGTTTTCGGCCGAGCGCGAGCAGTTCCGCTGCGGCCGAGAGGGTGGTAGCAATGGGAGCTCGATGTCGCAGCACTATCCACCCGGCGGCGGCGGTTATCCGCCTGGCGGCGGCGGTTACCCACCTGGCGGCGGCGGTTACCCACCTGGCGGCGGCGGTTACCCACCTGGCGGCGGCGGTTATCCACCTGGTGGCGGCGCGCCTCCCGGCTATCCACCCGGCGGCGGTGGTCCTCCTGGCGGTGGTGCTCCTCCTGGCTATCCACCCGGTGGTGGCGGCTATCCGCCCGGCGGCGGTGGTCCCCCTGGTGGTGGCTATCCGCCCGGCGGCGGTGGTCCCCCTGGCTATCCACCCGGTGGTGGCGGTCCACCCGGTTATTCCTCCGGCGGCTACCAGCAGCCGGGCTACGCGACTCCTGCTCAGTACGGTCCACCCGGCGCGGCTCCCGTCAAAAAGTCGAATGCGCTGATGTGGGTCGGGATCGGCTGCGGCACGTTGTTCCTGCTGTCGCTGCTCGGCGGTGCCATGGCCTGGTACTTCACGTACAAAGCCGCGCAGAACGCGCTCGCAGCCGCCAGCGCGCTGGCAGCTCCGCCAGCTGCTCCGGGCGCGACTTCCACGGCCGAGTCGGGAGCAGCCGACTCGTCGGGAGCGCCACTCAACGGAGCCTGCGCCCGCGCAGTCGAGTGCTGCCGGAAGATCATCCAGAAGACGAACTCGGGCGCGCAAGCAGAGGCGGGCTGTCTGGGTCTCAAGCAATTGCCCGAGGCCAATTGCCAGTTGCCGCTGTCGACCTACCAGAAGTCGGCGCAGCTGCTAGGCGTCAAATGCGACTGAGCTCGCTCGCTGCCTGAAAGATCTCGTCTTCCGACACCAATACGAGCTCGGCGGCCTCGCCGAGCGGGACGAAACAGTCGGCCGCTGCGACGCGCCTGGTGACGATGCCCGGCGCGCGCTCCGCGAGGCAGGCAAGCAAGGCCTCGTTCACGTTGCCGCTGACACGTGCTTCGTCGACGACCAGCA
>JBEHXA010000833.1:0-2791 GCA_048498935.1 Myxococcota bacterium
CAATAAGCGGAGCGGAAAGGGCTGAAAACGGTTTTAAGGGGTTCTCGCGTTCCTTATTGAATACGTGCACGTATTCAATAAGCGGAGCGGAAAGGGCTGAAAACGGTTTTAAGGGGTTCTCGCGTTCCTTATTGGATACGTGCACGTAGTCAATAAGGAGGCCCGAGTGGCTCGCTGTTGGATACGTGCACGTAGTCATTTTGGGCGACGCGCAGCCCGATCGTTCAAGCGAGGGCGACGTGCACGTACTCATCTTGGCAGCCCGAGGCCCCGTTGTTCAGACGCGGGGGCCGCTCAGACGTGGGCTTCGCCGGGGGGCGATTGCGCGGCTTCGTCTTCATCGTCTGGATCGGGCTCGGGCTCGGCCAGTACCAGCGGGAGCACTTCGTCGAGGCGGTGCACTAGGTGGAAGCGCAGGTCGACCTTCACCTCGGGCGGTACCTCTTCGAGATCGCGCGCATTCTGGGCGGGCAGCACGATTTCGCGGATGCCCGCGCGATGTGCGGCCAGCACCTGGTCCTTGATGCCGCCAACTGGCAGCACGCTGCCGCGCAGCGTGAGCTCACCGGCGACGGCGACGTCCGGCTTGACCGGCGCGCGTAAGAGCAGCGACGTGACGGCCACGAACATGGCCACGCCGGCGCTGGCCGCATCACGAGCCGAGCCGCCGCGCGGCACGTGCAGGTGGAGGTCGATCGACTTGAGCCACTCCGGATCGAGGCGCAGCCGCTCCGCACGCGAGCGCACGAACGAGACGGCAGTCGCCGCCGATTCTTTGGCGACGTTGCGCAGGCTGCCGGTGATGTAGATCTCGCCCTTGCCGGGCATGCGCGTGGCCTCGATGATCAAGAGATCACCACCGGCTCCGGAGACCGACAACCCCACCGCCACTCCGGGTGACAGCTTTCGCTCGCTCAGCTCCGGCCGGTGCTTTTCCGGCCCCAAGAGCTCGCGCACCAGCTCGGCCGTCACGCTCGTGTGCGGCGGTGCGCTGCCGTCGGCGATCTTCACCGTGACGTCGCGACAGACCGCCGCGACTTCGCGCTCCAAATTGCGCACGCCCGCTTCGCGCGTATAGAAGTCGACTAGGCACTCGATGCCCTCGTTCTCGAACTCGAGCTGCGCGGGCGTGAGGCCGTGCTCCTTGATCTGTTTGGGTACAAAGAATTGCCGGGCAATCGCGCACTTTTCAGAGCGCGTGTAGCCCGGCACCTCGATCGTCTCCATGCGATCGCGGAGCGCCTCGGGGATGTTGTAGCGATAGTTGGCGGTGGCGATGAACGTCACCTCCGACAGATCGAACGGCAGATCGATGTAGTGATCCTGGAAGGTGTCGTTTTGCGCCGGGTCGAGCACCTCGAGCAAGGCCGACGACGGATCGCCGCGCATGTCGGAGCCCATCTTGTCGACCTCGTCGAGGACCAGAACGGGGTTGCGACAGCCCACCTTCTTGAGCGCTTGAATGATGCGCCCCGGCAGCGCGCCTACATAAGTGCGCCGGTGGCCGCGAATCTCGGCCTCGTCACGCACGCCGCCGAGCGAGATACGCCCGTAACGACGGCCCATGGCGCGGGCGATGGAGCGCCCGAGCGAAGTCTTACCGACGCCGGGCGGCCCGACGAACAGCAGGATCGGACCCTTCTTGTCCTTCCGCAGCTGGCGGATCGCCGAATACTCGACGATGCGCTTCTTGACCCGCTCGAGGCCGAAATGGTCCTCGTCGAGGCAGCGCCGCACTTCCTTCACGTCGATGCGATCGGGGGTGGTGCGGGTCCAGGGCAGGTCCGCCAGCCACTCCACGTAGGTGCGCGTCACCTGGAACTCGGCGGACTGAGGCTGCATGCCGCTCAGGCGTGACAGCTGCTTGCGCGCCGTCTTCTCGGCCTCCGGCGGCAACTCGGCGCGAGCGATGCGGTCGCGCAGCGCCTCGACCTCGTCGTCGTCGCTCGCCTCGCCCAGCTCCTCTTTGATGCTCTTCATCTGCTGGCGCAGGGCGTAGTCGCGCTGCGAGCGGCTGAGCTCGGTCTGCACCAACGAGGAGATCTCGTCCTTCACGCGCAGCACTTCGAGCTGGCGCTCGACCATGCCGAGCACCAGCTCGACCCGCTCCTTCACGTCGAACGCTTCGAGGATGCGCTGACGGACCGCGATACTGGCGTGCTCTTCCGGAAAGTTCGAAGCGATCAGGTCCGCGAGCGCGCCGGGCTCCCGCACGTTGTCGAGGATGCTGGCCGTCTCTTTCGGGAGATTCGGGAGCAGACCCAAGACTTGGCGCGTGCTCTCGCGCAGCTTGCGGCCGAGCTCACGCAGCTCCGGGCTGAGCTCCGTCGGCTCGACCACGCGCTCGATCTCCGCGCGCATGTACGGCTCGAGCCCCAGCGGCTCTTTGAGCTTGAAGCGCCCGAGGCCGTTCAAGACGACGCTGTAGTTGGAGGGCCCAAGGCGGATCACCTTCACGACGCGCGCGAGGGTGCCGATGCCATACAGGTCCTCGAACACCGGCTCGACCGTGTCGGCGTGCCGCTGAGTCAGCACGCCGACGAGCGCGCTGTCCTCACCGGTGAGCTCTTCGACGAGCCGGACGCTCCGCGGCCGTCCCACGTTGATGGGCACCACGGACATCGGAAACAAAACGGAATTCCGTAATGGCAGAACCAGAATCTGCTCTGGCTCGCCTGGGCGATCGCCGCCACGCATCCGTTCACACTACTACCGCGCGACCACTAGTCCAGCACCGTCTCCCGACGCTGTGACGGAAGTGGTGCTGGGGGTAGGCCGAGTTGGGGTTGGG
>JBEHXA010000834.1:0-2780 GCA_048498935.1 Myxococcota bacterium
CACGGACGGTGCGCTGGGGTGTCGTTTCGGACTACCGAGCAGCGCACCGTCCGTGGCCTGCAAAAAGGGGATTCAGCCGCTAGTGGCTCAATCCGCCTTGTCGACGGCCTTCTTCAGGTCGTCGACAGCCTTGGTCACGCGCGCCTTCGCATCGTCCCATGTCACGGCCGAAGCGAGCTCGAGCGAGCGATACTCGCTGGTCACGTTTTGGCGCAGCGTGTGGATGTTCGGTAGTGCAGCGTCGATATCGGCCTTGGCTTTGCCGGTCGCGGTCTTGCCCTTGGCCTCCAGGCTAGCGATGTCCTTGTCGACGCCGACCAGGTCTTCGGTCACCGAGTGCCGATAGTCCTCGCGGAGCTTGTTGAAGCTCTCTTGGGCTTCGGCGACCTTCTTGTCGGCCTCGGCCTGCGCGGCGTTGATCTTCTCGCTCGCCTCGCGGTTGGCGTCGATGACCTTGTCGTCGGCCTGGGCGCGGGCTTCGTCCGCCTTCTTTTGCTCGTCGGCTGCCTTGTTGCAACCAACAGCAAGAGCGAGCGACAGAGCCATACACACCGAAACAGGAATTGAACGAATCATTGATGCCTCCGTCGGACCCCTCAGCAAAGCGAGTGCCAAACTGCAGTGCCCACCCTCGCTCGCAATTTCCGCCAGGTTTCGCGGCTTCCCACCCCAAGCTGCGAGGCAGAAAGATACGCTCGGGACAGCGGCGCTCGCCGCAGCCCACGTCATCGATTGTCACTCACCGTCAGCTCGCTGCTAAGAGCTACACGAAAGCATCGAGCAGCCTGGCCGGTCGCGCGCCCAGTCGGGGCGCTTTTCAGCGAAGCGATCTTTGCCGGGCTGGTCGTCGAAGGGGCGACGCAGCACGTCGAGCAGCTCGAGCAGCACTGCAGGATCACCCTTCTCGGCGCCGTCGATCGCGAGCTGTGCCACGTAGTTGCGAAGCACGTACTTGGGATTGACCCGATCCATCGCGGCGCGCCGCTCGGCGTCGGGGGTCCCGTCTTCGCGCACCCGGGATGCGTAGCGCCTGAGCCAATGCGCGAACCCAGCGCGATGCTCGGCTCCCACTGCCGCCGGCTCGTAGAAGGCGATTTCAAGCGGGGCGAGGAGCTCTGCATCGCTCAGCGTTTCGCTTGGCTCGACCTGCACCCGCCCAAGGTGCCGATAAAACAGCGTGTAGTCGGTCTCGACGGCCGCCAACAGCTCGAGCAAGTCGTCGACCAGCACGCCGTCGGGGATGCGTACTTTGCCGTCGGAACCGATTTCGTCGTCACTCAGGCTACGTAAGCCGAGCTTGGCCGCGACGTTCTCGGCACGAGCCCGATCGAGCGTCTCCGTGTAGTGGGGGATCATGCTCTCGAGCGCCTCGACGTCTTCCACCAGCGGGTAGAGCGCGTTCGCGAGGCACACCAGGTTCCAGAGCGCCACGCGAGGTTGCGAAGCGTAGCGGTAGCGGCGTCCCTGGGCGTCGGTGATGTTGGGCGTCCAATCGGGCGCAAAGTCGTCGAGGAACCCGTAAGGGCCGTAGTCGATGGTAAGCCCCAAGATCGACATGTTGTCGGTGTTCATGACGCCGTGCACGAAGCCGACCGACATCCACTTGGACATCAACACGGCCGTACGGCGCGCCACTTCCTTCAGCCACGCGACGTAGACGGCCGGCCCCGGCTCGCCCAGCTCCGGAAAGTAGGTGCGAATGCAGAAGTCGGCGAGCGCGCGCAGCACCGTGACATCGCCGCGCGACGCGAAAATCTCGAAGTTGCCGAAGCGCAGGAACGACGGGGCAACACGGCACACCACCGCGCCAGGCTCATGGCGGGGGTGGCCGTCGTACAGGATGTCGCGCAGCACGTTTTCGCCCGTACCGACCAGCGAGAGCGCGCGCGTCGTGGGAATGCCGAGATGGTGCATGGCCTCGCTGCACAGGAACTCGCGCACCGAAGAGCGCATGACCGCCCGTCCGTCCGCGCGGCGCGAGTAAGGGGTCGGACCCGCGCCCTTCAGCTGCAGCTCCCAATGCTCGCCGCGGCGGTTGACGAGCTCGCCCAGGCTGATCGCGCGCCCGTCACCGAGCTGACCAGCCCAGTTGCCGAACTGGTGCCCGCCGTAGCAAGCCGCCACAGCATCCATCCCGGGCAGTAGCTCATTGCCTGCGAACACGTCCGCAAACGCCTGACTCGCGACGAAGTCCGCCGGAAGCTCCAGCAGCTCAGCCACTTCGCGCGCGACCGCGAGCGTGCGGGGCTGGGCCACCTTGGTCGGCACCACGCGCGAGAAGCAGGCGCCGAGCACTTGGCGCGTGCGGCCGTCGCTGCTCGGATCGATCGGGAGGCTGCGCAGCGCGCGGTTGTCGAAGCGGAGCATGGGAGAGGGCGTTTGTAGCACGCCGGAAGCCGCCCACTGTATTGCACAAGACGCAACATGTTCTTGCCATTGATGCGTATTGCGCAATGAGACCAGTCGGTTACGCTTCGGGGCATGACCGCCATGAACGGGTTCCGAAGCCGCACCTCCACCGCCGGCCGCAACATGGCCGGAGCGCGCTCGCTATGGCGCGCGACCGGGATGCAGGACGCCGACTTCGAGAAGCCCATCATCGCCATCGCCAACAGCTTCACCCAGTTCGTGCCGGGTCACGTGCACTTGTGGGACGTCGGCCAGCGCGTGAAGAAGGTGGTCGACGAGGCCGGCGGCTGGGGCGTGGAGTTCAACACCATCGCGGTGGACGACGGCATCGCGATGGGCCACGGCGGCATGCTGTACTCGCTGCCGAGCCG
>JBEHXA010000835.1:0-2772 GCA_048498935.1 Myxococcota bacterium
AGGCATTTTCGCACAGCGCGTTGGGCGCGGACGCGATCGCCTGATCGCCGCAAACGGCTGCGCCAACACCACCACCAAGTGGGACGCCGCCACCGCCGCCTGGTCCTCGTGCAACCTCTATGACAACTGCGGCAAAAACCCGGTCGTCTTCTGCCCGCACGGCGGCGGCCACGACAACGGCACCGGCAGCAAAATCACCTCCGACGGCATGTGGAAGCTCTTCAAGAGCACCTGGTGATCGAAGCGTGACGTGAGGGGCTGCCACGCGCGGCCCCCCACGGTGTCCGTGCACTTGCTTCGGCAGAGAAGGGCCAACGAAGCCGTTCTCGAATCGGCACGAACGCCGTCCGACGCTGCTTCGCACCGCGCAGCACCGCTCGCCGCGCCAGTCGATGTAACTGCAGCATCAGGCATCGCGCCCGTAAACCTTGCCGACTGCGCACACTCGAGCGATGCGTCAATGGCTACGTGCACGTATCCAACAGGACGTGAAAAGCTCGCAGTTTTGGCGGGTACTCGGCGGCTTATTGGATACGTGCACGTAGTGATTTTCGGAATGCCTCAGAGCCTTGCAGCGCGCTCAGACTTTGCGGGGAGCCCTCAGCGCCGGCGCGGCACTGCGTGGGCAATGCCTCAGCGACTTCGAGAAACATCGCGAGCGCCGCGCCAAGCCCTGAGTGGGCGTGAGCTACTGGCGCGCGCTGACGAACAAATCGATGCCTTCCGTCCCCGGAGCGGAGAAGTAGAGCATCGAGCAGTCGGCGTTCGGCGCTGCGGCGACGGTGCCGGCGGCGGGGCTCACCACCTCGGAAGCCTCAAACGGCACGTCGCGGTTCACGCGCCAAGCCGCGCGGAAATCGCCCTCGACGTCGTCGCGATAGAACAACGTGAGCGTGTCGCTGGCGAGGCCGGTCGGGATACGGCGATTGCCGTCGGCGTCGCCTTGAAGTGGCGCGCCCAAGCTAAGCCCTGCCAGGTTGAAGGATCCGTCTGACAGCCGGCTCTCGGTGGGCGCTGCGCCGCTCACGTCCATCAGAAAATACGAATAGAAGAAGGACGCGCCATCGGCGCTCAGCACGGCATCCTCGAGGACCTTGCCGGGGCTGGGATCACCCAAAATTGCACTGTTGAATTTCGTGAATGCACCCTCGCCGGGCTGCGCTTCGTCGAAAGGCATGCCCGGCTGGCGCGCCTGTTCGAGCACTCTCAGGTCTTTGGTCACTGCGACGAGTCGCAACCCGTCGGCGCTGAGCGTGACCGCGTTGTATTGGTCACTGCTCGCTACCGGCAATGGCGAGCCGAACGGATCGCCGGTCTGCGCGCGATCGGCAACGTAGAACGTATCGGCGCTCTTCCATGCGATGCTGAGCTCGTCGCTCGTTACGGCCTGCAGCACTTGGTCACCAGCGCCCGAAAGCGCAAGCCTCGTTCCGGTGCCCCACAGCACACCCGTGGCGCACACGGGCGTTGGGCCAACCGGTGGGAAGATCTCGCCGGTCCCGCCAGCTGCGACCTCCCCGTCCATCCCGCTCTCGCCGCCGGCACCCGTCCCAGCTGCCGCTCCGCCGAGATTGCCTCCACCGGCTTCGCCGCCGATCGCACTGCCCGTGCCGCCGCTCGCCCCGTCGCCGGCACCGCCAGCGTGGGTAGCGCCTGAGCCTCCGACAGGTGAAGAACCACTTTCACCCCCGGTACCGGAGCCGCCGCTCGGACTGCTCGGTCGATCGGCATCGGCGCAGGCGCCAGCCACTCCGGCAGTCACTACCAGCACGCTCAGCAGTCGAAGCTTGGTCACGCGGGTATCCTACTACTCAGCCGGCAGGCAACTGAAGCGCTGCTCCCAGTCGTGCAGAATTGGCGCCACCGCACCGCCTGCCGAAGGAACGAAACGCATGGAGACCTTCAGGTAAGAAAGGTTTGGCGACACCATCTGGGCCGTGAGCTTGACGCCCACGTCGACGGACTCCGCCGGCATGTTGTAGTTGTCCGCACTCGCGTTTTTGAGAGCTACCGAGGTCGCGGTCGCCAGGCCTGCATCCGTCGAGGCAGTCTTCGCCGAGAGATCGATGTAGCTGCCGTTGCGGGCGGTCATGTGATAGCTGAACGCGCCCCACAGAGGTTTGTAGCCGCTGTCGCACTCGGCCACATAGGTGCGGGTGTACGTGGCCTCGGCGAAGGCGGGCACGTTTTGGCACTTTTGCGCGACGCAGGGCGCGCTGCCGCAGCAATCAGCGTTGCTCAGGCAAGCACCGCCTTCGTTGCTACAAGCCGTTGCGCTCTTGCAAACCTTCGACGGTTCGCCCGACATCGAGACGCTCTCGACGCGGCATTGGTTGGGGCTGCAGCACTCGTCGCTGGTCGTGCAGCTGATGCCGGTGGTCTTGCAGGGAGTCGGCACCAGGTACCCACGCTCGTTGATGTGGTGGTACTCGTTGGTGATCGCCTCCATGTTCTGGCCCGGCAATAGAAACGCCGGGTAGCTGCGATCGGTCGTCCCCGAGGCCTCGTTTTTGAGCGCTGAGACCCATAGCAGCGTAGAAGCGCAGGTGAAGTTGGTCGCGAGTCCTCCGGCTGTCACTTGATTCAACTGGTTGCCGTAGGCGCGCGGACTAGTGAAGATCACCCAGCGATATCCGCCGCTGACGAACGGAAGTACCGTCGGCTGGTACGCCTTGCCGGCGTCGGCGGTTTGCTCCGCGTTGTTGAGGGTTGCGAGCTCCACCTTGGTGATGCACGACGGCGTAGGGATTGAGACCTTACTACGACTTCTTC
>JBEHXA010000836.1:0-2769 GCA_048498935.1 Myxococcota bacterium
CATCGCGAGGTGCAGGGCGGCGGCGCGCGGCGCTCGCTCGAGATCCTGCCGGATCCGGCGCGGCCGCCCTGCACCTCGAGCCTGACCTGCCGCCCGTCACCGAGCACCAGCGCCCGCTTCAAGTCGTCCACGCCGTACAGCGGGAAGTCGTTGGCGCGCAGCAGCAACTCGCCGGGCCGCAGCGCAGCGCGCGCCGCCGCCGAGCCCTCGGTTACACCGTGGATGCGCACCGCGCGCGCCTGCCCGGCGCGCTCCGCTTCGACTGATGACAGATCCACCCCACGCGCAGCAACGCCCAGTAGAGGTCGCTCCACGCTGCCGCGCCGCATCAAAACAGCCGCGACCCAGCTCGCGGTGTGCGCGGCGATCGCAAACCCGAGCCCGCGCGCATGCGGAATGACCGCCGTGTTGATGCCCACGACCGCACCCGCAGCGTCGAGCAGAGGACCGCCGGAATTGCCCGGGTTGATGGCCGCATCGGTTTGCACCAAGCCCTCGAACCAGGCTCCGTTCGGCCCCGGCAGCGCGCGTTCGAGCGCGCTCACCACGCCCAGCGTCACCGTGCCCTCGAAGCGCAGCGGATTTCCGATCGCGACCACGAGCTGCCCGACGCGCAGGCGCCGCGACTCGTGCAGCTCGAGCGGCGTGAGCCCGCGCTCCGGCACGCGCAGCACGGCTAGATCGCTCTCCGGGTCATCGCCCACCAGCTCGGCCGGCAGATCATCGCCGGAAGGCAAGCGCACCCGCAAGCTCCGCGGCGCCCCACGCGCCACGTGCGAGTTGGTGAGCACATAGCCGTCACCCGCGATCACCAGGCCCGTGCCCTGCCCGCGACCCTGCTCCACCGCCACCACGCTCGGCGCAGTCTTTTTCACGAGCTCTTCGAGCTCGTGCGAAAGCTGCGGCAGCAGACCCAGCGCGCTCACGACCGTACTCCCGGTGTGACCTCCACGTTCACGCGTTGCCCCGCTCGCCACAGCTCGAGCGCGGTCGGCACGCCTTCCGCATCTTCGAGCGCGGCCTGCAGACTGCTAGCGCTCACCAAGCGCGCCCCACCGAGCGAGATCAACAAGTCGCCAATACTCACCTGCGCTTGCTCGGCGGCGCTGCCCGCCTGCACCGAAGAGACGAGCAGCGCGCTCGCCTGCCCGGTCGCGCTCGCCACTGCCTCGGGAAGCCGAATCGCCTGCGTGCCCACGCCCAGGTAACCGCGTCGCACTCGACCATGCTGCAAAATGGCGCCCACCACGCGCTCCAACGTCGACCGCTCGAGCAGCAGCGGCACGCCGCGCAGCAGCCCCGCCGAGCTCATACCCACCGCCCGACCGAGCGTGTCGAAGCTCAAGCCACCCGAGAAACCAGGCTCGGGCGCCACATCGGTTTCCACGTAGCGCTCGATGCGACCGCCACGCACGGTATGCCAAGCCTCGCCCACTTGGCTCACCACCCCGAGCCTCACGCGCGCAGCGCGGCCCGGTCGCGACGTGCTGAGCACCACCGACCCGAGCCGCAGCGCCCGCTCCGACCAAGTTGGCGGCTGCCCCAACGGGCTCGCCACCCGGAGCACGCCAATATCGGTGGCCAAGTCGTAGCCGACCACGCTCGCGCTCGTCGCCTGCTCGCCCTGCACCACCTCCAGCTCCTCGCGACCCGCAACGGCTCTCGCGGTGGTCAAAATCACGCCGCTTTCGTCGTAGACGCTACCCGTCGCACCGCGACGGCATCCCGCCGCCACGTGCACCAGCGCCTGGCTCGCTCGTTCGGCGGCCGCCTCGAAAACCTCGGACCATTCATTTGCTTGGCTCATGCACAACAGGTTGGGCACCGCACCGCCTCCGGAAAATCGGTCGTTGGGCGAGGTGCGCCTACCCTGATGGGGAGCGCCGACGGCGGCGCGGCGGCGCAGCGGCGCGACAAAGCAACGCCAAGGCGTGGACAAACCGCAGAGCGGCCTTACGTTCTCAGCCTGGACGCTCCGCTTCGCCCTTCTGCGGTCGTAATTTCGCGGGATCCGCTCGTTCGCAGCGGCTTGGCCGCCGTGCTCTCCGCCTATCCAGGCCTAGTGCTGAAAGACGTGCTCGGCGACCTCGACCCGCAGCGCCAAGCGCCCCCGCACGCCGACGTCGTGGTGTGGGACGCTCCGGAGCGCGGCGCCCGCAGCCCCGCCGCTCCAGTCCTGGCCCTCGTCACTGAAGCGGCGGAAGCACGCAGCGCCCTTCGCGCCGGCGCCCACGGCGCCTTGTCACGCTCCTCGAGTGGCGAAGCCATCGGAGCGGCCGCGCTCGCAGTCGCAGCCGGCCATTGGGTGCTCGACGACACTTTCGGCCTAGCTCTCCTCAGCCTCAGCCTCGGCCCCACCGACGGCCCCTCACCGCCGCTCCTCAGCCCCCGCGAGCAACAAGTGCTCACACTATTGACCGAAGGCCTCTCCAATCGCGACGTCGCCGCGCGCCTCGGCATCAGCCCCCACACTGCCAAATTCCACGTCAACGCCATCCTCGACAAGCTCGGCGCCACCACCCGTACCGAAGCCGTCGTCCTCGCCGCCCGCAGCGGCCTCCTCACACTCTAGCGCAGCCATTTTTTGGAATGGCGCTGCCACACTGACCATTGGTCTCATTTCCCAGCTGCCCGCCCACTCAGCCTGGTTTCTGGCGAGGCTTTCGCGAGGACCGAAGCGGAGCGTACGTGGGTACGTGAGCATCGGACCGCAGCGAAAACGAAGCCAGAAGCCAGGATCAGCGGGCGTGGTCATCAGCTGAAATGAGA
>JBEHXA010000837.1:0-2767 GCA_048498935.1 Myxococcota bacterium
CGTCTTCGAAGACGGGCCGCGCCCGACTGGTCTCCGCTACTGCATCAACTCCGCCTCGCTGCGCTTCATCCCCGTGAGCAAGCTGGCCGAGTCCGGCTATGGCGACTACCTGCCGCTGTTCGGCAAAGCCGCCGCCAGCGCGCCCGCGGCCGCCACCGACAACAGCTGCGCACGTCCGGAACCAGGAGAAAAGGCTGGCTGCGAGGCCACGCTCGAGACCGCAATCCTGGCCGGCGGCTGCTTCTGGGGTATGCAGGACATCATCCGCAAGATCCCGGGCGTGCTCTCGACCGACGTGGGCTACGCCGGAGGTAAGGCGGGCGTCACCTACGAAGACATGCACCACGACACCACCGGCAACGCTGAAGCCGTGCGGATCGTCTTCGACCCCAAGCGCCTTTCATACGCGGAGTTGCTCGAAAATTGGTTCTTTCGCATGCACGACCCGACGACGCCCAATCGCCAGGGCAACGACACCGGGCCGCAGTACCGCTCGGTCATCTTCTATGAGTCGCCGGAGCAGCAGCAGACCGCCGAGCAGGTAAAGAAGCGCGTCAACGCGAGCGGCAAGTGGCCGCGCCCGCTGGTCACCGAGATCACCAAGGCAACTACCTACACGGTGGCCGAGGACTACCACCAGGACTACCTGCAGAAGAACCCCGGCGGCTACACCTGCCACTACCTGCGCGACTTCCCCAAGCTCCCCGCCGCCGCGCAGTAACCGACCTGTAAGATCTGGGAGCCTTACAGAGCGCCATAGCGCGTTTACGACTCGGCCGGCGCTCGGCTGGGACGGGCGATGGCGAGGCGGCGCGGCTGCGTCGGCCACGCGATGCCGAGGTCGCGGGAGCCGGTGATGAGTCGCGCTCCGCCTTGAAAGGTGAAGTAGTGCCAGACCCACTGACACAGCACCAAGTAGCGGTTGCGAAAGCCCACTAAGAAGCAGATGTGGACGCAGAGCCACAGCACCCACGCCACGAACCCGGACACGCGCAGCTTCCCGAGCTCGGCTACCGCCGCGCTGCGACCGATCGTCGCGAGCTTGCCTTTGTCGACGTAACGGAACGCCGGCAGCTTGGGCTGGTTGTGGATACGCGCGGTGATGGCTTCGGCCACGAAACGCCCCTGCTGCATCGCGGCCGGTGCGACGCCCGGCACCAACGTGCCGTCAGCGTCGCGGCACGATGCCATGTCGCCGACGCAGAAAACCTCGTCGAAGCCGGGCACCGTGAGCGATTCCCCGACGATCACGCGGCCACCGCGGTCTAGCGGCACGCCCAGCGTTTCGGCCAGCGGAGACCCGCGTACGCCCGCGCCCCACAGCACCGTGGAGGCTCCGATCGTCGCTTCGGTACCTTGCTCGTCCTGCACCGTGACGCCCGCTTGATCGATCCGCACGACGCGCGCATTCCGTCGAACCTCGACGCCGAGCGCCTGGAGCTGAGCGATCGCGCTCTCTTGCATCGGAGTCGAAAATGCTCCGAGCACGTAGGGCGACCCTTCTACGAGCACGATGCTGATCTCGCTCGGATTGATGTGGCGAAAGTCGCGCCGCGCCATCGTGCGCGAGAGCTCACTCAAAGCTCCGGCCAGCTCGACGCCGGTGGGCCCGCCCCCGATCACGCAAAACGTGAGCAGCTGCCGTCGGCGTTCTTCCAACGTCTCTTGCTCGGCGACCTCCAGAGCGAGCAGCACTCGACGGCGCACCTGCAGGGCGTCGTCGAGCGTCTTTAGGCCCGTCGCTGCTTCGGCCCAGTCGTCGTGACCGAAGTAATTGTTCTGGACGCCCGTCGCCAGAATCAAGAAGTGGTAGTCGACGGGGCCGCTCGACGTCTCCAGGCAGCGCGCGGTGAGGTTTACGGAGCGCACCTCGGAATAGAGCACCTCGACGTTCTTTTGCCCGCGCAAAATCGTGCGGATCGGCATGGCGATCTCGGAAGGCGAGAGCGCGCAGGTGGCGACCTGATAGAGAAGCGGCTGGAAGAGGTGGTGGTTGTTTCGGTCGAGCAGCAGGATCTCCATCCGCTCGTGACGGAGCGCACGCGCAGCCGCCAGGCCGGCGAAACCGGCACCTACGATCACGACTCGCTGACGCCAGACCATGCGCAATGCCTATCACTCGGCGCGCGTAGCGCTGCAGTTTCCTCGGCGTGTCGCATCGCGCCGCACTCGACCGGGCGGGGGAAATTTGCCCCGACTGGACAGTCAACGCTACCGGGCGTATCCCTAATCTCTCGAAGGGGCCGCGCGATGCCGACTCGCGAGATCGACGTATTGGTCGTTGACGACGAGGAGCAGCTCAGAAGGCTGGCGGAGCGATCGCTCACGCGAGCAGGGATGCGTGTGCAAACGGCCGCCGACGGCGAGCAAGCGATGGCGCTGTTACGGCAAGGCCAGCGCTTCGACACCATCGTGTCGGATTTGATGATGCCCGGCATGGACGGCATGCAGCTGTTTCGGGAGGTGAGGCACATCGACCTGGACGTGCCGATGATTTTTCTCACCGGGCAGCCGTCGCTCGAATCGGCGATGGCGGCGATGGAGCAGGGCGGGTACCGCTACCTGGCTAAGCCGATCGAGCTCGAACGCCTGATCGAGGTGGTGCGCGACGCGGCGGCCCATCACAAGCTGGCGCTGCTGAAGCGCAAGGCCCTCGAGGTGTGCGTCGCCGGCGGCTGGCTGATCGAGGACTTGGAGGATTTGGGCAGCCGTTTCGAGCGCGCGCTTGACAAACTGTGGATTGCCTACCAGCCCATTGTGAATTGGC
>JBEHXA010000838.1:0-2763 GCA_048498935.1 Myxococcota bacterium
GTCTATGGCACCGGTTTCGAGCAGCACTTCACCGTGCAGGCGCCGCGCCAGCAGCGCGCCGCGCAGGCTCTTTTCATAAACCTCGCGGGTGATAACACGCTGCTCCACCAGCACCTGGCCCAGGTACGTGACGGGCGTCGCCGTCTTGACCTTGGCAGGCGCGCCCTGCTCGAACCAGATCGCGTGCTTGGAGCCGTCGGGCTCTTCGAGCACCAGGCTGCCGGTCATGCCGCGATCGAGCAGATACACGAGCAGATGGCCGAACGGCGTGGCTTGGAGATTTCCGGTTGCGGTTGCTTCGAGGCTCATCGACTGCGGCGGGCGTGAGCGCAGCATACTTGGCGAGCGGCGGCCATGCTCTTAGAAACCTCTTCGATGTCGTTTCCCCCGACACTGGAGCGTTTGGGTCGCAATGGCGCGCAAATGCTAGCTTGTGGAAGCGATGCCCCGCGCCCAAATCCTGGTGGTGGACGACGAGCCCTCGATCCTGGGCACGCTGAAGAGAGTCCTATCTCTCGAGGGTTACGGGGTCGACGTTGCGGGGGGCGTGGCGGTGGCGGAGAGCAAGCTCGCCCGACAGAGCTACGACATGGTCTTGCTCGACGTGGCGCTGCCGGATGGTGACGGGCTGACGCTGCTCTCCAAGCTCATGGCCGGCGGCCTCGACGCGCAGGTCATCATGATGAGCGGACACGCGACGATCGACGCGGCGGTGCGCGCCACTCGGCTGGGTGCGCTCGACTTTTTGGAGAAGCCGCTCTCGACCGACCGTTTACTGGTCGTGCTGGACAACGCGCTACGCCTGACGCGCGCCGAAGCGGAGGCGAAAGAGCTACGACGCGAAGCCGGCCTAGGCGACGAGCTGCTCGGCGAGAGTCGGCCGATGCAGGCGCTGCGCGAGCAGGTGCTGCGCGCGGCCAAAGCCAGCGCCAGCGTGCTCGTGATCGGCGAGCGCGGCACCGGCAAAGAGCTGATTGCGCGGGCAATTCATCGCGCTTCGCCGCGCTCGACGGGACCCTTGGAGCGGCTCAATTGCGCGGCGGTTCCGGCCGATCTGATCGAGAGCGAGCTGTTCGGGCACGAAGCCGGCGCCTTCACCGGCGCGACCAAGCAACGCCGCGGCAAGTTCGAGCGCGCCGGCGGCGGCACGCTGTTTTTGGACGAAGTCGGCGACATGCCGCTACCGATGCAAGCCAAGCTGCTGCGCGTGCTGCAGGAGCGCGAAGTGGAGCGCGTCGGCGGCAGCGAAACGATCAAAGTGGACGTGCGCGTCGTGGCCGCCACCAACAAGGACCTGCGCGCCGAGGTGGCCGCGGGCGCATTTCGCGCCGACCTGCACGACCGCTTGAACGTGCTGCCGCTCGACTTGCCACCGCTTCGCGCGCGCCGCGACGACGTGCCGCTCTTGGCCGACGCCTTCTTGAAGAGCGCGCGGCTGAGCAACGGACGCCCCGGGCTGAAGCTCGACGCGGAAGCCGTAAAAGCACTCACGGCGCACTCCTATCCGGGCAACGTGCGCGAGCTGCGCAACGTCATCGAGCGCCTGGTGATCTTGAACCCGGACGACGACGTGACCGCCGCCGACGTGCTGCGCGCCATCGGTATGGGCGATGCCCCGCCGAACGCCGGCCTCTACCGCCCCGGCATCCCGTTCAAGGTGTTGGCCGACGAGGCCGAGCGCACCATCCTCGAGGAAGCGCTGGCTCACCACGCCGGTCAGATGGCCGCCGCCGCGCGCGCGCTCGGTCTCGAGCGCAGCCACCTGTACAAGAAGGCCCGCGCGCTCGGCCTGCGCGGCGCCAGCGACAGCGCCGACGACTGAGCGCGCCGCTCGACGAGGCTCACTCGGCGGGCGGCGCGGCGGCTAGCAGCTCTTGCGCGCGCTTGCGCGACTTCGCAGCGTCGCGAGCCTTGCCGACCGACGCGTAGATATCGGCCAGCCGGGTGTGCGCCTCGGCGAGCTGCTTCGGCTCGGCAGGCGATAGCGTCGCGCTCTCGAGCTCGTACGCGGCGCGCGCCTTGTCGCCCGTTTGGGCCAGCGCTTCGCCGTACATGCGGTGCGTGGTGAAGCCCTCCATGTCGGCGAACACGGCCGCTTCGCCTAGCTTTACCGCTTCATCCCAGCCTTTCTTGGCCACCAGCAACGTCAACAAGCGCCGGTAGACTTTGCTTTCGTGCTGCTCCAGCTCCGCCAAACGACGGAGCGCCACGAGCTCCGCGGCGTCGTCGGCGCGGGTGTGCGCCAGCTCGGCGAGCAGGTAATGCGGCGTGGCCGAGAGCGGGTCGAAGCTGGAAGCCTTTTCGATCGCCGCGCGCGCCCCGCCGTCGTCGCCCGCGCTCATCAACAGCTTGCCGAGCAACAGGCGCACCGAGTAGCCGTCTTGGCGCGCCTCGATCATCTGGTTCAGCACCGCGACCGCCTTTTGCGGCTTCGCGTCTTGCTCTAGCTCGGCGCGCAGAAAGCGCGCGTCGGCGTTGGTCGGTTCCAGCTTCTCCACTTGTTCGAGCAACTTGCGCGCCTCGTCGTGCCTCCCGTCGCGCAGCAGCGCCAGCACGTAGCGCAGTTGCTTGGTCGCGTCCTGCGGCGCGCGGCGCGCTTCCTCGCGCAGGCGCTCCGGGTTGCCCTTGCGCTGCATGGGCATGAATTGTTGAGCGAAGCGGCTCAGCTTTTTTTCGGCAAATTGCCTGAATTCTTGATCCAACTCGGCTGGCTGCTTGCCGAGCACCCCGCTCATCACCTGCTCGCTCGTCTTGCCGCGACCC
>JBEHXA010000839.1:0-2753 GCA_048498935.1 Myxococcota bacterium
GCGGTCCCCTGAGTCGAGGTGGTAGCGCTCGCTTGGGTGGGGATTTGGATGGGCGGCAGGTCCGTATTGGCCGGCTTGTTGGACCGAACGACCACAATGAGGATGGCGCCGAGCAAGACTGCCCCGACCCCCACCAGGCCGAAGATCAGTCCCTTGCCCCCACCGCCGGTCGCCCGCGCCGGAGGAGGAGGAACCGGGGCAGCCGCCACCGCCATCGGGGTCGGTGAGTGGCCGTGACCGCCCGCGAGCGGCTGGTGGCTCGGGGCGCTGGCTGCAAAGGCCGGGACCGCATCCATGGCGGCAGTGCCGGTGCGAGCAGCAGCAGCCGTCTCGGCCGGGTTGGCCTCGACAGTCACACGACCGCCGGCCGAAAGCGCGCTGAAGAATTCGCGCGCCGTCGCCGGGCGCTCTTCGCGATCCTTCGAGAGGCCTTTGAGGATCGCGCGGCGCATGTCCTCGGGGATGTTTTTGGCGGGCGCCGAGACCTCGAACGGGATGGGCTGCGCGGTCATGTGCTGCGTCGCCCATTGCCACGGTGTGTCCGCTTCGAACGGGAGCTTGCCGGTCAGCATCTCGTACGACATCACCGCGAGCGAGTAGATGTCGCTGCGCGCGTCGAGCGCCTTACCGGTGAACTGCTCGGGGCTCATGTAGGGAGGAGTGCCGAGCACCATGCCCTGCTGAGTGAGCTTCGCCTCTTTCTGCGCGTCCGCCGATTCCGTGCGCGCCGCGATGCCGAAGTCGAGCACCTTCACGAAGTCGGTTTCGCCGGCGCGATTCGTGAGCACGACGTTGTCGGGCTTGAGATCGCGGTGGATGATGCCCTGCATGTGCGCTTCGTCGAGCGCACCGCACACCTGGCGCATGATCTTGATCACGCGGTCGGGCGACATCGGGCCCTCTTGCACGGTGTCGGCGAGCGGGCGCCCCGACACGAACTCCATCGCGATGTACAGGGTGCCGTCTGCGGTGGCGCCGAAGTCGTAGAACTTGATGGTGTTGGGGTGCTCGAGCTGAGCGACCGTGCCGCATTCGCGGTGAAAGCGCGCCAGCACCGACGGATCCTTCGACAGGTGCGAGTGCAGGGTCTTGATCGCGACCTTGCGCACCGTGGAGCCCATCTGCTGCTCGCCCACGTAGACGATGCCCATACCGCCTTCGCCAAGCACGCCCGTGACGCGGTAACGACCGCCGATGAGCTGGCCGATCATCGCATCTTGCCCCTTTTCGGGCTCGACCGGCATCAGGCCGCCACAGTTGGCGCAGAAGCGCGCCCCGTCGATGTTGGCATGCCCGCAAGCGTCGCACTTCATGAGGCCACCGAGATTTGCATGAGTCCCGACCGGAATCACCGAAATAGGACGCGCGACGCGGCTCTACGGTCTGGGGATCCAGCCCCGACAACACGCCCCCGGCCAGAAACCTACATCTGCGGCTAGCGGGGTGGCGGGAGGGGCCAGTCGAGTGGCGTTACGGCACCGGTCGCGCGATCGACCAGCAGCGCGCGCCGAGCGCGAGGGCTCTGAGGCACCGTCACCTTGACCCGCGTGATGGCGCGGCTGCCGAGGTCGAGCGGGGCATGGAGCTTCTTCGGGCCCGTCGTGGTCTCGTCAGCGGCGGTGCCGGGAAAGTCGAAACGGACGCGCTCGATGAGCTCCGGGCCGATGCCGAGCTCGATGGCCCAGCGCCCCACGCGGCGCGCGGTCACGATCGGCTCGGGCAGCTTCACCGGTTTTACCGAGAGCACGTTCACCTTGCCTCCGTTCAGCTCGAGCTCGTACTCGACTTGCTCGGCCATGCGCAGCGGGGTCGGATCCGGCTGAGTGCTCGGCGCGAGCGGCGCCACGGTGTTGCCTTCTGTCGCGGGAGGCGCGCTCGACGACGCCGGTGCGGCGCTCGACGACGCGGGTGCGCTCGACGGCGCCGGTGCAGCGCTAGACGCTGCGGCCGCGCTCGGGGTCGTTCCGGGCTCACCCGACCCCTCCATGAACTTGCCAGGCATGACCAGCGTCGGCGCACCCGGCTCGGAAGAGTAGCGAGCCGACGAACAAGCCAAGAGCCCGGCACACGTGGCGGCAATGATGGAGGCGCGGAAGCGTCGCACGATGGGTAGGGCGAGATAGCTTTGCCCCGGCGCTCAGTCCAGAGCGCGCTGAATCGCCGCGGGATCGCCGCCCAGCCCGAGCCACACCCGCACGAAATCGTCGCCGGGCTCGGCCGTGACGCGCCGACGAGCACCCGCTGCTCCCCATTCCACCCACGCTGCGTGCAGCAGCACCTGCCCGAAGGAGCTCACGCTGCCGTCAGCCCCGGTCACGCGCACGGGCCCGCCATATTTGCGATCGCCCAGCAAGCAAACGTGGTGCGCCGCCGCGTGCGCACGCAGCTGATGGGTACGCCCGGTCACTGGGCTGAGCGCCAAGAGCGCGGTGCGCGGCTGGCCCGGCGCCACCGGTGCCGCATCGGCGACCCTGCGATAGCGCGTGTGCGCTTGCTGCTCGTCACGCCCACCCGCGCCGCGCTTGCCGCCCGCGCGCTTGCCGAGCGCTTCGCGCCAATCCCCTTCAGCCGGCTCCGGAAGGCCGCACGCTAGCGCGACGTAGCGTCGGTTGAGCGTGCCCCGAGCGCGCTCGGCGAGCAGGCGCTCACGCGCGAGTGAGCCGAGCGCGACCAGCAGCACCCCGCTCACCCCGACATCCAACCTGGAGATCGGAAACAAGTCCCGAGGCTCACACTTCAGCTCCGCGGCGAGC
>JBEHXA010000840.1:0-2725 GCA_048498935.1 Myxococcota bacterium
GGAGCGGGCGCTCGCCGCCGCACACGGCCAGCTCTCGAGTGAGCTGTTCGTCGGCGGGCAGGAGCATTTCTACCTGGAGACGCAGGCCGCGCTGGCCGTTCCAGAAGACGGCGACGGCATGCTGGTGCACTCGTCGACGCAGCACCCAACCGAAACCCAGGAGATCGTGGCGCGCGTGCTGGGGCTGCAAAAGCACCAGATCACCGTGCAATGCCTGCGCATGGGGGGAGCCTTTGGCGGCAAAGAAACCCAAGCCAACCTGTGGGCGGCCGTCGCCGCGCTGGCCGCGAAGAAAGCAAAGCGTCCCGTGCTGGTGCGCCTGACGCGCCAGCAGGACATGACCATGACCGGCAAGCGCCACCCGTTCTTGGGACGCTACCGGGTCGGCTTCGATGCCGACGGCAAGCTGAGCGCGCTACTGCTCGAGCTCTACAGTGACGGCGGCTTCAGCCTCGACCTGAGCTTGCCGGTACTCGGTCGAGCCATGTTCCACGCCGACAATTGCTACCTGTTGCCGAACGTCGAAATCGTCGGACGCATTTGCAAGACGCACGTCGTCTCGCACACCGCCTTTCGCGGCTTTGGTGGCCCGCAAGGCATGCTCTTCATCGAGGAGATCGTGGATCGCGTGGCGCGGCACGTTGGCCTACCGCCTCACGAGGTGCGACAGCGGAACTTCTACCGACCGGGCGACACCGCTCACTACGGGCAGGAGATCAAAGATGCCGAGCGCATCAGCCGTATTTGGAGCGAGCTCCGAGCGTCGAGCGACTTCGTGAATCGTCTACAACAGTGTGCTGATTTCAACGCGCAGCACCCGCACTTGAAGCGCGGCATCGCGATCACACCGGTCAAGTTTGGCATCTCGTTCACCACCGCCTTCTTCAACCAGGCGGGCGCCTTGGTGCTCGTTTACAAAGACGGCAGCGTGCAGGTGAACCATGGCGGCACTGAAATGGGGCAAGGGCTGCACACCAAGATGGCGCAGATCGCCGCGCACGCCCTGGGCGTGCCACTCGAGGCGATCCGCTTGATGGCGACCCGCACCGACAAGGTCCCGAACACTTCGGCGACGGCAGCCTCGAGCGGCTCCGATCTCAACGGCGCGGCAGTGAAGGCCGCCTGTGACACCGTGAAGGAGCGCCTGAGTGAGGTAGCGGCGCGCCATTTCCAAGCAGCAGTGACCGACGTGGTGTTCGACGCGGGCATGGTATTCCCGCGCACCCGACCGGCTGATGCCGTGCCGTTCGCGACCATCGTCAACCAGGCCTACCTCTTGCGCACGCCTCTATTCGCGACCGGCTACTATGCGACTCCCAATGTCCACTTCGATCGCGAGAGTGGGGTCGGTAAGCCCTTTCACTATTATGCCTACGGCGCTGCGGTGAGCGAGGTGGAGGTGGACGGCTTCACCGGTCAATACCGGCTGCTCCGCGCCGATCTCCTGCACGACGTCGGCACCTCGCTTTCCCCGCTCATCGATCGCGGCCAGGTGGAAGGCGGGTTCATTCAAGGCGTCGGTTGGCTCACCACCGAAGAGCTGGTGTGGAGCCCGGACGGCGCGCTCGCTTCGAGCGGTGCCTCTACCTACAAGCTGCCGACACTCGGCGAGTGCCCCCCCATCTTCAACGTGAACCTGCTGGCGCGCGCCGAAGAACCAGGCGTCGTTTACGGTAGCAAAGCGGTCGGCGAGCCCCCACTCATGCTTGCGCTCAGCGTGCGCGAGGCGCTGCGCGCTGCCGTGGCGTCCTTCGGCGATGGGGGCGGGGTCGCGCTGGCGTCGCCGGCTACGCCCGAAGCCGTATTCTGGGCCATCGAAAAGCAGCGCGGCCACGCGCAAGCCGCGCTCCGAGCCGCCGAGTGATGCCCGAGCTGGAGCGAGTCCAAAGCGTGCTCGACGGCGCCGTCGAAAAGGCGCGGCGCAACCACGCGGGCGCCCCGGCCGACTACATCCCGGAGCTGGCCAACGTGCCGCTCGAGCGCACCAGCGCTGCGGTGATGTTGACGAGCGGCGACTGCCTGACGAGCGGCGACGTGCGCGAGCATGAATTTACCTTCCAAAGTTCCGCCAAGTTGCTGCCACTGATCGGCTTGCTGGAGGAGCGTGGCCCCGTCGAGGTGTTCGAGATCGTCGGGTCGGAACCTTCGGGCGACAGTTTCGGCTCGGTGGCGCGCCTCGAAACCCACGGTCCAAAGCCCGCCAACCCGCTCATCAACTCCGGAGCCATCGCGCTGTGCGGGCAGCTCCAGGGCAGCGTCGAGAAGCGCGTAGCTTGGCTGCAGCGATGGGCGGAGCGCCTGTACGGGGCTCCCATCGCGATCGACGAGCGGGTGCGCGAGAGTGAGCGCGGCACCGCCGATCGCAACCGTTCGATCGCCTACTTTTTGAAGCACGGCGGGGTCTTGAGCGGGGATGTCGAAGACACGCTGAGTGTGTACTTCGCGCTGTGCTCGCTCACCGGAACGGTTCGCGAGGCCGCACACCTGCCGGCCATCTTGGCCAACGGCGGTCTACTGCCCGGCGGCCAGCGGGTACTCCGCAAGCAAACGGTCGCGATCGTAGTCTCGATCATGGCGACCTGCGGCATGTACAACGAGTCCGGGAACTACCTGGTCGCGACCGGCATGCCGGCCAAGAGCGGGGTGAGCGGCGTGATCGTGGCGGTCGTGCCCGGCGTCGCCGGGGTGGCGGTCTCGAGCCCACGTCTCCACGAGAAAGGCGGCT
>JBEHXA010000841.1:0-2725 GCA_048498935.1 Myxococcota bacterium
CGAGCTAGACGGCTGGCTGGAGTCGCGCGAACGAGCGGCGCCGCGCAAGCGTCGCTATCCGCTGCCGCCGGCTCGCTACCGCGAGCTGCCCGACTTGCCGGGTGTGTACCGCATGCTGCGCTCGAACGGCGACTTGCTCTACGTGGGCAAGGCGACCAGCCTCAAGAAGCGCGTCACGTCGCATTTCACCAAGCAGCGCGGCGCGACCGAGCGCGCTCTTGAAATGCTCACTCAAGTCAGCGAGATTGCGCACGTGGTGACGTCGAGCGCGCTCGAGGCAGCGTTGCTCGAAACCGAGACCATCAAGCGTGAAAACCCGCCCTATAACGTGCAGCTCTTGCTCGGCGAGCGCAGCGTGTGGTTTTCGAGCGCCGATTTCGCGAGCGCCGAACCAGAGCCGGACCGCACGCACGCGCTGGGACCGCTATCGTCACGCTACGCGGTGCGCGCGCTGCGCGGGCTGAGCGAGCTCTTGGCGGGCGCGCCAACCAGCGCGGCGCTCCGTGCGATGTGCGTCGGGGCGCCAACTCGCTGGGCGCCCGATGCTCGAAGTTTCGACGACGGCATGTCGCTGGTGAGCGAGCGGCACAGGCTCGACCCCACGAGTCGTGATGCCGCGAGCGCGCGCAGGACCTCGCTGGATTTCGCGCGACAGCTCCTACTCTCAGCGCCTGAACGCGCAGAGACCGAGGCCGAGGACGGTAGCGACGATGCCGAGGAGTCGGTGGCCATTTGGGATGGTCCACGCGTCGCCAGGCACGTGGAGCGCGCCACTGCGCAGTCTTATCAAGTGCTGCGCCGCGCCGCGTGGTTGCGACTCTTGGCCAGCAGCAGCGTGGCGTATCGCGAGCCGGGCGCGCAGCAGCTGCGCTTTTTGACGCTCGATCTCGCGCGCATCGTGGAAGCGGGCGACCTTGCCGACGGGCAACCACTGCCGCACCCTCCCGCGCGGAACGCGCACGAGCGACGCGCGTGCTTCGACGCTGCGAGTTACGACGCGCTGCGTATTTTGACCACCGAGCTCAAGCGCATCCTGCGCGACGGCGGAGAGGTTTCAGTCCGACTCTCCCGCAGCCGGCAGCTGGTGGGCGCCCAGCTGCGCTCGGTGCTGCGGCTGGTCTAAATTCCTCGCATTGACGCGGTCTTGCGAGCGCCCCTACCGGCGCCAAGGCCCCGCCCTATGCTTCGGGCCATGTCGATGAGCGAGCACGCCGGTTTGGCCGCACCAGGCGCCCACGTGCGCAGTGCCGGCGCCGTCGAAAGTGACGCTGAGGCGCGCGCGCTCGGGCTGTTCCACCCGGCGGTGCGCACGTGGTTCGAACGGCGCTTTCCGCACGGACCGACCGAAGCGCAGACCCAGGGCTGGCCGGTGATTGCGCGCGGCGAGAGCACCCTCATCGCGGCCCCGACCGGCTCCGGTAAAACACTGTCGGCATTCTTGCTCTGCATCGATCGCCTGTACCGCGCCGCAGAGCGCGGCGAGCTCAACGAAGGCGCGGTAGAGGTGGTCTACGTCTCTCCGCTCAAGGCGCTCGTGGCCGACATTCGGCACAACCTCGAGCAGCCGCTCGAGCAGATCGCCGAAGTGGCGCGCGAGCTCGGTCTCGCTGCGCCGGAGATCCGTGTCGGAGCGCGCAGCGGCGATACGCCGGCTTCGGCGCGCGCCGCGCTGCTGAAGCGGCCGCCGCATTTCTTGGTCACGACGCCCGAGTCGCTGTACCTGATGGTCACGGCAGGCAAGAGCCGTGAGGTGCTGCGCACCGTGCGCACCGTGATCGTCGACGAGATCCACGCCGTGGCGCGCGACAAGCGCGGCGCGCACCTGGCGCTTTCGCTCGAACGGCTCGAGCACGTGGCGACCGTGAAGCCGCTCCGCATCGGGCTTTCAGCGACACAAAGGCCGCTCGAGCGGGTGGCACGGCTACTGGTCGGCGTGGGCCCAGAGCGCTCGGACGCGACCGGTAAGCCGCGCTGCGCCGTGGTGGACGTGGGTCATCGCCGCAAGCTCGACCTCGCCATCGAGCTACCTGAGTGTGAACTCGAAGCCATCGCGTCTCACGAACAGCTCGGCGAGGTGCTCGACAACATCGCCCGTCACGTCGCCGCTCGACGCACCACGCTGGTGTTCGTTAACACTCGGCGGTTGTCGGAACGACTCGCGCACCTGCTGAGCGAGCGGGTGGGGGCCGAGCACGTAGCGGCGCATCACGGCAGCTTGTCCAAAGATCGCCGGGCGCGCGTCGAGCAGCGCTTACGCGAGGGGTCGCTCAAGGTGTTGGTCGCGACGGCGTCGCTCGAGCTCGGCATCGATATCGGTCCGGTCGAGCTGGTGTGCCAGGTCGGTTCTCCGCGCAGCATCGCGACGTTCTTGCAGCGCGTTGGTCGCTCCGGCCACAGCCGCTTCGCGACTCCAGTCGGCAAGCTTTACCCGCTGACGCGCGACGAGCTGGTGGAGTGCGCGGCGCTGCTCCGGGCAGTGCAGGCCGGGCGGCTCGACGCACTCGAGCTACCGGTCGCGCCGCTCGACGTGTTGGCGCAGCAGCTGGTCGCCGAGTGCTCGGCCGAGGAATGGGACGACGAGGCGCTGTTCGAGCTGATGCGCCGCGCGGCGCCCTACTCGCAGCTCCCGCGCGCGAGCTTCGACGAGCTCATGGATCTGGTGTCGGAGGGCATCGCGACGGGGCGGGGCAAGCGCGCCGCATTTCTGCATCGTGATCGCGTTCAC
>JBEHXA010000842.1:0-2721 GCA_048498935.1 Myxococcota bacterium
GTGTTGTCTTTCTTGGGTGCGGTTTCGGCGGGGGGGGCGCTTGCCGGCGTTGCGGCGGGAGTAGCCGCGGGCGCCGCGGTTGCCGCGGCCGCCGCAACCGCGTTGGGATCCTTCTCGAGCTGAATCGCCAGCTCTTGCGCGCCGCCTTCACCGAGGGTGACGGTGCTCTTCTTCTCGAGGTAACCGGGAGCTGTCACCACGACTTCGTGGGTACCCGGATCGGTCGGCCTTTCCACGCCAATCAGCGCGGTGGGAAGCAGCGTGCCACCGACGCTCACCTGGGGCCTGGCGTCCGGCGGATCTACGCGCACCGTGAGCCGCGCGATCTTGGGCAACGCGGCGGCCAGCACTCCCTTGGCGCGTTCTTGGGCGTCACGGAAGGCTTTGGGTGCGTTCGACGCGAGCTGTTCGCGAACGACCCGGTTCAGGTTCTCCGTGCCGAGCACGATTTGCCCGACCTTCACCTGGCACTCTCCGAGGCGGCCCAAGATCGACGGCGCGTGATACAGCGCTTCGGCGCGCGATAGCTTCTCGATCGCGCCGCGGCAGTCGCCGGCTTCAGCGAGCTGAATGCCTTGTGTTCCCAGTGAGCGGGCGGCCGCGATGTTCTCCGCTTGTGGCTGATCCTGAGCCCACGCGCTCGGCGCGACGAGGCCGGTAAAGGTGCTCGTGGCCAGGACTAGGGCAGCCGTGCTCAGGCGAAGGCGCGACGCGCCCGAAAAGGATGAAATGCTCATAAGGACCCGGCTGCCTTTTTACCGCACCTTGGCGGCCGTCGCGCTCAGAAACCGAGGTCCGAGCTCGGCGCCTTGCTACCGGCGCCCTCACGCTGGCGCGCAGGAGCGACTTTGGGCTTGGTTTTCGGTGTCGAGGACACGCTTCGCTCGGCAGCGACACTGGAAGGCTTCGGCGGTGCGGCCGTCGGTGCGGACATGGGCGTTGGCGCGGGCACGGGCGCGGACGTGGGCGTCGGATCGGGTGCGGGCGCGGGTGGCTGTCGTGCCGGCGTGAGTGGTGGTTGTGCCGACGGGGGCGATGTGGGGGCTCGGGTTGAGGCGGAGCTCGCGGCGCTGGGTGCGTTGCCGAGCCAGGTCCACGTTGCGGCGATGCTGGCCACGGCGAGCAAGCCGAGCGCTAGGCCAATCCAAAGGGGTTTCAGGCTTCGCGTCGGCAAGCGGGGATCCGCGTCGAGCGCGGAATCATGCCACGCGGCGCCTTCGACTCCGATCGCGATGGGCACTTGCGGATTCATCCAACCGGGCGCCGGCGGTGCGATCCCGGGACTGGTTGCTCCGACGCGCATCCCGGCGGGCAAGGTGTCTCGCGTCGCAAGCACGGCAGTCACCGATAAGCTGGCGACGCTCGCCGGGGCTCCGATGAGCGGGGCTTTCGAGTCGGGCTCTAGCGTGGCGAGCGCGGGCGCCGCGTACCCGAGCAGCGTCTCGGGTGCGATGCGCCCCTCGGGCACCGAGTGGTGCTTCGACGCCGCCGAGGAGCCGGCCGCCGCTGCGAGCGCCTCGATCATTTCGTCGGCGCTCTGAAAGCGTTCGAGCGGCTCTTTGGCGCAGGCGCGCTGGTACCACTGATCCACCGCTTCGGGCACCCAGGGCGCCTTGACGCGGAGCGCAGGCAGGGGCTCGGTGCAAATCGCGATCAAGACGTCGCTGAAGTTCGGTCGGTCGAACGCAAATTCGCCGGTCAGCATGTGGTACAGGCACATGCCGAGCGAATACAAGTCGGCGCGATGATCGACCGCGCTCGCCCCCCGCACTTGCTCTGGGCTCATGAACAGCGGCGTGCCCAACACGGTTCCGGCTTGCGTGGTGCCGCTGCCGCCCTGCTCGTCCAGCTTGGCGATGCCGAAGTCCAGCACCTTGGCTAGCCAGCCCGCTTCGTCCTCGTCGGTCCGCACCAAGAAGACGTTGCCCGGCTTCAGATCGCGATGGACGATGCCCTGCGCGTGAGCGCGAGCCAGCGCACGCCCCACGTGGCTGGCGATGCGCACGGCGTCGACGAGCGGCACATCGTGCTCGCGTTCGATACGTTGCTCGAGTGATTCGCCGTCCAGGTACTCGAGCACGATGTACGGGTTGCCTTCCGGCGTCTCGCCGTCGTCGTAAACTTGCACCACATGGCGTGAGCGCAGCTTCGCGACGGCCTTGGCCTCGACGCTGAAGCGCTTGCGCGCGTCCTGTGACTGCGAATATTCGGAAGAGATCAGCTTGATCGCGAAGCGCGTCCCGAGCGAAACGTGTTGGGCCCGGTATACGGTGCCCATCGACCCGCGCCCGATTTCCTGCTCCAAGCGGTACTTGCCGGCGATGACGAGCCCCGGCCCGATGTGGCCGGGTAGCCCCTGCGTCAACGCTACCGTGTCGCTCATCTCACCCAGGTTCGTGGTTCGTCGCTCGACCCACGACCGAGCAGCTTACGACCCCTACCGCCGCGCGTCGAGTGCCGACAGCACCTCGAGGCTCGCGCCTTCGGTGCCGGAATACGCCTCATTCAGCCAGGCCGAAAGGATCTCTTTCGCGACCTCTTCCGAGGTCAGGCGCAGGCTCAGCGCGAGCACGTTGGCGTCATTCCACTTTCGCGCGCCGCGCGCGGTCTCGGCGTCGCTGCACAGCGCTGCCCGGATGCCGGGCACCTTGTTCGCCGCGATGCTGACGCCCGTACCGGTCCAGCAACACACGATACCGAGCCGGGCAGGCCGAGCTCGGT
>JBEHXA010000843.1:0-2716 GCA_048498935.1 Myxococcota bacterium
GCCGATGATCATTTCGAGCACGGCCCGGCCGCCGGCCGCTTGGATTCCGTACTCGGTGGCGAGGTCGCTGGCTTCGTCGACGACGTAGAGGTGGGCGCCGTCTGTGGCGCGGGTGATCGCGGAGTAGAGCCCGGTCGATTCCTCGGCGCCGGTCAGCAACACGTGTACGTGTCCGTGCACGGTTTGGCCTTGCGCCGAGTTGATCGTCGAGGCGTAGCCCAGCCGTACCGACTCGCGCACGTAGTCGCCGGGCAGCGTCACGATTGACGGCGGCCGGTTCGGTGGGCTGCCGAGTTCGCGGACGCGCATGCTTCCGTCGTCGGGGTTGGTCGACAGGACTTGCCACCGGTCGCCGTTCTTGACGTAGCCGCCCCCGTGGGTGATGTCGTGGTTGGGTTTGCGGGTGATGATGGTGTCGCCGGCAGCGGCGACACATCCGACGCCAGCCACGGTGACACCCTTCGCTTCGACCCAGCCGCGCTTGACCAGCTCGAAGCGGGCCCGTGCGTTCAGCTCGTCGGTCAACTCGTTGGTGCCGGTGAGCATCAGCGTGTCGGTGAAGGTGTCGACGTCGCTGCGCCAGCCGGCGAAGATCGCGTCGGCCATGGCGTCTTTGCCGCCCTCGTGTATCCGACCCTCGGCCTGGTAGGCGTCGATCGCTGCCGGCTTCTGTGATCGCACGGCCATGGCTGCGTCGCGTTCCCATTCCTCTTTGAGCCGCCAAACCTCGTCGAGGTAGTTGGCGTCGACGACGTCGACGAGCGCGGCGAACATGCCGCCACGCCCGACGCTCGCGAGCTGCCGGTGATCGCCGGCAAGGATGAGCTTGGCGCCGGCCGCCTCGATGTGGCCGGTGAGTTGGTCCAGCAGCTCGGTTTCGACCATGCCGGCTTCGTCGATGATGATGACGTCGCGGTCGGTGATGGCGTACCGCTCGCGTTGCTTGTCGGTCATGCGGCTGGGGTCACTCAGGACGCCAAGCAGCTTTTGGAGTGTGTCGGCTTCGACGTCGGCACCGGCGCCGATGGCCTTCATCGCTGCGCCGGATGGCGCGTAGGCCCGCACGCGGTAGCCGTCCGCTTCCCAAGCGGATACACCCACGGCCATGCACGCGGTCTTGCCGGTACCGGCGGGCCCGACGAGCACCTCGATCTGTTTGCCGCTCGTGAGCATGGATGCCACGGCGTTGCGCTGGTCGTTGCCGAGACGTTGCCCGGCTTCCGTGTCGAACGTGGCCCGTACCGTGTCGAGGTTTACCGCGCCGACGCCGGCTTCGAGCCCGGCCGCTGCGCGTTCGCGAATCCGGATCTCCTGCTTGTAGATCTCGTCGAGCGTGAAGCGCTCCCCGCTGCGCCGGGTGAGGGTGCTTCTGCCGTCGCTGTCACGGTTGAGCACGCTGGCTTCGGCCCGGTGCTCGGTGAGGCGGGTCAAGTCCTTGACCTCGCCCTGGGCGAGTACCTCGTCGGTGATCGCCTTCACCAGTTCCGGCAAGCCTTCGGCGCCGCCGGGCAAAGTGGCCGGCAGCGCGGCTGCCACCTCGAGCGCAACACCGGCACGCGAGAAGGTCGCCGCCTTGTCCTTGAGCTGGCCCAGGACCTGGTTGACGACGAGCGTCTTGAGCATCTCCGGGTCGAGCGGGATGCGATCGAACGCGGCGACCTTGTTGAGCGTGCGGGCCTCGATCTGGTTCGGTGCCCAGCCGGCTGCCTTCGCTTCGGCTCGCCACGTCTTGGCGAGGGATTGTTCCCGGTCGTCGAACTCGGCCTTCGCCGCGCGTGTCTCGTGCGCGGCTTGTTGCAGCTCACCCTGGGTTGGTTCGCGCAGCGTGCGTCCCTTCGCCCACTCGGCGCACGCCCGGTCCCACTGGCGCTGCGCCGTCTTGGTTCCCGCCTTCGGCCTCTCGCCATGGTCACGTGCGTACTCGTTGCGCTTGACCAGCTCGGCCGCAGCCACGGCAACCTGATCGGTGCGGGCAGAGAACCGTTCGATGAGCGAACGGGGAATGCCGGCAATGTCGGCTTGGCCGTTCACCGACACGGCATCCCACTCGACTCCGAGCTGTTGGGTGAGCGCCATCCGTAGCGCGGCTTGGTAGGTGGCGCCCGCCGCTTTAGCGTTGTCGCCCCACAACAACTCACGCCCGTCGAGCGTGCGCCAGACCTCCTTCTCGATCGTCTTGACCTGCCCGGTCTCCGGGTCGATAACCGGCTTCCCGGTTTCCGGGTCTTTGACGATCTCGTGGTCGATTGTGCGCACGCGATTCGCGACGAGCACGTGCGTGTGGAGCTGCGGGTCCGGTCGTCGCAGCTCGCCGTCAGCGGTGCGCGTCGCGCGCGCGGTGTGGTGGGTGTAGGCAGCGGCCATGAATCCGCAAGTGTCGACTTGCTCGCGGCCGTTCGTGCCGCGACGGCTCATCGCCGCGGTGGACTCGAACTGGTCCAGCGCGACGGCCACAGCCTCGGCGTGCGCCTTCATGACTGCTGCCCGCGTTTCTGCGGAACCGAGGAACGCGAGCAACGTCACTGACTTCGGCGCGCTGAACGTCAGCCCGAACCCGGTGCGGCCACGCCGCTCCTGCATCACCTGGTTGCCGTTTGCGTCGACGACCGGCTGGCCGCGGTCATCGACGAGCGCCTCGGCGTAGACCTCGCGCGTGCGACGACCCAGCGGCTCGCCGGTGGTCGGGTGTTCCGCCGAGAACACGAGGCGGTGCAGC
>JBEHXA010000844.1:0-2714 GCA_048498935.1 Myxococcota bacterium
AAACTGCTTCTACCTGGACTTTTTGGTTCGGTTGAAGCTTGAGCGCGCTCGTAACGAGGTTACCGAGCGAGGCGCAGGCGATGCGATTGGCGAGCCCGATCTTGCAGTTCGCGGTCACCTCCACGCGGACCCGCACCTTGCTCACGCTGCTGTAGCTCATCGGGGTGTAGCTGATGGTGCCTTTGCGAGCAGGGCCGCCGCGCGAGTCCGGTGCCGGGAACACGACCTCGACCCAGTCGATGGTGCCGTCGAGAATGAATGGGGCCAGCGTGAGCAGCGCCGCTCCGCGAATGGCGTCGTAGCGAGCGCCCCCGATGCGCAGCTGATTGACTGGCTCGTTGTTGTACGGCTTCTTCTCGTCGCCGATCACGACGGCGGCGGCGCGCGCGGCGTTGATGGCTGCGTGCTCGGTCACCAGCTTGACCGAGAAGAGCAGCGCCAGCTGCAGCAGACACAAGAAGAAGGTGAGGACCGGTAGGAACGCGATCAGGAACTCGACGAACACCGCCCCGCGTTCGTCTCGAAGGCGTCGCGCATTGCGCTCGCCGCTGGCTAGCAGCCACCCACTTGTTTTGGTCACTCGCGAGTGCCCTCTGCAAGTTGTGGTCCCACCTACGAGTCAGCGCGGAAGCGCGCGCAGAAGCAGCGATCGGCAGCACACGAGCTCGCGAAGTTGGGCGCTCGAAAACTCAAGCTGAGCGCTCGAGGACTCAGCGGCTCGGCGCCATCAGCTTCAGGCCCGCGCGCCGCACCGGCACCGTCAGATGATGCAAGATTAGGCCATATTTGCCCACGTTTCATCACCCC
This sequence comes from Myxococcota bacterium, assembly GCA_048498935.1. GTDB lineage: Bacteria > Myxococcota_A > Polyangia > Polyangiales > Polyangiaceae > PMG-095. The sequence continues at coordinate 808 of JBEHXA010000844.1, forward strand.
GGGTGGCTTGGGCGATCGTGACTCGGTCCGTCGCTGCTCGGCCTCGGTGGTGCCGAGCAGGCGCGCTGGGCGATGGAACGCGTCCTGCACTAGCGCTCGGCGTGCAACGCAACGTCGGTCGGTCGAAGTCAATCAAGCGCCTGTTGGATCTGCTGCGCGATGAGCGCGGCGCGCTGATCCTCGAATACACGGTGCTGATTGGCGTGGTGGCGATCAGCTCGTCGATCGCTTTCGTCGGGATGGGCGTCGCGTTGGTCAAGAACTTCGAGTTCGTGCGGGGATTGTTGCTGACGCCTTTCCCGTAGTCGTTCGGTTCGTCAGCGTTTCAGAAGACACACAAATGAAGTTGGGAGATTCGAAGATGGCAATCACGAAGAGCATCACGCGTTTGGCCCGGGATCGTCGCGGCGCCAACATGGTGGAGTACATCATCTTGGTCGGCGTGATCGCGCTGATCGGGTTGGTCGCGTTCAGGACCTTCGGGACGAACGTCAGCAACAAGGTGAACACCCAGGCCACGACCGTTCAAGGCATCTAATTCATGTCCTACTTCGTCATCGTCGCTCTGCTGGTGACAGCAATCGCCGCGTGGACCGACTGGCGAACCGGGCTGATTCCCAATTGGTTGACTGCCGGCGCTGCGGTGAGCGGCCTCGTCGGTCACTTCATCGCGGGAACTTGGCTGGGTGGCTGGCGGCTCGGCGCGACGGAGGCCTCTTTGGCCTTCGCTGGGCTGGCTTTCTGCTCGCTCGCTCCCGGCCTCATGTATTGGAAGGGCGCCATGGGCGGCGGGGATCTCAAGCTCCTCGCCGCCCTCGGGGCTCTGTGTCAGCCACTGCTCGGCATCGAAGCGCAGATGTATTGCTTCGTCGCTGCGGCGGTGATCGCACCCGCGCAGCTGGCCTATCGAGGCGGCCTGTCGCGCGTGCTGGGTAACTCTCTCGCGTTGGTAGTGAACCCGCTGCGGCCCGCCGCCAAGCGACGCGACGTACCGCCCGAGCTGATGTCGTGGTTTCGATTGGGCCCAGCCATTTTCCTGGGCATGGCGTTCGTAGCCGTCGTGCATGGCTACGCCCTTTGGGGTGAGTGAAAGACATGAAAGCAAGGCCCGTCTTCATCGGATTGTTGGTCGCAGGGTTTGGAGTCGCGCTCCTGGCGCTGTACATGCGCAAGTTCGAGCTCGACGCCAGCGGTGGCAGCAAGGTCGAGCTGCTGGTGGCGGTGTCACCGATCCCGCGTGGCAAGGCCATCACGGGCGACATGCTCGGGACCAAGCAGGTGCCGCAGGCCTACGTGGACGAGCGTGCGATTCGCGCCAGCGACCGCGACAAGATCCTGAATTTGAAGCCGGTCGCCAACGTGCCGGTGCTCCAAACCCTGATTTGGAGCGACTTCGTCGCGGCGAGCGACGAGCAGCGCGACCTCAGCTCCTTGGTTCAGCCGGGCAACCGCGCCACGCCAATTCGGGTCGAGCTGGATGACGTGCTGCAGCTGATTCGGCCCGGTGATTTCGTGGATATTTTGGGCGTGTTTGGCGAGGCCAACGAGGCAAGCGTGCTCTTGCAGCGCGTGCTGGTGCTGGCGACCGGCTTGGAAACGACGGTGACCAGCGTGGACACCCAGAACAAGACGCGCGCTGAGGTCCTGACGGTCAGTGCGAGCCTGGAAGAAGCGCAGCTGCTCGCCCTCGCGCAGGGCGCCGGCAAGCTCTCGGTGATCGTGCGAAACCCAGACGATCAGCGCATCGCGGCCGCGCCGCCCGACGTCGGTCGCTCGGCGTTGTTCGACGCCGCCTCGCGGCAGCAGCTGCAGAGCACGCGGCGCCGCGCGCCGATCAAGCTCGAAGCGGATGCGGTGCGATGAGCTGGCGACGCCTGCCAACGCTGCTGGTCGGAGCCGCGCTGTTG
>JBEHXA010000845.1:0-2704 GCA_048498935.1 Myxococcota bacterium
TCGGACCGGCCGTGCTGAGCGCTTGCGTCAAGGCCGAGCTTCGGCCTGGAGGTCGCTGTCTCGGGCGTCGAAGTCAGCGATGGCATCGGCGGTGAAGGCGTCACCCTGATGGGCGGCAACATCGGCGCGATGTCGGTCGAGCTCGACAAGGAGGCGGCCACCGAAGCGACGGTGAAGGACGACGCGGATCTGTTCAACGCGAAGAACTTCAAGCCCGAGAAGCTCGCCGATGGCTTCGGCGCGACCTACGAGAACACCGGCTCGGCGGGCACGAACTACTTCATCAACTACCACCGCACGATCGACGGCAAGCAGTACCACTGCAGCTCGATGGTCGCGACGCCGGACCAGCAGAGCGCTGTTGCGGCCGCCTGCAAGTCTCTCAAGAAGGGATAGGAGGGCCACCCTTGTTGAAGGCGTGAGAGACTGACGCAAGATGCGTCTCGTCCTGATCCTCGTTGTCTCTTCACTCACCGCTTCTGCGGTGGCCGCACCCGCAGCGAAGACAAAACTGCCGAAGCTTCATCTCGCGATCGAGGCGCCCGGCGCCAAGGTCGGAACGTTCACCGACGGTGCGTACCGTGTGAGCGGGAGCAAGGTTGGCGATCTGGAGGTGCGGATCGACAAGATTCCGCCCGCGTCGGAGGCGGACGTCAAGAAGGACACCGACATCCTGAAACCGACCAACTGGCGCTTCGAGACGCTGTCAGACGGAATGGCGGTGCAGTTCGAGACCGCCGGGAGCGACGGCTCCAACTACTTCGTTGGGGTGTGCCGCATGATCGGCGACGTCCATTATCGGTGCGGAACGAGAGCGAAGAGCGCGGAGATACAGACCGCAGCCTACGCCGCCTGCAAGTCGCTCGCGAAGAGCTGATCGCGCAGCGTAGAGCGATCAGTCGCGGCGGTACATCGTCATCACGCACGCGCCGCCGAGGCCCAGGTTGTGCTGGAGCGCGACCTTCGCGTTCGGGACCTGACGAGCTTCCGCCGTACCGCGCAGGTGCCACACGAGCTCCGTGCACTGCGCGAGGCCGGTCGCGCCGAGCGGGTGGCCCTTCGAGAGCAGGCCGCCCGACGGGTTCGTGACGAACTTGCCGCCGTAGGTGTTGTCGTTGTCCCAGATGAACTTCTCGGCCTCGCCCTCCTTGCACAGGCCGATCGCTTCATAGGTGAGCAGCTCGTTCGCCGTGAAGCAGTCGTGCAGCTCGACGACCTGGACGTCGTTGGGCCCCAGGCCGGCTTGCTCGTAGACCTTCTTCGCGCACTCCTTGGCCATGTCGTAGCCGACGGCCTTGATCATCGAGTGCTCGTCGAAGGTCGACGCGTAGTCCGTCGTCATCGCCTGCGCGGCGATGTACACCGGCTTGCTGATGTTGTGCTTCTTCGCGAAGTCATCGGAGCACAGCACCGCGGCCGCCGCGCCGCACGTCGGCGGGCAGCACTGGTAACGGGTCAACGGATCGAACACCTCGGGTGACGCGAGGATCTCTTCGACGGAGAGCTGCTCCTTGAACAGCGCGTAGGGGTTCTTCGATGCGTGCTTGCGCGCCTTCTCGGAGATCTTCGCGAACGTCTCCTTCTTCGTGCCGTGCTTCCAGCGGTACTCGCGGCCCGCGCCGCCGAAGAACTGCGCCGCGCCCGGAGCGGACGTGAAGCCCTGCTCGTTATTCATGACCTCGACGAACTTGTCGAGCGGGTTCGCGCGATCGGTCCACTTGGCCTGCAGCGCGCCTGCTTCCATCTGCTCGAAGCCGACGACGAGCACGGCATCTGCCATGCCGCCCGCGATCGCCTGCGCGCCGAGCATGAGCGCGGAGCTACCGGTCGAGCAGTTGTTGTTGATGTTGAAGACCGGGATGCCCGTCGTGCCGAGCTGGTAGATCGCGCGCTGACCGCACGTCGAGTCGCCGTAGACGTAGCCGGCGTACGCCTGCTGCATCTCGGTGAACTTCACGTTCGCGTCGGCGAGAGCGGCCTCGGCCGCCTTCTTCGCCATCACGTGATACTCCTCGGACTTACCGGGCTTGGCGAAGGGAACCATTCCGACGCCGATGACATTTACTTTGCGGGACATGGGTTTCTCCTTCAGATCAGCTTGTTGAGGAAGCCAAGGCGATGCGCGACGGAGACATCCCCGTCGACCTTCAGCTTGCCGTGTTGATAGAGCGACTTCGCGGACTCTTTGCCGGTGACGAGTGACACGAGATCCGCATCCGCGATGGTGAGCACCGCGTCGGTCTTCGCCGGATCCTTACCGCCGAGCGCGAACTTCTGACGGTTCGCGTCGACGACGAATTCGAGGTTCGCGCGCACTTCGCCCGCGAGGCTCGGGTTCTCGGAGAAGCGCTTGCTGAGCGCCGCGAAGATCTTCGGTGCCTGTGCATCCGCGGATGCCTTGGGAGCCGGCGCTGCTGCCGGTGCCGCTGCGGCCGGCGAACCACCCGCGCCGCGCTTCTTCGCGACGGTGTCCATCGCGAACTTCGGATCCATCTTGGAGAGGAAGCTCAGCTTCTGCGACGCCATCACGTTGCCGCTGATCTTCAGCTTGCCACTCGTGAACAGCTTCATCGGATCCGACTTGCCGGTCGTCATCGCGAGGAAGTCTTCCTCGGTCAGCTCGAGCGTGCACTCACCGGTATCGCCGCCTTGCTTGATGCTGCCCGCGCCCTTGAGATCCATCGTCCAGTTGTTGCCGCCGACC
>JBEHXA010000846.1:0-2693 GCA_048498935.1 Myxococcota bacterium
GATCAGCGCACGCGCGGCGTCGGAGCGTTCGTCGTCGCCGCGTGCCTGCTCGAGCAGCGTACGGTACTCGCGGAGCGCAACCGGACGCGCGCCGGAAGCGAGCGCAGCATCCGCGAGCAAGCGACGTCGACCGGCTGCTTTCGGTAAAGTCTCCGAAGCGCGCCCCACGTGCGCCAGCGCCTTCTCCGGCTGCCCAAGCCGCAGGTCCATGCGGCCCGCGCCGAGCTCGGCGTAGGCAGCCAAAGGCGAGCTGCGATCGACCGAGTCGAATGCATCGCGCGCCTCGACGCTCTTGCCGGCGCGCTCGAGTAGTCGCGCCAGTAGAAAGCGATGACGTGCGAGCTCTGCCGCGGGGGGCGGCGCCGCAGCGAGCGAGCCTCGCACCAGCTCCGCTGCTCCTGCGGTGTCCCCCGCTTCCTGCTTCGTGCGAGCAGCGGCGTAGCGCGGATCGGCGAGCAGCGGCCTAAACGCCTCGAGCGAAAGCGGTTCGGCGCCGGCGGCCGAGGTCGCTCCCGGCGCTTGCGGCGAGCTCGTGACCTTGGGTGGCGGCAGCGATGCCACCGGCTTGGGCGGCCGCCCCGCAGCGCACGAGTAAGCCACGCAGCTCGACGCAACCAACAGGCCGAGCACGAGCGCCGACCGAACCGGACCCCTCATGGCCGACGTGCGTTCCATTGCTCGAGCATCGCCTCCTCTTCGGCGCGCGAAGCTGCTTCCTCCAAGCGCGCCACGAAGCCCGCTTCGTGCTCGTGCACCAGCTTGGCTTCGGCCTCGCGCCGCCCGAGCTCGTCGCGCGCCTTTTGCTCTTCGGCGCGCTGCTCCGTCAGGCGCTCACGCGCTTCGGATTCGGCCCGCTCCAGCAGCCGTGCCTGCGCCCGAGCTGCGGCCTGAAACTCGGCCAGACGAGCCCAAGCGGCGCCCGACGCCGGGTCGTGAAAGAGTCGGGACCGCTCGGCCTCGAGCTCGCCCTCCGTGCGCGCGGCGTGCTGGCGGCGCGCCTGCTCTCGCTGTTCCAGCGTTGCGAGAGCCTGCTGCGTGCGCGCCACCTGCTGCGCCAGCTGCTGTCGTTCGGTCTTGGCGCGCTCGTCCCTCAGCTCCCGCAGGGCCTTGAGGGGGTACACCGGCCGCGCCATCGGCCGGATGGTACCACGCCTCAGTCGCGCGCGTGCCACTCCTGCAGGCTGCGCACCTGCGCCCCGCGATTCTGCAGCAGCGCTGACGCCTCGAGCGCGTCCACCAGCGCGAGCCCGGCAGACATGGTCGTGAAGTACGGGATGTTGGCGAGCAGCGCGTTACGCCGGATCGAGTAGCTGTCCGCGATGGCCTTGGTGCCCTGCGTGGTGTTGATCACCAACTGCACGTCGCCGGCCACGATGCGATCGACCACGTGTGGCGAGCCTTCCAGCACCTTGTTCACGCGCTCGGTGGGGATGCGAGCACGCCCCAGAGCCTCCGCGGTGCCGCCGGTGGCGACAATCTGAAAGCCGAGGTTGCGCAGACGACGCGCCAGCTGGCAGGCCTGCGGCTTGTCGTCGTCCTTCACGCTGATGAAGACGCGACCCACGTCGGGCAACTTGAAGCCGGATGCGGCGAGCGACTTGCCGAAAGCCAGCGCCATGTTCATCGCGATGCCCATCACCTCGCCGGTCGAGCGCATCTCCGGCCCGAGGATGGTGTCGACGCCGGGGAACTTGTTGAACGGGAAGACCGACTCCTTCACGGCCACGTGCATGGGCACGTTGCCGTCGGTCACGCCGAGCTCGTCGAGGCTGCGCCCGACCATCACCTTGGCTGCAATCTTGGCCAGCGGCCGCCCCGTAGCCTTGGCCACGAACGGCACCGTGCGAGAAGCTCGCGGGTTCACCTCGAGCACGTACACGCTGCCGTCCTTGACCGCGAACTGTACGTTCATCAGGCCCACGACGCCCAGCTCGAGCGCGAGCGCCTTGGCGTTCGCTTCGATGCGGGCCACCACCTCGGTATCGAGCGAGTGCGGCGGGAGCACGCTGGTCGAGTCGCCGGAGTGAACGCCGGCCTCCTCGATGTGCTGCATCACGCCGCCGATCACGGCGCGCTTGCCGTCCGAGACGCAGTCCACGTCGACCTCGATGGCGTTGCGCAGGTACTGATCGATGAGCAGCGTCTGCGAGCCGCCCTCTTCTTTGGCAGCGTCGATCGCGACCTGCACGTAGGCGCCGAGCTCCTCCTCGCTCCAGCAGTTCATCATCGCGCGGCCGCCCAGCACGTAGGACGGTCGCACCAGCACCGGGTAGCCGATGCTGTTCGCGATGGTGCGAGCCTCTTCCACGCTCTTGGCGATACCAGCGCGCGGGCGCGCCAAGTTCAGCTTGGTCAGCAAGGCGTCGAAGCGCTCGCGATCTTCCGCGCGATCGATGGCGTCAGCGCTGGTACCGAGCAGGCGAATCCCAGCCTGCTCCAGCGGCACCGCGAGCTTGAGCGGAGTCTGCCCACCGAACTGCACGATCACGCCGAGCAGCTCACCCTTCTGCGCCTCCTCACGACAAATGGCGAGCACGTCCTCGAGCGTCAGCGGCTCGAAGTACAGGCGATCCGAGGTGTCGTAGTCGGTCGACACCGTCTCCGGATTGCAGTTGACCATGATGGTCTCGATGCCCAGCTCGCGCAGCGCGAAGACGGCGTGGCAGCAGCAGTAGTCGAACTCGATGCCTTGC
>JBEHXA010000847.1:0-2666 GCA_048498935.1 Myxococcota bacterium
CAGCCTGCCGGACGGCGAGGACACCGCCGATCCGCGTGCTCCACGGAGCGCGATAGAAGCGCTGCCGCCGCCGGCGCGCGTCGAGGTCACGGCGGTCACTCCCGCCGACGCGACACCCGGGAGCGCCGTTACCGTCGAGCATGTGGGCGCTCACGATGCCGCGCGGCTGCGCGCATTCATCGGCAAGGCGGAGCTGGAGGTCGTAGCCCGCCTCGAAGACTCGCTCGTGGTACGGCTGCCGCTCGCGCTTTCACCCGGCCACGTGAAGCTCCGCGTCGTCGACGGCGAAGACCGCAGCAAGCCCTACGATATTCGCGTCAAGGCCGACAACTGGCGTAAGCCCTTTCGCAGTTTGCTTGGCGGCCTGGCTTTGCTCGTCTTCGGCATCGGTATGCTCGGCCGCGGCGCGCGCGAGGCCGTGGGTCTGCGCAGCACCCACCTGCTGGCGCGCTGGGCCCGGCGTGGGCCCGCAGCGCTCGGGCTCGGCGTCGGCCTGGGCGCGCTCGCGCAATCGACGACCGCAGCGGCCAGTGTGCTTTCCGGGCTCGTCAGCGGAAGCTTGCTGGCGCTCGGGCCTGCGGCAGCCGCCTTTTTGGGAGCAGAGCTCGGCGCCGCGAGTGCGCCGCTGATCAGCGGCCTGTTCGACCCGCGTGAAGGCCTGTTGGTGGTTGCGCTCGGCGTGATGTGGCTCGGCTTCGCACGCAGTCGCCGGGCGAGCGCGCTCGCCCGCGTCACGCTCGGGATCGGCCTGATCTCTTTTGGGCTCCAGACACTACGCCCGGGCTTCGAGCCTTTCGTGCAAGAACCGCGGCTGCTGTCACTCGTCGGTCAGCTGCACGCGACCGACCCGCTGGGCGCTCTGGCGTGTGGGCTGCTCGGTGCGCTGCTGGTAGCGGTGTTTCAAGGGCCGGCCCCGGTGTGTGTGCTGGTGCTGGTGTTGGCTCAGACCACTGCCCAATGGGATCTCGACACTGCGCTAGCCGTGCTGTCGGGCTCGGGGTTGGGCGCCGCGCTCGGCTCGACCGTGACGCTGACGGCGGGCAAGAGCTCGCGCAAGCTGGCCCTGTTGAATCTGCTGCTCGGCGCGGCCAGCACGCTGCTCGCGCTCGCCACGCTCGGGTTATTCGCAGGCCTGGCCGATCGCTTGGTGCCTGGTGTGCCTCACGAGCTACGCTGGGGTAAGCGCGTGCTGCTGCCCAACCTGGGCCTTCATTTGGGCGTCGCATTTGCGCTCTCACAGCTGGCTTGCGCGCTGGCGCTGCTCCCGGCGGTCTTCCCACTGGCCCGCCTGGTCGAGCGGCTCCTGCCTGGCGACGCTTCTGGTCCGGTGCCTCGGGTGGGCGATGCTGCGCGCGTCACGCGCACGCGCCTGCTCTCGGGCGCCGAGACTCAGCTCTCCGCGCTCCCGCCGCTGCGCGAGTTGGCGCTGAACGGCGATCGCGAGGCGGGTCCGCGCGTCGAGCTGCTCCTCGCAGAAGCGCAGTCGCAGCTCGATGAGCTACTGGCTGGCCCGGCTATGGCCCTCGGGGACGACCCGGCTGGCCGCGCCCTGCAGGGCGCCACGCTGACCTGCGTGCAGCTGCAGCGCAGCCTCGAGGCGCTGGCGCGCCAAGCCGAACGCTTCGTCGACGCGCGCGTCGCATTGTCCGAGGACGGCCACCCGCGCGACCTCGCCGAAACCGACCTCGCGGTGCTCGACGAGATGCACGAAACCCTGAGCGCTGGCGGGTCGGCCTTGCTTGCGGTGCTGCGCGGCAGCACCCCCATCGATCTCGAAGCAACCCGCGCGCGCGAGATCGAACTCAACGCGCTCGAAGCGCGCCTGCGCCGCGCGACCTTGGACGGCGATCGCGGCCAGGTGAAGCGTCACCTCTCGGCCCTCAAGTTGGCCGACGCCTACGAATCAGCGGGCAATCAGCTCTATCGCCTGAGCGAAGCCCTAGCCGAAGCGCTCACTGCCGGCTCGGACCACGAGCGCGCCGAAGCAGCCGTCTAGCCCTGCCCCGACCGAGTGCTCAGAAGAAGTTGCCGCAGGAGGCGCGTGAGTTCGGGTCCTTTTCGTCGCTCAGGATGAGCACGTGGGCAGTGACGTCCGTTTCCTGTGCGTGGTCGCCAACCGTCCAGTTCTTGGTCTTGTCGCTGCCGGAGCGCGTGTAGGTCAGCATGCCCTTGCCGCCCGAGCAGGCAATGCCACTGTCGGGACCGATGCCGGTGCCGCGCGCGCCCCACGGCACGCCCTCGGTCGACGCGTTGTCGCACGAGTAGCCGTCGTGGATCCGAAGTTGGTGGTTGCCGTCGGGACAGTTGCTCAAGTTGACGATGACCTGTACGTCCTCTCCGGTCTGCTTGAACATCGCCGTGCCATTGATGGCTCCGCGGATCATCGATGTGGCCGACTTGCCGTCACCCGGAATTCCCGAGCCGCCTCCGCTGCCACCAGTGGCCGCGCCACCCATTTCAGGCGGCATGACCTCCACACCCATCTCGAACAGCGCGCCTTGATCGCCGCCGCCGAGCGCCTGTCCACTGCCAGCGAGGGTCACGGTCGGGCTACCGGTTCCGCCAGAACCCGACGACGAAGGGGTGCCGCCACCGCCCACGGGTGGAGCTGCCGAGCCTCCGGTACCAGGCGCAACGCTACCACCCGTACCAGCAGGCGCTCCGCC
>JBEHXA010000848.1:0-2664 GCA_048498935.1 Myxococcota bacterium
GTACGGATACACGGGTATCGCGCTCGCGGTGGGCGGGGGCGCGGCCTACGTGCAAGAGACCGTCTCCGATGCGGCGGCCATCAGTACCAGCCTTCTCAGTAGGAACTTGGAGTACCACGCGGTGCTGACCTGGCGCGTGCGCCCGCTGGTCTTCAGCGCCGAGTACATGCACTGGAAGAGCGAGTGGTACCTCGGCGAGTCGCAGACGCTCGATTTTTGGGGCGGCGGCGCAACCTTCGAATGGTGAGCGCGTTCGACGAACGAGGCCAACATCATCGCCTGCTTCTGATTGCGGCTATTGTGACGCTCGGGTGTAGCGGTAGTGAGCCCGGCACTCCGCCGGTCACGGTAGGTGCCCAGGCCGGGGCGAGCTCGAGCGCGGCTGGGGGAGCTGTGGGGGGCGCAGCCATTGCTCCTGCTGGCGCGGCCGGTTCGGACCTCGGCGGAGGCGGCCAGGGCAGCGTTTCCTTGGGCGGTGCGGCAGGCAACGGTGCGGCCATGGGCGGTATGAGCGTTGGGGGCTCGGCAGGCAGCGGCGGGAGCGCGGGCGGTGGTGGGGCAGCGGGCGCTGGAGGCGCGGGCCCGAGTGTCAAGCTCCCAATCGAGCGAGGCGAGCTCGTCGTGCTCGAATTCGACGACCTCTCGTTCGCAGTGAATCCGAGCAAAGGCGCGCGCATCGTGAGCTTCAAGCTCGGCGGCGACGAGCTGCTCACGGACGCCACAGCCAACCCGAACTATTGGGGCTCTACCTTGTGGACCAGCCCAGCTTCGGACTGGGTAGTACCGGGTACTTTCGTTCCGCCGCCCGTCGTCGACAGCAATCCGTACACGACTACGGTGAGCGCCGACGGTGTGATCACGACAACGAGCGCGCAGTCGACAGCGAACGGCAAGCAGTTCGTCGTCAGCAAGGTATTTCGCGCGGATCCGATCAAGCGAGCCATCGTCGTCGAGTACGGGCTCAAGAATGTCGGAATTGGCGCCTTTCGGCTCTCACACTGGGAAGTCACGCGCGTCTTTCCAAACGGGCTCACGTTCTTTTCGACCGGAGCGGCTCCCAAGCTCGACTTCTTGCAGCAACCGGTGCAGCTGCAGCAAGGCGCCGGTTACAGCTGGTACGACAACACCACGCACCAAATGGGCCAGGGTGAATCCAAGGCTGGCACCGATAGCCCGGGGGGATTCATCGCGCACGTCGCGCCGCGCGCGCAGGGCGACTTGCTGTTCATCAAGGCGTTCGAGCCGATCGCTCGCACCGCCGCGCCGCCCGACCATTATCCGATCGAGGTGTACTGCAACGACCCACACACATACGTGGAGCTCGAGGTTCACAGCTCGTACGACGAGATCGCGCCTGGCGCGACCTACACGCAAACCGTGACTTGGTACCTACGTCGATTACCGGCCGGCACCGACCGCAGCATCGATAGCGCGGCGCTGATCGCCGCTGCAGCTAGCGCGCTCGGCCAGTAGCTTTGGCTGAGCTCGCCGGGCCCCGGCGGCTGTACGAGCTGAATTAGGGCGCGATGCGCTTCTGCAGGTGGGTCGGTTCCACCACCTGGGCGAGCACGTTCGAGAGGCTGAGCGGCGATGCGCCCTTCGCAAATGAGGCAGCGGGCGTGATGCACATGCCGTCGCGGGCACTGACACCCAGCACGTACGCCGTCATTTGCGCGGCGAGGCACTGATTGACCTGAGGATCCGCAGCCAGCTTCTTCGCCAGATCTTCGGGGCCGTTGAAGGTCGTGTGACTCAGGTCTTCGACGTAGCCGGAGGCGTCGATCGGCTGACCCGCTTCCATCGTGCGGTAGACGCCCACGCCGTCGAAGTTCTCGAGGCCGAAGCCGATTTGGTCGATGTGCGTGTGACAAGCGCCGCAGCTGCCGACCGCATGCTGCTCTTCATAGCGCTGTCGGGTAGTGACATTGCCCGCCGGCACCGGGATGACCGGGATATCGGCGGGAGGAGGCGGTACGTCGCCGCACACGAATTGGCGCAGCACGAACAGGCCGCGCTGCGTCGGCGACGAGCTGTCTGGCGTGCCGAGGCGCGTGAGCAGGCCGCCCTGCGCGAGGAGGCCGATGCCTTGCCCCGCCGGCCGCTGCTGCAGCTTGAATTCAGTGTCCGTAAGCCCGGTCGTGGGCCAACCGTAAAATTGGGCGAGCGAGAGATTGACGTACGTGTTCGGAGACGTGAGCAGATCCGTGAGGCTGCCACCCGATTGGTACGTGCTGTCGACGAGGCGCTGCGTTTCGCTGACCATCGCGGTCGCGACCGGGTTGGGCAGGGTGTAAACGGCGGGATCTTTCGCGGCATAGGGCGCGCCGTCGTACCCGAGCCATTGCAGGAAGAACCTGCTCATGTGCGCTTGGCCTTGGGAGCTGGTGATCAGCGTTTGCGTTGCGCTCGTGATACCGGCGGGTGTATCGAGGGCTCCTGCCCCCGCGCTGTCGAGCAGCGCCTTGTTGGGAGCCGTACCCGTGAGCCCATACGCCAGAACCGAGGCCAGCTCGTAGCCGGAGAGCGTGAAGCTCCCGTCGGCCGCGGCTTGCCCGAGCTCTCGGATGTAGAGCGTGCTCGGTGACTGCATCAAGGTGGCGAGGGTGCCGGCGAGCGCATCGGTGGGTGACAGTTGCAACATCGACGTGCCCTGATTGAAGAGCG
>JBEHXA010000849.1:0-2660 GCA_048498935.1 Myxococcota bacterium
CAAGGGTCGTACGTTGTGTGCAAGGGCGCCGACCGCGTCTGCCAAAGCGACCGGCAAGGCCAAGGCGCCGCCTGCGGCGCCGGCAAAGCAGCCGACTGCGACGCCTGCTCCCGACTCGGGTGAGGGCTCGGGTGGCTGGGCGCGCACGGCGGTGTTTGCCCTGCTCGCAGCCGTCGGTTCGTACTGGGGTGTTACCAAGTTGTTCGGCACCGCTGCTCCCTCGCCCGCGTCGACCGTCGAAGCCGCCGCCGCCACGGTTGCGCCCATTCAGCCAGCCGTCGTCCCCAGCGCCGCCCCGGTCGCGGCGCCGAAGGTCCAGCTCGAGCTCAGCGAGTCGGCGCTACCGCCCGGCACGGATATGCCGCCCAATACCGGTCTGCTCGAGGTCCAGGTTCCGGATGGCACGGCCATTCGGGTCGACGGTGAGTACCTCGGTATGGGCCCGGCGCGGCGCGTTCCCCTCTCGCCCGGCGAGCACCAGCTCACGCTCGGCGACGCCCCAGCGCGCGCCGTGACCATCAAGCTCGGCCAGCGCACCCTGGCGGTCGTGGCGGGCGGCGCCGATGCCGCGCAAAAATCCGGTTCGCCGTGAGATCGTCGCGCTTCGCGCTCGCAGCGTTGCTGCTGGCGCTCGTCAGCTGTCGCAAGGAAGACGCGCCGCGTCCGCGGCTCGCCGGTTCTGCAGCGAGCCCGGCGAACCCCGACGCGCCCGCGCGCGACTGGTCTACGGCGCACGCTGAGCCCGAGCGCATCGATCTGCTCAAAGAGCTGCCGCGCTGTGAGGTCGAGCACCAAGGGCGCCTGCTCGATTTCGGCGGCGCGCAATTGCCGGCGCGCGGCTTTGCCGTCGCCCAAGCCGAAGCGCCCGCGTCGATCGATCGCGGCGGCGACTCATTCGAGCGTATTTTCAGCCGCGAAACGGTGCTCGACTTCTGGCTCGACGAGGCCGCGCAGGGTGTGTCGGTCACGCTGCGCCTGCATCCGGTGAGCGCCCGCTGGGTGAGCGTCGCGCTGGACGACAAGCGCCTCGGCCAGCAAAAGCTCGTCCCCGGCGAGACCCGAGCGCTGAGCTTCAGCCCGGGACCTTCGGCTCTCGGCCGCGGTCGTCATCGCGTGGTCTTGCGCTTCTGGGGAGCGCCTCGTGGCTCGAAGGAGCCGCTCGCCGATCTCGACTGGATGCGCATCGGGCCGTCCCTGGAGAGCGGCGTCAACTACGCCGCTCCTACCGTGCAGGACGTGGTAAGCGACGTGGTGCTCGACGGTGTGCCCAAGCGCGCCATCGTGCTTCGCGCGCCGAGCACCGTACGTTGCTTCGTGCGCCCGTCGAGCGACGCGCGTTTGCGCCTGGGTTTGGGCTTTTGGGGCGCAGGGCGCGGCACCGCAGAAGTAGCGCTGATCAGCGACGATAAGGCGCCGCGCGTGCTGTCGACGCGCAAGCTCTCCGGCGGTGACGGCGCGAGCTTCACACCGGTTTCGCTCGACTTGTCGGCGGCTGCAGGCGAAGTGGTAGGGCTCGAGCTCAGGGCGCTGGAGGGCTCGCGCGGTGGTCGCGTGGTGTTCGGCGATCCGCTGATCAGCCGCGCGGTCGCCGAGACCCCTCGCGTGCCGCCCGCGCGCACGGTCGTGCTGGTCGTGCTCTCGGCGGCCGATCGCGGTCGGCTCCCGCCGTGGGGCCCCGCGCCGCATTTGCCGGTGCTCGGGGATCTGGCCAAGCACGCGATCGCGTTCAGCTCGCATCGCGCGCCGTCGGGCGTGCCGGCGGCTTCGCTCGCGACGCTGCTTTCGGGCGCGTCGCCCGCCGTGCACGGCATTCAGCTGCCCGGCGATCGCTTGCGCCCCAAGCTGGTCACGGTCGCTGAAACGCTGAAAGAAGCGGGCGGACGGACGGCGTTTTTCACCGGCGTCCCCACGAGTTTCGCGCCCTTCGGCTTCGGCGCGGGCTTCGACACCTTCGAGGCGATTTCGCCGGTCGTGGATCAGCCGGCGTCCGAGCCTCTCTCGCGCGCGCAGGGCTTCCTCGAACAGGAGCTGGCGAGCGGTGGACCCGTGCAGCACCTGATCGTCGTGCAGCTGCGCGGCGGCCACCCTCCTTGGGATCTCACGCGCGAGGAGACAGCCTTGCTCAAGCCGCAGGAGTACAGCGGTATCCTCGATCCGCGTCGTGGCGGCATCGTGCTCGGCGCGCTCCGCGAGCGATCCCGCAAGGTGGCGCGCCGTATCGGCGACGACGACTGGATTCGGCTGCGCGCGCTGCACGATGCGGCGCTCACCAAGCAAGACGCCGCGCTGGGCAAGCTGATCGCGTCGCTCAAGTCCCGCGGCGCCTGGAACGACACGCTGCTGGTGGTGACCTCCGACGTCGGGCTGGGAAATGGCCCGGAAATTCCCTTCGATCCGAGCGCTCCGCTCACCGAAGATCGCTTGCTCTTGCCGCTGCTGGTGCGCTTTCCCGGTGACGCGCTGGCCGGGCGTGAAGTCACGCTGCCGACCAGCACCGCGGACGTGGCCTTCACGGTGCTGCGCGCGCTGGGGCTCGACGTATCCAAGCGCTCGGGCAGCGATCTATTCGAGCGCGGTAGCGCCACCGAAGCGCTCGGCGGCGCCACCGACGTCGCCAGCAACGCGACCGACTACTCGGCGCGGCTCGGCAGCTGGTTGCT
>JBEHXA010000850.1:0-2652 GCA_048498935.1 Myxococcota bacterium
TCGCCGGGAGAATCCAGCAGAAAGCAGCTGGAAAGCTGCTCGTGGCGCGTGCCCGAGTTGAACAGCGTGGGCGAGCTCGGGATGTACTCGAGCGACGAGAACAGCCGGTACAGCGTGAGCGCCTCCATCACCGTCTCGGACAGCGCGCAGGCGACGCGCAGGAAGAACTGCTGGGGCGTCTCGATGACCTGGCGCGTCTTGGGGTTGCGCAGCAGGTAGCGGTCGTAGACCGTGCGCAGACCGAAGTACTCGAAGCGATCCGTGCGATCGTTCTCGAGCGCGTCGTTCAATTTGCGCTGCGAGCGGGTTACGAAATCGAGCACGCGGTCGTTGACCAGACCGAGGCGATGACCGAGGCCGATCGACTGCGAGAAGGAGTGCACGTCCTGGTGCTGAACTTCCTTGTCGATGAAGGTGGCGAGCAGGCGAGCCGCCAGGCGCGAGTACTCGGGCTCCTCGGCGATCAGGCTGGCCGCGGTCTGGATCGAGAGCTGGTCGAGCGCTTGCGTAGTGGCGCCGTCGAACAGACCGCCGATCGTCTTCAGCGCGACGCGCATCGAGTCGACGCGGGTGAGGCCCGAAGCGCTGCGGCTCACGGCCTTGACGATCTTGTTGACGTCGACCGGCTCGGCGTCGCCGTTGCGCTTCTTGACGCGCATCGCGGTGGCGGCCGCGGTCGAGCTCTCGCGGATTCCGCTCTCACGGCCCGCGCTGATTGCCTCGTCTTCAGTCTGCGAAACCGGTCCGCCGACGTCGATTGCTTGAACCATGATGTACTCCCTCGAATCCGACGCGCGAGGCCTGCACGCACGTCGGTCCAGTCAGTCAGGCATGTGGGAGCCCGACCTACCTCGCCTCAGTTCTTCAGTTACGGAGTGAGCGGGCAAAACCCGCTGCACGAAAACGCTAATGGAAATGAAAGCCCTGTGGTTACAGGCACTTAGCCTGCCACCAAGGGACTAATGGTCGCACTACTCTCGATCGGGAGGGCCCGGGACTGCTGCCGAGCTCTCTCGGTTGCCTCGAGTACCTGACCATCAGGCCAGGCATCGAAGCAGAGGGGCAACATATTGGGGTGCTGCTCAACCGTCAACCCATATCTAGGGGTACAGCTTCTTTTTGTTCAGGAGTCGTTTGGTCAGGATTTTGTGTGAGGAGCGTTGACACCGGCCAAAATCGCGCTCTCCACGCCTACGTCAGAGGGAAGCGCTTGTTCAGCCTTCGCAAACGCCATTCTCCAGGTGTTCAGGTCTTCGGCCGGAGGCAGGCGTGGGCAAAACGCGGCGCTTTCGAAGGCTGCGAGCGGCTCGAGCCGCGACAGGCCGGCTTTTACTTCGAGCAAATGCAGGAAGCGCAGGGTGCGGAGCGCGTCGAACCAGGTGAGCAGGCGACGTTCGCGGACGCGCGCGTCGGGCGAAGCGCCGAGCATGTCGCGCAGCGCGTCGAAGGTGTGGAGCTCGTCGAGTGCGCTCGAAATGGCGCCGACGGTGCCGGCGTCGAGCGTGCTCGTCAGCGCTTCGAGCAGCGACTCGGCGCTACGCGCGCGGACGGCGTGGCGCAAAGCCTTGAGGGTGATGCTGAGCAGCTCGAACAGCCGAGGGTGATAGGCGCGCAGCTCTTCGCCGCGCAGGATGTCTCCGACCCGCGCGCCGGTTCCGAATGGCACGCGATCCGAGATTCGCGACAGCAGCCGGATTGGCTCGGCCGCTGGGCGGTGGACGCTGCCGACCTTGGCCAGCTTGTCGAGGAGGTAGAAGTCTTCACCCGCCTTGAGCCGCGGAAAACCCCGCACTTCCGCGTAGGCGTCGACCTGAGCGCAGAGAGAGCTGCCGAGGCTCTCGTAGGCGTAGGCCGAGCCGGCCGAAGCGAGCCCGAGCGTGTAGTAGCGGAGCGAGAGCTCGTAGCCGAAGGTGGCGGAGTCGAGCGCTTCGATGCCCGATGCGACGTGCCAAAACGGAAGGCTCAGCGCCGAGCGCCGCGTGCCGTCCTCCGCTCGAGCCGGGACGGCTTCGAGCCTCGCGAAGTAGTCGAGCGGCAGCTGTGCGTCGGCATCGGAGCACGCCAGCCAAGGGCAGAGCACGCCGCCGCGCGCGTGGAGCGCCAGCGCCATGTCTGCGCCGATGCGGCGCGCCAAGCCCACGCCTTCGCCGCCCGGCAAGCGTCGGCCCTCGCTGGCGCGGTCGATGAGCAGCAAGTCGAAGCTGCCGGGACGCCCGAGCACCGCGCTTGCCGGCGAGCCTTCCACCGGGGCGAGCTCCTGCCTCGGCCCCAACCGCGCGCTCAGGCGCTCGAGCAGCAGCTCGTTCTTGCGCGTCGCTTCGGGCGAGGCGTCGTCAGCGGCGTTGACCACGGCGATCAGCAGCACGCGGCCCGTCGCGGCAGCGCAGGCAGGCGCCAGGCCGTCGAGGAAGCTCTCGTCTTCACCGTAGAGCGGCACGGCCAGAGTAGCGCTGTACTGGTGACCGAGCTGCAGGGCGAAGCGCGCCTCGGGCTCGGCGTACCGCTCGAGGTACTTTCGGCGCGCCAGCTCGGACATGGCGCTCGCGCTCAGTGCACCGCGGCGCGATGGGGGAGCCGCGCGACCAATTCGGCCTCGAAGTCGAGCAGCTGAACGCCCCGTGCCTTGACCTCGGCTTCGCTGAAGTACAAGCG
>JBEHXA010000851.1:0-2620 GCA_048498935.1 Myxococcota bacterium
CAGCGCATCGACCTGTTCGGCGCGCGCGTCGAACAGCTGCCCGAGATCTGGGAAGAGCTCGTGGCGGCCGGCTTCGAGAGCGGCCACGCCTACGGCAAGGCCGTCCGCACCGTGAAGAGCTGCGTGGGCAGCACCTGGTGCCGCTTCGGCGTGCAAGATTCGGTGAGCTTCGCGATCCGCGTCGAGGAGCGTTACAAGGGCATCCGCGCGCCGCACAAGCTGAAGAGCGCGGTCAGCGGCTGCACGCGCGAATGCGCCGAGGCGCAGAGCAAAGACTTCGGTCTGATCGCCACCGAGAAGGGCTGGAACCTGTACGTGTGCGGCAACGGCGGTATCAAGCCGCGCCACGCCGACCTGTTCGCCTCGGACCTGACCGAGGAGCAAGCGCTCAAGTACATCGACCGCTTCTTGATGTTCTACATCCGCACGGCCGATCGTCTCACCCGCACCTCGACCTGGCTCGACAAGATGGACGGCGGCATCCAACAACTGCGTGACGTCATCATCGACGACAAGCTCGGCATCTGCGAGGAGCTGGAGCGCGAGATGCAGTACCTGGTCGACACCTACCGCTGCGAGTGGGCCGAGACCATCAAGGATCCGGAGCGTCGCGCAAAATTCCGGCATTTCGGCAACACGGCCGACGCCGACGACACCATCGAGCTGATCGACGAGCGCGGCCAAAAGCGCCCGCGCGATTGGGACAAGGCGCCGGTCGCCTTGCCGATCCGCGACCGCAAGCACCTGCCGCTGATCCACACCGCTTGGGTCAAGGTCGCGAAGGTGAGCGACGTGCCCGCGGAGGGCGGTATCGCCATCCGCTACGGTCAAGCGCAGCTCGCGCTCTACAACTTCGCGTCGCGCGGCGAATGGTACGCCTGCCAAAACCAGTGCCCGCACATGCAGGACATGGTGCTGGCGCGCGGCCTGATCGGCGACCAGCAGGGCATTCCCAAGGTCGCCTGCCCGCAACACAAGAAGACGTTCTCGCTCAAGACCGGCGAATGCCTGAGCGGTGATCAGCTTCGGGTGCGCACCTTCCCGGTCAAGGTCGACGGTGACGACGTGTACCTGGAGCTGCCGAGTGAAATGGAAATCGAGAAGCTGATGCCGCTGAAAGCTCGCTGCGAGCATCACGACGAGACCGTCACTGCTGCGGAATGAACGCCATGAAAGCTACCAAGATCAGTCTCTTCAGCTTCAGCACGCCGTCGATGCGCGCTTTCCACATGACGTGGGTCGCGTTCTTCCTGTGCTTTTTCGGCTGGTTTGGGCTCGCTCCGCTGATGCCGCTGGTGCGCGCCGACTTGCACCTCACTCCGGCTCAAGTCGCCGACAGCGTGATCGCGTCGGTGGCCGGGACCATCTTCGCGCGGCTCTTGGTCGGTCACCTGTGTGACAAGTACGGCCCGCGCCGCGTTTACGCTGGCTTGCTCGCGCTCGGTGCCCTGCCGATCATGGGCGTCGGCTTGGTGCACGACTACACGTCGTTCTTGATCTGCCGGCTGCTGATCGGTCTGGTCGGCGCGTCGTTCGTGATCACGCAATATCACACGTCGGCCATGTTCGCGCCGAACGTGGTCGGCACCGCCAACGCCACCACCGCCGGCTGGGGCAACCTTGGCGGCGGCGTGACGCAGATGGTGATGCCGCTGGTCGTCGCGCTCTTGGTCACGCTCGGTGTGGCTCAGGCCGGTGCCTGGCGTTACGCGATGATCTTGCCCGGCAGCTTGATGCTGGTCATGTCGGTCCTTTACCTGCGCTTCACGCAGGATTCGCCGGAGGGTAAAGACGCCAAGGCCAGCACCGGCAAGTCGAAAGGCTCGCTGCTCGAGGCTGCGCGCGACCCGCGCGTGTGGGCGCTGTTCATCGGCTACGGCGCGTGCTTCGGCGTCGAGCTCACGATTCACAACATCGCGGCCAGCTACTTCCACGATCGCTTTCAGCTGAGCCTCGAGCAAGCGGGCATGCTGGCCGGCAGCTTCGGTGTGCTTGCGCTGTTTGCGCGCTCGCTCGGAGGCTACTTGGGGGATCGCGCCGGTCGGCGCTTCGGGCTCGACGGTCGCGGTCGCTTTCTGACCGCCATGTTGCTCGCCGAAGGTCTGGGCTTGGTGGTGTTCGCGCGCATGGATAGCGTGGTTCCTGCTGCCATCGCGCTGGTCACGTTCGGGCTCTTCGTTCACGTTGCAGCCGGCGCGACGTACTCGGTGGTGCCGTTCATCAAGCCGGACGGGGTGGGCGCGGTTGCCGGCATCGTCGGCGCGGGCGGCAACGTGGGCGCCGTGCTGGCCGGGCTCTTGTTCCGCAACAAGGCCAGCAGCACGCAGGGGGGCTTGCTCTGGCTCGGTTGCGCCGTCCTGGTTGCGGCTGGCCTGGCAGCGGCGATTCGGTTCGGCAAGGTGCAGGCCAAGCAGGTCGCCGCGCTCACGCCGGGCGACGCCATCGCAGCCGAATGAGTCGAATGCGGCGGAGCGGTCGTCGCGTGGCGCGACCGCTCGGGCGCTTGCTATACTCGGCACCGTGGTGCGTCGTGACGCAAAGGAAGGACTGACCCCGCAAGGGGGCGGCTCGACCGATGCTCGCTGCGCTTTTCCAGAGGGTGGAAGTCCCTTGCCGGTAA
>JBEHXA010000852.1:0-2620 GCA_048498935.1 Myxococcota bacterium
ATAGGGCCTGGTCGGCGGGCCAGTGCGCGCGATGCTCGCCGCGCACTGGCCTACGAAGCGGGCGTCTCATTGAGGCTAACTCCTGCGGGAGTGCCGAGAGCCACCGGTGGTCTTCCTGCCGGGCGCTGCTCCGCGAAGCCAGTGATGGTGGGGCGAGACCTGCGGCAGCAAGCGCGGTCCACCCACGAAGTCCCTGAGTAGAGCGGAAGGGCGTTCAGCAGCGGAGGCGTCCGCGGCGCTAGGACTCGTGAGACGCCCCTGCGGCGTGGGTGCGCAAAGAGGTTGGCGCTTCGTCGCTTGGGTCAATGGTTCGGGATCGAGAACCCATCGTGACTCAGCTCGCGCTCCTGCTCACTCTAGGCCTGATCGGCCTCGTGGCGGCGTTTGCGCTCGGACGTCTCGAGCTGCGACGCGGCGTCGTCGCTCCGACGGTCAAGCGCATCGAAGGAGCGGTCGACCGGGCATGTCAGGCAGTGCTCTGGCGCAGCGGCAAGCGGACGCTCGTGCTGCTCGTGGTCCCTGCCCTCGCGCTCGTCACCGGTTCGTTACTGTTGAGCGCCCCCGGCGGAGCGGTTTCGCCCGCGGGGCGTGCCGCGTTCTGCGGCGTCGCGCTGTTCGCGGGCGCGCTGAGCGCGTTCTTGCACGCGCGGCTGGTGCTCGGCTTCGGCGTGCGCGCCTGTTCGGCCGCTGCATCGGCCGCCGCTCGTGGGAGCGCCCTGGCGCTGCGTCCTTTGCTCCGCGCCTCCGGCGCTGCCGCCGTGTTCGGTGAGGGGCTTGGCCTACTGGGCCTGGGCGCGTCGTTTTGCCTGCTCTATGCCGTGCGCGGTGGCTTCGCGCAAAGCGCGGGCAGCATCGATCTCGTCCGCGAAGTCGTGCGCTTGTTGCCCGCCTTCGCGCTCGGAGCCGCGGTGAGCGCCCTCGCTCTAGCACGCGAGGGTGGCGCGCTCGCCGCCGCAGCTCTCGTCGGCGGTGGTCAAACGCTCGAGCGTGAATCAGCCTTGCCCGCGCTAGATCCGCGTAACCCAGCTACGCTGGCCGAGCTCATCGGCGCGCAAGTAGGAGGGCTCTTGCCTCGCGCGCTCGTCGGGTACGTCGCGGGGCTCGGAGCGAGCGTGGGCGCTGCGGTGCTGTCGCTCGGCGGCGCGGGAGCGTCGCACCCTGGCGCGTTCCGTTTGCTGCTCTTGCTACTGGTCGTGCGCGCGTTCGGCGTCATCGGCTCGATGTGCGGCGTGTTCGCTGCGCGCGCAGAAGAGCACGAGAGTGCGGAGAGCGCGCTCTGGCGTGGCCAGCTCACCGCGCTTGCAGTCTCGGTCTTCGGGGCCGCAGCAGGCCTATACTGGCTGCGGCTCGAGGGCACGGCGTCGCTGCTCATCGCCTGCGCGGCTGGGCTCGTCGTCGCTTCGAGCGTGAGCCGCCTGGCGTGGCTGCCGCTGCGTCGCGGCGCTGGTCCCGCGCGCGAGACCGCGGAGGCTCGGACCATGAGCGAAGGCGCGGCCATCGCGCTGGGCGCGGGCTCGGGGCTCAGCAGCTTGCTGCCCGCGCTCCTGCTACCTGCGCTGGGGCTCTGGTTGCTCGAAGGTCTACGAGGCGCCGCGCTCGGAGGCGCCAGCCCCACGGCACCGACGCTCCTGGTCGCTTTCGTGGCCGGCTTGGTCGCGACGCTGCCGCTATCGCTCGCGGTGAATGGCCTGGGCCTGCTCGCCGACGCCGCGCAGACGGTGGCTGCGCTCGCGCAGCTCGGCGAGCAGCGGCGCGGCAACCTGCGCCTCGACGAAGTGAGCAGCATCGGAGGCGGCGCGGCGGGAGCGCACGCATCGCTCGCGCTCGCAGCGAGCTTGCTGCTCGGCCTATTCGCGCTCGCCGACGGCGCGCCGTCAGCCTCGCCTGCTCCGCTCGGACCTCCCTTGTCAGCGGCGCTCGCCGGAATCACGTTGGTCCTGCTGTTCGCAGCACGCTCGGCGCGCGGGGCGCTGCTCGGCGCGCGCGTCGTAGGCGACGAAGTGCGTCGGCAGCTCCGCGGCGCCACGGCCCGAGCCGGCACGCCGCCCGCGCCGGACTTCACGCCCAGCTACAAGGCCTGCGTCGATTCGGCACTGGCCAGCTCGAGCGAGAGCTCGCTCTGGCTACCGAGCGCCGCGCTGCTCGCTCCGTTCGTCCTGGGCGCGCTTTCGGCGCTGCTCGGCAACGTTCTGCCGCGCTCCGCGCTGCTCGGCTTCGCCTGCTCGGCGGTCCTTTCCGGCCTGGTTTTCGTGTTATCGAGCCGCGCCACCCGAGCCGCCCTGCGCGAAGCTCGCCAGCGGTCACGAGGCTCCGAAGCGAACGCGGGCAGCACCGGTGCCGCGCTCTCCAGCTTCGGTGACTTGCTCGGTATCGCCGCTGCCACGGGTGTCGAGGCGCTGATCGGCACCATCGCACTCAGCACGCTCTCTCTTCCTTTCCTGTTCGGCTGAAGCCGCACTGTTATTCGCACAAGAGGCCACGTTGTCATCACTCGCAGACGCACTTTCGACCCTTTCTGACCGCGGCTTGCGGCGCCTGCTCGGGGCGCGCACCTTCCTTCGGGGCCTCGACTACGAGAAGCGCAAGGTCGTCGACGACGTGAGCTTGAACGAGACCCACG
>JBEHXA010000853.1:0-2618 GCA_048498935.1 Myxococcota bacterium
CCCGAGCCCACGTCGTGCAGGCGACCGAGGAATTGCAGGCGCTCGGCGTCCAAACTTTGGAACGATCACCTTGACCGTGCCGAACGGCGGCTCCATCGACTTGGTCGCGAGCAAGGCGACCCGGTCGGGCCAGATCGCCGCGTATCTCGAGATGCGCGACCAGGTGCTGCCGCAGGCGCAGGCGCAGCTCGACCAGATGGCGGCCGCGATGTCGAGCGCGCTCTCCGACCAGACGACCGCCGGAACCGCCGTGACATTGGGCGCGCAAAACGGCTTCAGCGTCGACGTCGGCAATCTGTTGCCCGGCAACCAGGTCAAGATCAGCTACACCGACAACGCCACCGGCCAGCAGAAATCGATCACCGTCGCGCGCGTGGACGACCCCAAAGCGCTGCCGCTGCCGGCTTCGGGCGATCCCAACAACCAGGTCATCGGTGTCGATTTCTCGCAGGGCGTTGCGGCGGTCGCGGCCAAGCTCAACGCGGCGCTGGGCGGCACCGGCCTTCAGTTCGCCAATACGTCCGGCACGACCCTCCGCGTGCTCGATGACGGCGCAACGAACAAGGTGGACATCGGCGCGCTGTCGGCGACCGCAACGACGCCCTCCTTGACCGGGGGCAGCGCCCAGCTTCCGTTCTTCCTCGACGGGAGCAATCTTTATACGGGCACGATCACTGCGGCCGGCTCGCAGAGCGTCGGCCTTGCCGGCCGGATCGTCGTCAACAGCGCCGTTCTTGCCGACCCGAGCCGGCTTATCGTCTACCAGACCTCGCCGCTGACGGATTCGGGCGACCCGACGCGACCAAATTTCCTCTACAGCCAGCTCACCGGCGCAAGCTTGGCGTATTCCCCCAGCAGCGGCATCGGTTCGGCCGCTTCGCCGTTCAGCGGCACGCTGTCGAACTATCTGCAACAGGTCATCGCCCAGCAGGGCAATGCGGCGACGGCGGCGGACAACCTGAAGCAAGGTCAGGACGTGGTCGTGAATTCGCTGCAACAGCGCCTCAACGATTCATCGGGAGTCAACATCGACACCGAGATGGCGAACCTGCTCTCGTTGCAGACAGCCTACAGCGCCAACGCCCGCGTGATGACGACCATCAACACGCTCATGACCCAACTCCTGCAATCGGTAAGCTAGCCATGGCGATCACTGGCGTGAATTCCGGCACTTCAGCGCTTGTGCAGTCGCTCGTCGATATGCGCAGCAAGCTCGACGACCTGCAGACGCAGCTCGGTACGGGCATGAAATCCCAGAACTACGCCGGGCTTGGCAGCGGAAGCGGGCTGACCGTTGCGCTTAACGCACAGATTTCCGCGCTCACGAGCTATGACGACAGCATCACCAATGTCGGCCTGAAGCTCAACCTGGCACAGACCGCGCTCGGGCAGGTGTCGAGCATCGCCCAGACCGTCGCAAGTTCCATGAGTTCGTCCATGGACACGAGTTTCGACGCCAACGGACAAACAACGGGACAGAGCTCGGCGGGGGGTTCGCTCGACGAGATGCTTGGCCTCCTCAACACCCAGGCCGGTACCAGCTATCTCTTCTCCGGGCGCGCGACGGACCAGCCCGCGACCGACACGACGGATCACATCCTCAACGGCAACGGCACGCAGGCGGGCTTCAAGCAGATACTGTCCGAGCGCAACCAGGCCGATTTAGGAGCGGATGGACTCGGGCGGCTTGTGATCCCTGCGGCTTCCGGCAGCAACGTCTCGATCTCTGAGGACGTCGCCGGTTCGCCGTTCGGCTTCAAGCTCGCCAGCGTGACCTCGAACCTGACGGGCGCGACGGTGACCGGTCCGACGGGATCGCCTGCCGGCATCTCGGTCGCGCTCGGCGCGACCAACCCGAACGCCGGCGACACGATCAAGTTCACGTTCAATCTTCCCGACGGAACGACCCAGGACCTGACGCTGACGGCGACGACCTCGCCGCCGCCGGGGCCGAACGAATTCACGATCGGGGCGACGCCGGCGGCGACAGCGGCGAATCTCCAGGCAACGCTGACGAGTTCCGTCAGCACGCTTGCGAGCACCTCGTTGTCGGCCGCCTCCGCGGTCGCCGCGTCCAACGATTTTTTCAACACCGACGCCACCCACCCGCCGCAGCGGGTCGCGGGGCCGCCGTTCGCGACGGCAACGGCGCTCGTCAACGGCACTTCGGCCAACACGGTGAGCTGGTACACGGGAGACGACGGCACCGATCCGGCGCGCTCGACCGCGGTCGCTCGCATCGATCCGTCGATCACCGTCTCCTATGGTGTGCGTGCCAACGAGCAGGGCCTTCGCTCCGCGATCGCGAACGTCGCGGTGTATGCCTCAATGACGTTCTCGGCGAGCGACCCGAATTCCGCCGCGCGCTACCAGGCGCTGACGCAGCGGCTTGGAACATCGCTCTCCGGCCAGCCCGGCACGCAGCAGATATCGGACATCCAGACCCAGCTCGCCGGCGCGCAGACGACGATCAACAACGCCAAGGACCGCCATCAGCAGACCGAGGCTACCTTGCAGGACATGCTGCAGCAAATCACGACCGTGCCGCAGGAGCAGGTCGCGGCTCAGATTCTTGCCTTGCAGACAAGCTTGCAGGCCTCGCTGCAGACCACGGCCAC
>JBEHXA010000854.1:0-2596 GCA_048498935.1 Myxococcota bacterium
AGCAGAGTGAGCCCCGCGGCTTCGGGGTCGGGCCAGGAAGGAAATACTGGCCCGCGACACCCCCCGGCGCCTGCAGAAGGCACGCAGCAAGCGCCGCAAGTCATCACGCGATCGGCCGTCCCATCGATTTGGCACTGGCTTCGCGGGCGCGTTGTTGGAACGCCTCGTTGCGCTGAGTGAGCTCGGCAGACGCACGCGCGATTGCCTCCTCCTCGGTGATTGAAAGGTCGGCGCCGTAGCGATTGGCGATCTCTTGCTGTTCGCCGAAGCTTGGCGGGTTATTCGGCGCCGCGGGACGAAAGCCGCGGTACTGAGCTTGCGACCGTGCGTACCGCACGAGGCCAGCCATCACCAGCTCGTCGAGCTGGTTGCCCGTTTTCGCAGTAGCCGCCTCGGCGCGCTTTGCAGGCGCCGTGATCTCCGCGGGGGTCGGGTAGGACGCCGGCGCAGACCAGTTGCGGTTGTGTTCGCCCTCTTCAGCCAGTGCCTTCGAGAAGCTCTCGTCATAGCTCAGGCCGCTAAGCTGCAGCTGCTTGGTACGTTCGACCAACGTGGGGCGATGGCCGTTGGTCTCTTTCCAAACGAGCGCCCAGCTCTCGTCATAAGAGAGTCCGGTCCGCTGATTGGCGCGAACGCGCTCGTCGAAGGTCAACAGCCGAGTCGGAGCGCCGTGACGTTGGGCCGCGCGCTCACTCAAGGCTGTCGAGAAGGCCTCGTCGAACGACATGCCCGCGCGTTGGTGCGCTTTCGCTCGTTCGAGCAACTTCGGATCATGTGCGGTTGCAGTAGTCGTCATGGTGGTTGTCCTTTCCGCCGGAGCGGGTTGAGTTTCGTGGTCACGAGCCGCAAGCGGCTTCATGGCATCGAGGTACGGGCGATTCGTCAGAGCTCCCGACGTGAGCGTCGCTCCGATGTTTTTGCCGGTGACGCGATCCTTCGAGTTGAATCGGATGGCAGGCGAGAAGAACTTGTACTGCCCCGCCTTGATGTACTGAGCGGCCAGCGGCAACCATTCAACGAGGCCGTACAGACCATCTCCCCGCTCCTGGAGGTCCACGATCCAGCCTTGCGCCGGCGCGCCGCCGAACGGGATCGCGCCCCGCGCCGAGTCTTGTTCGCTTGCGTGCTCGAAGTCGATCGCAACCCGGCGGTTCGTGGTCGCGCGAAAGTTGCGAATGATCTCGGAGAACACCTTCGCATCGAGCGTGAAGGGACCCGCGGAGTGACCTTTGAAGTGCCCCGGCCTCGCGATTTGGATCCAGACCTGCTTGGGCTTGCCATCCGTGAGCTGAATGCTGTCCGCGTCGATCTCGACTCGGTCGAGCAAGATGCGCGCTGACATCAGAACCCGCCCCCGACGAGCAGCTGCGCCCGCTTCTCGAGCGCGAGCGTGAAGGCGTCGTCGTAACTCATGTTCGGGTTTTCGGCCTGGATCTTCTTGCAGAGCGGCCCCACGTCGGGCACCTCGGTCATGCCGTGAGGCAGGCCGGTCGAATCTTTGGACACGTGTTGCAGCAAGTGCTTGCGGTCCGGCCGCACTCGCGGATAGAGCCGCTCGAACGCCGCGCGATCCCCTAGCAGCGTCAACTTCATCGGGACGCGGTGTGCATCGGTCAAGCGCTGCGCGACGCGATACGTTTGAAACGCCTCTTCGACGCGCTCGTTGTTCGCCTGCTCGTCCCGCAAGCGAAGCTGTTCGGTCAGCGCAGTCACTTTGGCCTGCGCCTCGGCGCGCTCGGCTTGCGCGAGCTCCAGACCCGTTTGAAGAATGCCGATCGTAACCGAGCCGGACTCGATCAGTGCCTCGGCTTGGCCGAGTTGCATTGTGAGCGGCTCGACGGCAGCCGCGAGCTGCGCCTGATGGTCCGCCAGTGTGAGCAGCTCCTCCGCGTGCTCATGCTCGTTTTCTTGTTCCATTTCCTGTTGTTTCCTTTCAGTTCTGTTGCTGCAAGCGACCGATGAATGGCGCCCACGAGTTCATGCCGTCCGGTGCAAAGTCGAAGAGCCCCTCCTCGTCGCTACCGTCGCCGGTCCACTCTGGCGGGCCGATGATGGCGGATACGATGAGCGCGCCGTTGTCCCGGTACTTTGGCTGCGCGAGAACGGCACCGAGCATGAGTCCAGCTGCGTTCATAGTTGACCGCTCCTTCGCAACCAGTCGGCAAGCTCCGCGCTGTCACCCTTGAGGCTGTGCGGGCTCTCACCGTCGAACATCGACACCTGTGGTCCGAAAAACGGAGCGGCCTCCAGCGTCACAGGCGGCTGATAAGTCGACGTCTGCACGCGGGCGAGCGCGTCGTACGCCGCGGCCAGCGCGTCCACTTGGTCATCGTGGCGATCCTTCACGCCGGTGAAGCCGCACACCTCGGAAACGAACGCTTCAAGCCATGGGGCTCGACGCGGCAAGAAGATGCGCCCGGTGTTCCAAGCCGCGGCGACTGGAATTGCACGGCTGAACTTGTCGATCTTAGCGAGCCGCCCCTGAATCGGGATGCCCCCATCGCGCAGGAACTCGATTCCGCCCATCTCGGTTGCTGCCGCGTACGCGCTCGCCTTCGCCTTCGGGTAGCCCGCCCGGAGCAACTGAATCCGCGAC
>JBEHXA010000855.1:0-2588 GCA_048498935.1 Myxococcota bacterium
CTGCGCCATCGTCGACTGCACGGCCTGCGCGTAGTCGGGATAGGGCGGCACGTTCCACACCACCGTGTCGAGCGTGAACGGCAGCTTGACGCCGGACTCCGCCAGCAGCTGCTTGGCCTTGTCGATGTCGAGCTTGTAGGGCGTGTAGTCGATGCCGCCGCCGAGGAACCCGTCCGGGATCATCGTCTGGTGCACCTTCACGTTGCCCTTGCCGATGGTATCGGCAATGCCCTGGTAGTCGACGAGATACTTGATGGCCTCGACGACCTTGGGGTTCTTGAGGTTCTCGTTCCTGAGGTTCAGGCCGAAGTAGTAGATCGTCGTATCGTTGCCCTGCTGGACCGAGATGTCCTTGTTGTCCTTGATGGCGTCGAAGTCATCGGGACCGAGCTTGTTGGCAACGTCGATGTCACCCTTCTCGAGTGCCAGGCGTTCTGTCGCGCTCTCCGGCATCTGCTGGATGAACAGCTTCGACACGCCCGGAGGCGTCTGCCAGAAGTTGGGGTTGCGGCTCAAAAGGATCGACTGCTTCGGCTCCCACTTGGTCAGCACATAGGGGCCGGAGCCGGCCGAATTCGCCGTCTTCAGCCATGCGTTGCCGAGGTCGCCGTTGACGTCATGCGCCTTGACCGTCTTTGAGTCGACGATGCCGCCCGTGTACGACGAGAGCACATAGAGCACGAAGCTCGGGGCGTATTGCTGGTCGACGGTGAACTGCAGCGTGTCGTCGTCGAGCGCCTTGATGTTCTCCTTGACGTTGTCCTTGGTCAGGCCGAACTGCGTCAGGATGAACGAGATGCGGGTGTTGAGCAGCACCGGGCGCTGCAGCGAGAACTCCGCGTCATAGGCCGTCACCGGATTGCCCGACGAGAACTTCGCGTCGCGGTTCATCTTGAAGGTGAAGGTCTTGCCGTCCGGCGACACGGTCCAGCTCTTGGCCAGCACCGGGATGATCTTGGTCGGATCGTTGATGTCGAACGTCACGAGCGGCTGGTACAGCTGCTGGCTCACCAGCACACCGGCGACTTCGCTCACTTCACCCGGATCGAGCGTGATCACGTCGTCGATCGCATCGGCGATGACGAGCGTGTCTTTCGGCGTCGCGGCGTATGGACTCGACGTGAACAGCGCCACGCCGAGGGCCACACCTGCGAGCGCTTTGAACATGCGCATGGCAGTCTCCCTGTTGATTGCATGAATGGTCCGGCTCATGCGGCCGGTTGGCAGAAAACTCACGGGTCGCGCGCCTCCCCGAAGGTGAAGAGCAGCGCGACCAGCGGCAGGAGCGCGTCGAGCCGCGCCAGCAGCGATGGCGTAAAGATGCCGGCATCGCCGAGCAGGTTCACCGTACCGCGGCTGACGCCACCGATGACGATGGGCATGCAGAGGGTCGAACCGTAACCGGCGGCCACCAGCTCGGGCGTCTCCGGCAGGAACTCCGCCATCTGCTCCGGCGTGTCGCCGATCAGCGCGCGCTGCTCGACGCAGATGCCCTGGAACCACGCCTCGGGAATGCCCTCCGCGGCGCCGGCGGGAAAGCCTTCGCCCATCGACGTGCCGATGCGGCGTGTTTCCTTCTTGCCGAGATCGATGGCGAGATAGGTGACGGTCCGCACCCCGGGCAGCGCCAGCAGCAGCGGGTTCAGCGCGGTGACCACGGCATCGCGCCCCTCGGCCAGCGCGGTCGTCAGCATCTCGGCGGTCTTGGGGTCGAGCGGGTTCATTCGGCGAAAAGCTTCATGGTGCCGACCCACAGCTCGATCGCCGTGTCCGCGCCGATGTTGGTGCGACGGTGCGGCTTCAGCGCATCGAAATGCAGCGTGTCGCCGGCGTTGAGCTCGTAAGTCACGCCGTCGACCTCGTAGAGCATCGTGCCGGCGACGAGATAGATGAAGTCTTCGCCATCGTGGCTCATCATCTCGGAGGCGTGCCCCGGCAGCACATGCGTGAGGCACGCATTGAGCTTCGCCTCCGGAAAGCCGCGCTCGAGGAACTCGTAGAAGCGCGTGTTGCCGCGACCGGCTTCGAACAGGGGGCGCTTGCCTGCATGGGTCACGACGCTGTGCTTGCCCGCCGGTGACTGGGTCACGAACATATCGACCGAAGCGTCGAGCGCCTTGGCGAGATTGTAGAGCGAGCTCAGCGATGGCTTCGAGATCCCGCGCTCGATCTGCGAAATGAAGCCGATGGTGAGGCCGGCCTCGTCGGCGACCTGCTGCATGGTCTTGCCGAGCGCCTTGCGGCGGGCGCGCAAACGGGCACCGAGGGCGTCGTCGCCCTCGCCCACCTCAACGTCAACCGTTCGCGCCCACTCGAGCTGCACGCCCTGCCCCGTGAAACTTTAGTGACACTAAATTCGGGCAGAGAAGCAGAGTCAACCGGTTTACTTCGCGCCACGCTCCGCCGCGATTGTTGCCAGCAGTGCCTCGCGTTCCGGGACGATTTCAGTAAATCCCAGCTCCTTGCGGATGCGGGTCGTGTCGAGCGTAAGCGGATAGCGCAGGTCCGACGCATCGGCGCGGTCCGCCTGCAGTCCCCGCGCCTCGGCGGGCACCTCCTGCACTTCGATCGGCTTGCCCATCACGGCC
>JBEHXA010000856.1:0-2588 GCA_048498935.1 Myxococcota bacterium
ACTGCCATCCGGGCTGGATGATCGACTGCGCGGAGGTTCGAGGCCTGACCTTAGTGACCACCTTGTGATCGGTTCAAATCCTAGACTAAAACTCGAGCAGCACTGGCAGCTCGCTCATCAGCACTTCTTGCTCGAAAGTGCGCTCTGTGACGACCGGAAGGGAGGACATGCAGGGCGCTAATATTGTCATTTCCCGGCGAGCCGCAAGCCGTAGTGCCCGCCCAGCCGATGAAGCGCCCAAGTGAGCAGCACCACGGCCAGAAGTGCCGCCGCGGCGTGGAGCGGCGGCGTGCTCGAACTCACGAAAAGGGCGCCCAGGCTGCGCGGCGAGCTGGCCGGGCCCAGGCCGGCTGCGCTCGCGACGCTGTCGAGTAGGAAGGTCCAGGCCGGCGTGAAGGCGAGGTGAGCCAGCGTGGGGGTGGCGGCTGCCGGCAGTCGCCGGCGTAGGAAGACGGCGAGCGGCATGTAGCCGAGGCTCCGAGCGGCCCAGGTCGGGTCCAGCTCGGCGGCGCGCAGCAGGGCGCTCCGTACCACCCACCCGACCTCGAGCGAGCGCAGCGCACCGAGCAACATCAAGCTGCCGACGAGCGTCACCCCTGCTGGTCGCACGAACGCGACCAGCAGCACTCCCGGGATGGCGGCGATCCAGTCGGTCGTGAAGCCGAGCCCGGCGTCGACCCAGCGTGGTCCGCTCCCCGCGAGCGCACCCAGGGGCACGCCGATGAGCAGGGCGATCGCCATCACCACGAGCAGCGTGAGCAGGTCGCTGCCGACGGCGCGCAGCAAGGGTGGCACACCAGGCGCCACGAGCCCGACCAGCCCGGCCAGGCCCCAGCTGACAGCGATGACGCGCGCGCGCCGCAGCTCGGCTTCGGGCGAGGGGCCGCTCAATCGTCCTCCATGCGGACGCGCGGCGCGGCGCCTGCCAGTCGAGTGGGCAGCGTGACCAGCAGCTCGGAGAGCAGCGTGATGCCGAGCAGCGCACCCATCACCAAGTTGACGTCGCCGCGCTGCAAGCTGACCGCGCAGAGCTCGAGCACTCCGGGGCGCTTGGTCAAAAGCTCGAACGCCAGCGCCAGCGTGAGCACCACTGGGTAGGAAGCGACGAGCGACGCCGACGTGAGGGCCACTCGCTCGAGGGCCCGCTCGCGCAGCCCTGCGGCGCCGCCGCTCAAGCTGCTGCCCGCCGCGATCGCGACTGCCCCGAGCAGGAGCACCAGCACGTGCAGCGCGCTGCTGGGAGCCGCGCTGAGCACGCGGTCCGTTACGCGCGTGCCGTCTTCGGCTCGGTCGAGACGCCACCAGAAAGCCTGCGCACACCACTTTCCGAACTGGGTTTCGGTCACCAGCGCTGCGACGCGCCGAGGGCCTTCGAGGACCGCGTAATCAGCGCCTTGCTCGAGCCAGAGCCGCCGCCAGCGCTCGACGTCCTGGGCTGCGTCGGCCGCGGACGGGTTGCTGGGCAGCGAGTCGCCACGCCCCGTGATGTGCCGGAGCACCGGCTGCAGCCTCTGCCAGCGCGCCACGTCCTCCGGCCCGCGCACTTCGCCGAGTGCGCTCACGAGGGGCTCGAGCGCGTAGGTGTCGGCGTGGATGACGTCTTCGAGTCGCAACGTCAGCGAGCGCTCGGCGAGGCGGGCCACGGCGCGGCGCACGGTCGTGATGCGAAACTCGATCGAGCGATCTTGCCAAAAACGCGAGAAGAACAGCAGCGCGCGCTCCGACGTAGCCACATCCTCGGGGCTCGCCACGCGCATCCGCAACGCCACTGGGCCGAGCGCCAGCGCGACGCGACCGCGCGCGGTCGGCTCCAAGCTGTCGAGGCGAGGCAGCACGTGGGGCAGCGCCGCTCCCCCCAGGCGAAACAGCTCGAGGCGCGCTCGCTCGGCGCGGGCCTCGTCCGGCTCGGCGGCGTCGCGCATCGCCGCGAGCGCCTTGTCGCGCACATCTTGGGGCGCGAGGTTCAGAAATAGCGGCAGCTCGCGGTACGGCCACGGGGCGCCCGCGCGCTTCGCCGCTCCGGCCGCTCCGTAGAAGCCCACCAGAACGACTGCCCCGAGGGTGAGCAGCAGGCGTAACGCTCGCGGGAAGAGTCGCCGGAAGGTCAGTCTGCCCGCGGGGGCGAAGGTCATGGCTCGGCGCCGTCGGGATCGCGCTAGCGGAGCAGCAAGAAGCCCGCGATGGCGACGAACAGCATGGCGCCGAGCACCATCATGCCCACGAGTGACGGGGGCAGGCCGGTGGTGGGGATGGAGACCGGGTCATCCTCCATGCTGAAGTTGGGAGGCGCTCCGGAGGCGCGCCCGCCGGCCGCCGCTACGGGCGTTCCTGCGAGCGGGCTGGTCATGCCGACCATCGTGTGGCCCACGCGCAGCCGTCGCGACTCGCGCTGCGCTTCTTGGCTGGGAGGAGGGGTGTAGACGTCGGCCGGGTGCACGCTCGGGGCGCGGACCGTCGACTCCGCCGGCGCCTCGGGCAGCGCGTACTTTTGGTACGCCAGGGTGTCGTCTTGAGGGCCGGGCTCGGCCAGGTTGCCTTCGAACACCGCGACGATCACGTTGATGTTGTCGTGACCGCCAGCGCGGTTG
>JBEHXA010000857.1:0-2575 GCA_048498935.1 Myxococcota bacterium
GCTGGGTCGCATCGTGACGCGCGGCGAAGCGCTCGGGATCCGCACTGCAGCCTGCCTAGCCGCCGCCCTGCTCTCGGAGCGCGACATTCGCAGCGACGCGCGCCTGCAGCTCGGCCCCGGTCGCAAAAAGGAGCTCGGAGTGAGCGGCCCGTGCGACGTGCTGGAGTTGATGGCGCGCTTCGCCGAAGCAGAGGCCGTGAACTTTCGCGTCGACGGCGTGCGCCGCGCCGGCCTCGACGTGCGCACCGTGCAGTCGGTCGAAACGACGCGCCGCAAGCTGCTGGCCGGGACGAAACAGCGCTCCCCGCGCCCCGAGGATCCCGACGCGCTCGACGCAGCAACGCGCCGTGCCTTGCTGAGCGGCTTTCCGGATCGCGTCGCCAAGCGGCGCCGCGCCGGTCACGCCGACGTAGTATTCGCGGAGGGCGGCTCCGCCAAGCTGAGCGAGACCAGCGTGGTGCACGAAGGCGAGCTGCTCGTGGCGGTCTCGGCCGAAGAACGATCTTGGAGCGGACGCCCACAAGTAGAGGTGCGCCTCGCCACGTGTATCGAAGCCGATTGGCTGCTCTCCGATTTCGGCGACCACATCGGCATGCAAGACGAGCTCGCTTTCAACCCCGACAGCGAGCGCGTAGAGCGGCGCGAGGGCATGGCCTACGGCGCCGTGCTGCTCGACGAAACCCGCAGCCCGGCGGCACCTTCGAGCGAAGCGTCGCAGCTACTATTCGACGCCGCGCGCTCGCGCGGCCTGTTCGCGGCGCTGGCGAGCGAAGGCTGGGCGAGCCTGGTCGCGCGCGTCTCGCTCCTGCGCGAGCACTTCCCCGAGCTCGAGCTGCCCGAGCTCCAGGCAGAGCTGGGTGCCGAAGGGGCGCGTCGGCTCTGTGAGGGCCACGTCAGCTTCGCCGAGCTGCGCGAGCTCGATCCGGCACAAGAGCTGGAGCAGTCGCTCGGCGCGCCCGTCCAAAGGCTGCTCGCGACCGAAACTCCGAAAGCATTTCAGCTGCCGGGCGGTCGTCGCGCCGAGATCCACTACGAGCCCGGTAAGCCGCCCTGGCTCGAATCACGCTTGCAGGACTTTTTCGGCATGCGCGAGACGCCCCGCATCTGTCGCGGCAAGGTACCGCTCACGCTCCACCTGCTCGCTCCGAACGGTCGCGCTCAGCAGGTCACGAGCGACTTGCTCGGCTTCTGGGACCGTCACTATGCCGCAGTGCGCCGCGAGCTCATGCGTAAATACCCTCGCCACCCCTGGCCCGAAGACGCCAAAACAGCGACGCCACCGCCCTACGTCCCGCGCCCCCCGCGCCGCTGAGCGAGCCGTTTTGGGTATTGCTAAAAGCCGTTGATCGGCTGGCCAAGAAGTCGTATCTCGCTCCAGCATGGGCCGAAGCGGCCCAGTTTTCGCCCCGGACCCAGAGGAAAGACACGAACATGGCTCATGGCTTGAATATCCGTCCTGACGGAGCACTCGACATCGTCTCGCTCGGCGCGCTCATTCATCGCATCGATCCGGGCATCATCCCCTTCCGCAAGGCGACCGAGTGCCACATTCACGTCAGCGGCGGAGAGTTCAACGTCGCCGCCAACCTCTCGGACGCGTTCAACCTGAACGCCGGTCTCGTGAGCGCGATGGTCGACTACCCGATCGGCGACCTGGTTGCCGAGCGCGTGCGCGCGATGGGCGTGCGCCCCTTCTACAAGCGCTTCAAGCACAACGGCGTGAACGGCCCGAACATCGCGGCCGTGTACAGCGATCGCGGTCACGGCGTGCGCGCCCCGGTCGTGTTCTACAACCGCTCGCACGAGGCCGCCTCGCTGATGAAGCCGGGCGACGTCGACTGGAACCAGGTGTTCGCCGGCGGCGTGCGCTGGTTCCACAGCGGCGGCATCTTCGCGGCGCTCTCGGAGACGACGGGCGAGCTCATCATCGAAGGCATGAAGGCTGCTCGCAAGGCGGGCGCCATCACCAGCTTCGACCTGAATTTCCGCGAAAAGCTGTGGAACGTCTGGGGCGGCCAGCAGAAGGCCGTCGAGGTCATCGGCCGCATCGTGGAGCACGTGGACGTGCTGGTCGGTAACGAAGAAGACCTGCAGAAGGGCATCGGCATCGCCGGCCAGGACGTGCACTCGCAGTCCAAGCTCGACCCGACCGCGTTCTTCGCGATGATCGACAAGGTGGTCGCCAAGCACCCGCACGTGAAGGGTGTCGCGACCACGCTGCGCGAGGTGCACACCACCAACCGCCACACCTGGGGCGCGGTCGCCTGGCTCAACGGTAAAACGTACTCCTCGCCCACCTGCCAGCTCGACGTGGTCGACCGCGTCGGCGGCGGCGACGGCTTCGCGGCGGGTCTGATCTATGGCCTCCTCGCCGGTGAAGAGCCGCAAGAAGCCGTGAACCTCGGCTGGGCGCACGGCGCGCTGCTCACCACCTTCCCGGGCGACACCACCATGGCGACGCTCGAGCAGGTCAAAGCCTTCGCCAAGGGCGGCTCCGCCCGCATCCAGCGCTAATCCGCGCCTGCCAAAGGGGGCTGCCCCACCGCAGCCCCCTTGCAGAAACTGCCGGAGCGGC
>JBEHXA010000858.1:0-2566 GCA_048498935.1 Myxococcota bacterium
ACGCCTGGTGAATCGCCCAGGGCACGCGCGTCGTCTTGCCGGCGCCGGGCGGGGCCTCGAGCACCAGCGGCGCGCCGCGCTGCAGGTGCGCAGTGATCTCGGGCAGCACGACGTCGATGGGCAGGGCTTGCACGGCGGTGCCTAGCGAGCGGCGTCGAAGCGAGTGCGCGTCACGTCCAGCCGTGGGCTCTCGGGAAAGCGCAGGCGCGACACGGCGCGGCGCACGCAAGAGTTGAGCGCCGTGCTCGGCGGGTTGCTGCTGACCGTCACGCCCACGGCGCGCCCGCCTTTCACGGCGGCGCAGATCTCGAACACGGTCTTGGCCGGGAGCGAGCAACCAGCCAAATAGCGGCCATTTTCCAGGATGCTGGCGTACGCGCCGCGCGTGATGTCGGCGGGGCCGCGCGGGCCACCGATCTCGTACTGCTCGTTGTTGCGCGCCACGGCAGCTTCGCAGCTCGAGCTCACGGCCGGCCCGCTTTCGTCCGACTTCGGCGGCGCGCTCGGGCCCGGCTCGTCGCCTTCAGACGGGCGGTCCGAGGCGCGCGGAAACAGCGCGTCGATGCGCGGGCCGTCGCTGGCGCGCTCGGGGGCACGCGGTTGCGACGAGTCGGTGAACTCGGGGAAGGTGAGGCGAGGTGTTGCGCGTGCGTCGGCCAGCGCTGCTCGGGGAGGAGGCGCGGCGACGCTTTCGTCTCGGCTCGAGAGTTCGCGGCGCCGCTCAGCGTGGCGGTCCTGTCGTCGGTCTCGCTCGCGCTCGCTCGGAGCGAGCGATTCGCGGCTGATTTCGAGCTGATGCTCCGGCTCCGATTCCGCTGGCTCGGCGGGCTGGGGCTCAGGCGCGACTTCCGCGGCTTGTGGTACCGCGAGTGCGGCAACGGGAGGCGGCGCCGGGATCGGTTCGGGCGGGGCAGCCGGCTCGGGCTCGTGAACGGCGTCGACCCGAACTGGCTCGGAGGCCAGGACCGGCTCGACCGGGCCAGAGCCCAGGCGAGCGAAGGCGAAGGTGAGCGCGGCCATGCCCGCCCAATAGGTCACGGCTGGCACGGTGAGCGGCGGCAGGCGCCAGCGCTTGCGCGCTTTCGCCTCAGGCTCGTCACGAAGGACGAGGCGAGGCCGGATGTCGAGCCGCACAGCCATGGGGCAGCGCATCGTGCAACGCAGCGGCGCATGTTACAACCCCTCTCGCTTTGGCCCGGATTGCAGCGCTCTTCGATATGGATCGCACGCTTTTGCGCGTCGATTCAGCCCGGCTCTACACCCAATACCGGCGCGACATTGGCGAGGCGAGCTGGATGGACGCGCTCCGCGTCGCGCTCTGGGCGACCCAGTACACCATGGGGGTGATCGACGCGCCCCGGGTCGCGCGCAAGGCGCTCGAGGGCTTCAAGGGTCGCGAGGAAGCTTGGCTGGTCAAGAGCTGCTCCGAGTGGTTCCCGAAGTACGTGCTGCCGGAGGTGCAGCGCGCGGGCCGCGCCGCTGTCGCCAAGCACCGCGAGCGGGGCGACTTCGTTGCCATCGTGACCGGCGCCACGCGCTACGTGGCCGAGCCGGTCGCGGCCGAGCTCGGCATCGCCAACGTGATTTGCTCGGAGCTCGAAGTGGACCTCGAAGGGCGCTTCACCGGCTCGATCGTGGAGCCCCTCTGCTACGGGCTCGGTAAGGTCGAGCTCACCTCGCGCGTCGCCGAGCGCGAAGGTTTCAGCATCGAAGAGGCCTTCTTTTATAGTGACAGCATTACGGATCTGCCGTTGCTCCAGGTGGTCAAGGCGCCGGTGGTGATCAATCCCGATCGGCGCTTGCGCAAGGTCGCCAAGCAACGTGGCTGGCCGATCGAAACCTGGTAGCGCGAAAGCGCCGGGCTAGCCGCGTAGCCGGATCGCCCAGGTGAGCTGGGCCAGGTTCTTGAGCACGCCCGGCGCGCGGCGCAGCAGGTTGATGCTCGGCGGCCTCTTCTCGAGGACCCGCACCGGGATCTCGATCACCCGGAGCGGCGCTCGGTAGGCGCGGATCACCAGCTCGCTGGCGAACACGTCGCGATCGACCTGACAAGCATCGACTAGCGGTTGCAGGCGCGCGCGTCGGAAGGCTTTCAGGCCGTGCGTGTCGGTGCCTTGAAAATCGAACAGCAGCCGCAACGTCGCCGTGTACAGCTGGCTCACGACGTGGCGCAGTCGCGGGCGCTCGTCGCGCGCCCCGCCGATCAGCTTCGAGCCGATCACCAGGTCGGCACCGTTGCTGCGTAAGAGGGCCAGCGCTCGCAGGTGGAAATCGACGTCGCATAGGTCGATTTCGTCGCAAATTACCAGCTCGCCGCGGGCCGCGGCGATGCCGGCGCGCAGCGCCTGGCCATAGTTCGGCGTGGGGCTCCGCACCAGACGCACCTCAGGGTGCCGCTGGCTCAGCTGGCGCGCGACCTCGGCCGTGCGATCGCGCGAGCCGTTTTCGGCGAGGATGATTTCGTAGCTCAAGCGCTGCGGCTCGAGCCGCTCGCACAGGTCCACGACCGCCGCGTGCAGGATCGCCTCCTCGTTGTAGACCGGGATCACGAACGACACTTCGGGCG
>JBEHXA010000859.1:0-2546 GCA_048498935.1 Myxococcota bacterium
CCGTCTCTGCCCGTCAGCCCGGGCATGGAGGCGGCTCGCCCACCCCTGCGCCGATCGCGAGCGCCTGGCCCTTGAGGCGCGCTGTAGTACCCGGGAGTGATACCAAGCTCACGCGCGTAAAAAAGCCTTCAGGGGCGCGCACGGTGCGGGTCGCCACCAGGTTGGTTTCGTCGATGGCCGGGAGGTCGCCGTTGCGCTGGCGTGCCTCGCGCTCGCAGGCGTCGAGCTGGGGCAAGCGTGAGGCTCGCCAGCGGCGCAGCACCAGGGTGGAGCCGGTCGGCTCGTGGCGCAGCTCCCATGCCGCTCCACGCGCAGCTCGCGGGGCGACGCTGAGCCAGGCACGCGCTTCCGGCAGCGCCAGCTTCAGCCCCAAGGTATCCGAGCGCAGGACGCCCCAGCCCTCCTTGCTCAGGGCAGGCTCGGCCGGCTTCGCGGCAGGCTGGGCCGGGGGCGGGGTGGCGGGCGTGGCGCTGCCGCTGCACCCGACGAGGCTCAGGCCGAGGCTTAGAGCAAGCCAGTTGAGCCAGGGCCGGGGTCCGATGAGCGCGCGCATTTTCAAGGGATTGCTCGCGAAGATATGCTGGCCTCGGTGAAAGCCCCAAGGGCTTTTCGCTCCCCGAAGGCGAGCCCGAGCATGATCAAGGAGCTTAGCGCACGTGAATTTCAAAAGCGCTTCCAAGCGCTGAGCAGTGGGCTCGCGCTCGAGCGCGCCAACGATTCCTGCGTGAGGTGCGAGCGCTGCACGGGGTGCAGCTTCTCCACGTTCTGTCAGGACTCCGAGCGGCTGGTGCGCTGTCACTACTGCGTGCGCTGCAGCATGTGTAGCGACTCGCAGCACTGTCGCGACTCGCGCGGCCTGATCGGCTGCCAGCACTGCTTGGACTGCGACGCCTGTTCGCAGAGCTCGTACCTCATCAAGTGCGTCTCGCTCACGAGCTGCCAATACTGCTTCGGTTGCGTCGGGCTTTCGAACCGCGACTTTCACGTGCTCAACGAGCCGCTCGATCGCAAGAGCTACTTCGAGCTCACGCAGCGACTGACGCGCGAGCTCGGCCTATGAGAGCAGCCGATCCCGCGCTCGAAGCGCTGTGGAAGAACGCCCTCGACCACTGGGAAAACGACGCCGCTCACCACGCCTTCCTCGAGTACTGCGAAAGCCACAGCGCGCTCGACGAAGCGGCGGTGCGCTACCGCGGCATGAAGGGCGATCGCGAGCGCGGCGCGAGCGCGGAAAAACGCCTCGCGGCGGTCTTGATCGTGGCCATGTCCAAGCTCGAGGTGTCGCGCTCCGAACCGAAGGCCGCCTCGAGCACGATCATCAAGCTCGTCCTGATCGCGTTCTTTTTAGCGGGTTCGCTGCTCGTGTTTCTGTACCTGCTCCGCACGTGACGCTCACGTGCGGGGTCGTGTCGAATCCATACACAGCGGAATAGTTGAATTCTTCTTTGCGTTTCGCGTTCACGGTCCGGTGTTATACAGACCGCCGGAAGGAGGCTTTGACGATGAAACGTGCTCTCTCGCTGTTGGCTCTGGGCTCTGCCCTGGCGTGTGGTTCCGATCCGCCACCCCCCGCCAAGACTGCGGACGCGGCCCCGCCGCCCGCCGCTGCTCCGGCGCCCGCCGCCAACAATCCCAAGCCCGATGACGATGCGACGAAGGGGAACATCAACATCTCCGACGAGATCCGCAAGGCGTGCGGCATCACCGACGCTGAAGCGTTCTTCGCATACGACTCGGCGAACATTCGCGAGCAGGACAAGGGCGTGCTGACCAAGCTCGCTACCTGCTTCACCACCGGCCCGCTCAAGGGTCGCGAGATGCGCCTGGTCGGCCACGCCGACAATCGCGGCGAGGAAGACTACAACATGCTGCTCGGCCAGCGCCGCGCCGACAACGTGAAGGGCGCCGTGGTCAGCGCAGGCATGACCGCCGCCAAGGCGTTCACGACCTCGCGCGGCGAGCTCGACTCGACCGGCACCGAAGAAGCGTCGTGGCAAAAAGATCGCCGCGTCGACATCGTCCTCGGCAAGTGAGCGCACGACCCAGCAATGGCTCCTGCTGAAGCTTCGAAGGCTCCCGCGCTCGACCCGATCCAGCTCGTGCTGGGCGCGTCGGGCGTGGTGCTGGTGGTGCTCGCGCTCTTGGCCGTGGCGTCCGTGCTGGTCTGGCTGGTCTGGTTCTTGAAGACCGCCCAGCTCGGCCGGCTACGCTCGGCTGAGCGCAATTTCGAGCTCGAGGCCGAGACGGCCGAGCGCGCCAAGGACTTGATCGCGCTCGCGTTCAAGCACAAGGCCGCGCCCGGGGCGCGCATCGTGCTCGAGCTGGCCAAGCGCCATCACCAACGTGGGTTGTCTTCGGAGCTGCTCGGAGCGGTCGCCAAGCGCGCGCTCGCCACCGAGCAACAGCGCGCCACGTCGCTCATGCCCACGCTGTCGAGCATCGCGGCGGCTTCGCCGTTCGTCGGCTTGTTCGGCACCGTGTGGGGCATCATGCAAGCCTTCTTGCGCATCGGTGTCGAGAAGAGCGCGTCGCTGCCCGTCGTGGCG
>JBEHXA010000860.1:0-2542 GCA_048498935.1 Myxococcota bacterium
AGCCGCGACACGGCCTCACGTAAATCCCCTTCGAGGCGGATAGTGTTTTTCCACGAGAAGTCGCGGCGCGTGGTCGAGACCACGTACTTCGGCTTGGCCTCCAGCTTGACCGCCCACTCGCGCATGGCGCGCGGCGCGTTTTCGTCGCGCGCCACCGCCGGCCAGGCGCCTTCCATGAGCTCGTACGTGACGCGGCCCCCACAGCATCGCGCCGGCTGCGTCCATCAGCTGAGTGAAATGGTCGTGCAGCTCGTCGTCCGCGACCCCCACGCGATGGTCGTAGCAGCCGTCCAGCGTCAAGTTGAGTCCGAAGGTCAGGAGGCCGGTGAGGCCACGCCGCGCCATGAGGCTCGACTCGAACACGCGCAGCTGGCCCTCCAGAGTCTGGGCTGCCAGGCGCGTCATCTCGGCGTCCGGATGAGCATCCGCGGTGACGACCATGCGCACCCGCTCACCCTCCGGGTAGAACTCGACCACGATGTCGTACGGATACGGTTCGACGCCGGGGAGGAAGTCCATCGTGAACCGCATCTGCAATCGCTCGTGCGGACGAATCTCGCCGAAGCGGCCGCGCGCGCGCGTCACGTGAGACCTCCCAGCGTCGTCCATGTACGCGAGCGCGTCGGCGTCCACTGCCGTCATGACGAGCTCGAACTCTCCGCCCTCGCGCAAGTCGAATGTGGCCACCTCGAGACGGCACCCTCCCGGCGCAAACCACGCCTCGAACCCCTCCTTCGTGGTCCAGAGCGCCCACAGGTCCTCGACGGGGCCGTCGTAGACACGCTCGAACCTGACGGGAGATTTTTCGGCGTGCGCCATCACTTGGCTCCTTTCGGCAGCCGTGCACTGCGCCGCTTCTTCAGAGCCTCGCCGAAGCGATCGAGTCGCGCTTCCCACAGCCCG
This sequence comes from Myxococcota bacterium, assembly GCA_048498935.1. Classification (GTDB taxonomy): domain Bacteria; phylum Myxococcota_A; class Polyangia; order Polyangiales; family Polyangiaceae; genus PMG-095. Next base: position 904 of record JBEHXA010000860.1, read on the forward strand.
CGGTAGCCAGCGACCCAACCATCGATGGCCCGGAAGGGCTCCGGCCGAAGCGAATAGAGCCGCCTCGCTCCGTCGGGCCGCATCGAAACGAAGCCAGCCTCACCGAGGATCCGTAGATGTCGCGAGACACCCGACTGGTCGATGTCGACGGCGCGAACAAGGTCGCCAACGGCGTGCTCACCCTCCGAAAGCACCTCGACAATGCGCAGGCGCGTCGGATCCGCCAAGGTCTGGAACAGCACCGTTTGCATCATGATGCATATGTACAACCGTGCATGCGTTTCGTCAAGCGACGCTGGGATGTCGTGGAGGAGTTCGTCGAGGCGCCCGTCAAGACGAGCGGCCTGGTGAGGCCCCAAAAACAAGAAAGCCCCGAGGCGCTTACCTCGAGGCTTTCTGTTTCGTTTGCTCCGACTCTAGGACTCGAACCTAGGACCCGGCGGTTAACAGCCGCCTGCTCTACCAACTGAGCTAAGTCGGAATTGGTGGGGCGGACAGTACCCACGGGGAGCGGAAGGTCAAGCGAACTGCGCGTGATTTGGACGACTGTTTTGCAAATCGGCCGGCGGGCTGGGAGTGCTAATGGTTCGGGCGAGCGGCGGGGTCGTGTTACGAGCGGCGGTTCGCATGCCGCAAGAGGACGCAACACGCAGCGCCGGCCGAGGCGGCTTGGCGGTAGCCGGCGCCAAGATCTACTTCATCGCGCTCGGATTGGTGCAGCAGATCGCGCTGCCGCGCGTGCTGGGGCTCGACGGTTACGGTGCGCTGTCGCGCGTGCTCTCGATCGCGAGCATCACTTACAACCCGATCACGACCATGTCGATCCAGGCGGTGAGCCGGACGGTCGTGCAGGCGCCTGCGGAGGAGCTCCCTGCGACCGTGCGACGGGTGCTGAGCGCCCACGCGGTGTTCGGCTTGCTCCTGGCCGCGGCGTTCGCACTGGCGGCACCGCAGATCGCGGAGCTGGCGGGGGCCGGACATGTGGAGACGCCGCTTCGAATCTTGAGCGCGGTGCTCGCGATCTACGCCGTGTACACGCCGCTCATTGGCGTCGCCAACGGGCAGAAGCGCTTCGTGCTGCAGGCCGGCTTCGACGTGATGTCGGCCACGCTGCGCACGTTGGGGCTGATCGTCGGAGCACTCCTGGCGCGCGGCATGCTCGGCAGCGGGCCGGCCGGAGCCGCCACCGGTTTCGTGGTGAGCGCGACCCTGATCCTCGGGGGCGCCGCATTCACGATCGGCACGGGCAAGGCCGGCCCTTCGTCTTTTTCTCTGCGCAGCTACCTGCGGTTGGCGTTGCCACTCTTGCTGGGGCAAGCGCTGCTCAACCTGCTCTTTCAGGCGGACCTCACGCTGTTAGGACGCTTTGCGAGCGAAGCCGGGAAGGCCGCGGGCCAGCCCCTAGCGCGCGCCGACGCTTTGGTGGGCGCGTACCGCGCCACTCAGCTCTTCTCGTTTTTGCCCTACCAGATCCTGATCGCGATCACGTTCATCCTGTTTCCGATGCTGGCGGGTGCAGCGCAGACCAAGGACCGGGAGGCGATCGCGCGCTACGTGCGCACCGGGCTGCGGCTGTCCCTGATTATCGCAGGCGCGATGGTGAGTGTGACGCTTGGCCTCGCGCCACGGCTGCTCGAGC
>JBEHXA010000861.1:0-2530 GCA_048498935.1 Myxococcota bacterium
ATAAGCCGCGGCGGCGCCGCCGCCTTTGGGCGAGGCGTACGGAGCGACGACGAGCTTGGCATTCTTGGGGAGCTTGTCGAGCTTGCAGGTGGTGGTGGGCGCTGCGGAGTCGTCGCTCGTGAGGAGCACGACGCCGGTCACGCCGAGCGTGATGGCGACGCCGAACGCCATGTCGGCGATCAGCGCGTTGCGCTCGGTGTCGTCGGCGGCGTCGCTCGTCGGGTTCTTGTCGAAGTCGTTCTTCGAGCTGAGCGCCTTGATGCCGAAGATGGTGCCGACCACTGCGCCTGCGCCGGCGATGCCTAGCGTGATGTACGCCGGCACCTTGCTGCGCGGGGGCGGGGGAGGGGGCGGAGGAGGAGGCGGAGGCGCGGTCTCGACGACCGGCGGAGGAGGCGGAGGAGCCTTGGCGGTGAGCTCGAGCTTCTGCTCGCTCTTTTCGCCGCCCTTCACTTCGATATCCACTTCCTTCGGCTCGTAGCCGGCGGCCACGATCGTGAGCTTGTGCGGGCCGGGAGCCAGCTTCAGGGTCATCGGCGTTTCACCCTGCTGCGGAGCTCCGTCCACCGTGACCGTGGCGGCGACCGGGCCAGGCGCGGCGCCCGGGCCAGCCGCAGCGCCTGGGGCCGGAGCAGCACCGGGCGCCGGAGCAGCACCGGGCGCGGGAGCGGCACCGGGAGCGGGAGCCGCACCAGGCGCAGCACCGGGAGCACCAGCCGCGGCACCCGGTGCGGGCGCTGCGGCGGGCGTGCCGGTCACGACGATGCTGACCTCGCCGACCTGCTTGCTCTTGAGATCGGCCAAGCGAGTCTTGGCATCAGCGATCTTGTCCTCAGGGAGCTTACCCGGGTCGGCGAGCAGCGCCTCGTAAGCTGCCATCGCTTCGGTGGCCTTGCCTTGCCCGTCCAGCGATTTGGCGGCCCAGTACGCAGCTTGCGCTGCGGGCAGCAGCTCGTTGGCCTTGGTGAAGCTTGCATAAGCGCCGGCGTAGTCGCCGGCCGAGTAAGCCTTGTCGCCTTCCTGGAACGCCTTGCGAGCGGCGTCTTGCGTCTTCTTGTCCGGCTTGGCGGGGGCGGGGGCGGGCTTCGCTGCCGCCGGCTTCGCTTCTGCCGCGGGCTTGGCCGCTGCCGGCTTCGCGTCTGCTGCGGGCTTGGGAGCGGGATCAGCGGCGAACGCCGGAGCGACTCCCGTGCTGACGAAAGCGCTGGCCGTGAGGGCTGCCACGAAGCGCGGCAGCAAGGGGTGACGTGTACGGTTGAACATTGAGCCTTGGAGCCTCCAGGCTGCCCTCGCGGGCGCCGTCCGGAAGGCTAGTCCGGCCGCCAGCCCGCCGACAAGCCCCGAGGAGGCGCGCGCGGCGTTCTGGCTGGCCTATAGTGGCTGCCGTTTGGATCGACGGCGGGGCCCCGGCCCCCGCCCCACGAGAGCCCGACCGCCCATGACCAATGTCGACTCGAAAGACCCGTCGCTCGCTGGCGAGGGCTCGATCGCAGCCGAAGCAGCCCCCGTATCGCTGAAGGCTCACGCAGTTCGTGAGGCTGCGAGACGCACGCTACCCCCTCCCGAATGGGGTCGTGAAGGGCCGCGCTCGGCCGCTTCGCTGGCGCTCGAACGCTACGAGCTCGACACACCGATCTCACATCGGAGCGGGCCGCGCGCCGAGCTCGCGTCGCTCGCGGCGAAGCTTCAAGCCTCCAGCCGCGCCGGCAACGAGGGAGAGGAGCGAGCCGCGGCAGCAGGTCTGGCGCGTGCGCTCGCGGCGCGTGGCACCGAGCTCGATGCCGCAACCCGCTTCGCTCGGCGCGCGCTCCTGCTGGCAGAAGAGCCGCTGCTGCGCGAAGAGCTAGCGAGTTGGTTCACCGGCCTCGGCGAGTCGTTGCTGGCGGCCGCGACGTTGCGCCCGCTCCTCGATCAACCGAGCAGCGACGTGGCCGCGCTGTCGATGCGCATCGGGCAGCTTTACGCGCGAGGTGGCGATGCGCGCGCGGCGCGCGAGGCCCTCCTCACTGCCGCGCGCGAGAAGCCGGCAGATCCAGTGGCTGTCGAGCAGCTAGCGGCTATTTTTGCGTGGAGCCCCGCGCAAGTTTCAGCTGAGGAATCGGCGCAGGCCTACCTCGATGCTGCCGAGCGGCGTGAAGCCCTGGGCGAGCGCGCTGCCGCGTTCGAGAACTTGATGCGCGCCTTCGAAATGGCGCCGCACTTCACACCCGCCGTGGAGCGCTTGGCGCTCGCGCTCTCGGGACGCGGTCGCATCGGCGCCGCCGACGAGGTGCGGCGCGAGCAGGCGCGGGCGCTGCCCGAGCAGGCGCGTGCCATTCACCTGCGTCGCTTGCGCGACGCGCTGCGCGACGGCGACTTACCGCGCGCGGTCGGCGCCGCCTTCGACGCGCGCCTCGACGCCGAGCTGGATCTCAAGAGCGTGCTCTCGGCGCTCGAGCGCGCCGCTGACCAGGTTGCTGAGGTCGGGGTCGGTTTCGACGAGCTGATCGAGCGCGTCGGCATGCACGAGCTGTTCGCGGCTCGGCTCGAG
>JBEHXA010000862.1:0-2528 GCA_048498935.1 Myxococcota bacterium
CCCGACGGGTCTTGCACACCCGTCGGGAGCCACTGTGTGAAACACCGAAACCAGAAAGAAACGAGGTCACGAAATGGAAGCTACCACGACCACCCAAGAGGCAGAAACAGCGGCCAGGCCGCTACGCGACTTCTTTGAAGGTCCGAGCGCTCGGCAGATGCTGTCAGCGCTAACGATCTGCAAGGCGTACGGACGCATGGGCGCGATTGTCGGCGGTCCCGGTGTTGGGAAGTCAACGACGGCGCGCCGGCTCGTAAGCCAATACCCGGGAGTCTGGATGCTCACGGCCAACCCGGCGCTCGGCACCGTGAACTCGGTGCTGCGTGCGCTATCCGACGCGCTCGGTGCCGCCGCCCGGCTCGGCACCGGCAACTACGAGGTTTGGGAGAGCATCCGCTCGCACTTGCTCCGGACCGAGCTGGGCCTCGTGATCGTAGACGAGGCTCAGCACCTCCATTTCAAGACGCTCGAAATGCTGCGTTCGGTGCACGACGACACGGGTGTGGGTCTGGTGCTCATGGGCGACTTGGACCTCATTCGCAGTATCTCGGCTCGCGCTCAGCTCGACAGCAGGTGCTCGCGCCTACTCGTAACGTCGAGCGAAAGGGACGTGGATGCGCTCGCGGCGCACTGGTCCGTGACCGAGGATCGGGTGGTTGCGCTGCTCAAGCGAGTCGCCAAAACGGCCGGCGGTCTGCGAGTCGCGTCGCACATCATGCGCGACGCGGCCCAGCACGGCGGCCCCTCGCTCGAAAACGCCGTGGCGGCCATGAAGCGCCTTGGTGTGGGGGTCGAAAAATGAGGCCGGCTGCAAGCGGCGACGGGGCAGTCAGGCGCAAGCTGATCGCCAAGGTGCACGTCGCGAAGCAACAACTTGGCTACGATGACGAGCTGTATCGCGCCGTGCTCCAGCGCGTAACGGGCGCGACCAGCTCGTGCGAGCTCAGCGTGGAGCAGCTCACCGCGCTGGTGCGAGAGTTCCGGCGGCTCGGCTGGGAACCGCGCAGCGCCAGGGGCAAGCGCGCCAGTTCGAAACCCCAGGCCCGCATGATCTGGGCCATCTGGGGTGAGATGGCGCGGCTCGGACTCATCACCAACCCGTCGCGCGTCGCGCTGCGCGCCTTCGTGCACAAGCAGACGGGCATTTCGGATCCGGAGTGGCTCAACGCGCGACAAATGCGCTCAGTGATCGAAGGGCTGAAGGCGTGGCGGCAGCGAAAGCTGGCCGAGGGTGGAGGTGCCAAATGATGGGCGCTGACATCCCTCGCGAGCTGTCCGGGCCGCTGGCTCGACTCGCGCGCGTGATCGGCACGGAAAAGACCCTGCGCCTCGCGGCGGCTTTCCGCGATGAGATTTTCCGTATCCCGGTTCGGGCGCGCGCCAATCACCCCTGGCTCTCGGTGCTCACGGCAGCTGAGCTGGACGCCGTTTGTTCTTCGCCTCTGGCCAGGCAGGTGATCACCTTCCCCATGTCGCCCAACCGAGGCGACAAGAAGCCGCTGATTCTTGACCTGGCGGAACAGGGTCAGCAACCGAAGGAGATCGCTCAGAAGGTGGGCTGCTCGCGTCGGTACGTCCAGCGCGTCATGCGCGGCTTTCGAACGGGCTCGGGCCTGGTCGGAGGTGCGAAATGAATGCCCCCGAATCGACGCCGCAGCTGGCGGCCGAGCGTCGAGAAAGCGACGTTCGTCAGGTCGTCGGCTCCGATACTCGCGAGGACGCCGAGGAGCTGCTTCGGAGGTTGCGCGCCTGGTTGGTGAACGAGTGCGGTCCGGAGCGCGCTGAGCTCGCGCTGCCGAGCCTTGAGACGCTCGAGGCGCGCTGCGAGGCCGTGGGTGACGGCACCGCGCGACACTACACGCTCCCGTCGGGTGCTGTGGCCAGCGTCCGTGCTCTGCGTGGGCGTGACCTGCGCGACGCATGTCGGCTCGTGGATGAGCTATCCGAGGAGGAACGCGGCGCTCCGCCCGGAACCACCGCTGATGCAATCGTCTACGAGCTGGCGCTCGTCGCGGTGCGCGTCAGGGTCGACAACCGGCCGCTGACTCTCTTGGCCCTTCTGAATAGGCCGCTCGGCGGGGACATCATGGCTTTGTTGGGCATCATGAGGGGCAAGGTGCCGTCTGATGCCGAGCGCGCCAGGCGCTCGGTCTGAGGAATGCCGTTTGCGGAGCCTGCCCGGGGTGGGCAAGGCGCCAACGGGGTCGCTCTGAGGGTTGGGCGCGTTCGAACTGAAAACGGCCTCAGCGCGGCGTGTGCGGGCTCCGCTAACTGAGGGGCACCCCGAGAATGACGCGGCCTCGGGGTGCCCTGGCTCCTAAACCCCTCGCGCAGGCGATGGCCAGGGTGGCCATCGCGCCGAAAGAGGGGTCCCGTGGGTTCGGGCCGTCCGGCGCGGAACGGCTGTCAGTGAGGCGTATAAGCGCTCGACCGCCGCAGCGGCTTGCCGTCACCCCCGACGGGACTCATCCTCTAGATGCCGAGCCGGCTAGGGACCAGTGCCCAGCGAGCCGTCTCGGTCGCCAAGG
>JBEHXA010000863.1:0-2524 GCA_048498935.1 Myxococcota bacterium
CAAAATCAGCTCCGACTGGCCTAGCCCTAGACTCCGGGCGTGCGACCGCTGACTGTCGATTTGAGCAACCCGCACGCTCGTCCCTACTTTCTCTGGGACGAGGACGTCACCGTCGGCGCGGCAAGAAGCTCCCGGCTTCAAGCGGTTCGCGTTGACGACTGACCAAGAGGGCGTGGTCGTCAATCTGGTTCTCGAGCGCGTGTACCAACTGAGTGACCGCAAGCGCAACATCGAGGGCGTGATGGTCGATCCCCCCGAAGAGATTTTCGCCAACAAGCTGACGGCGCTCGTAGGGCGCATGGAAGAGCGCGACTCTAACTAGGGTTTCCACTGCGATCGCGCATACGGATAGCGCTTCGCGGCTGGAGAGCAGCTTACTACCGCGGCGCCGTCGGCGGAAGACGCCTCCATACCGGCCCCGAGCGCTATTGCTGAATCAGCCCAGCTTCGGCAAGCGCGAGGAGTGTGTCGCGAGCGCTCTGCCATTGCTTCGTCAGAGCGGCCGACGGCGCACCGAGCACGCTACTGGCCTCCAGCAACGGAAATGAGCTCGCAGGCTCGCGAACTACGGGTCGTTCGAGAGAAACTGTTTTCTTGCCCGCGAACGCCTGGCGTTCGATGCGCACGACCCCATCTGGGAAGCGGGCGGCGAGCTGTAATGCGGTGGGAGCAACGACCTCGAGCGGCAACGCTTGGCGCTCGGATTCTGCCCAACGAACGAGCGCGGCGAGCCCGCGTAGGGTGTCGTAAAAATAGAAACGCGGGAACGTGAGCGCGGGCCAGGCTTGGGCACTCGTGCGCTCTTGGGCATTGTGCTGGGTGTCCGAGCCACGGCTCAGCCCGCGTCCAATCAGAAACTGTGCCGCGCGGCTCAAAAACTCAGCGCGCTCAGACACGTCGAACATGCACATGGCCTCGAACGCAGCAATCGTACCGACCATCGAGCTCGGGCACTCATTACTGACCAGGTACGCCGAGTCATCACAACTGAGACCGCCGTCGGTCATTTGATAACGCGGAAACCAGGGTGCAACCCAGGGCAATTCCCGGGACAGATCGATCCCGCATGCGGCCGTGACTTGGGCAACCGAGCCGAGCGCGCAGTGGCAAATGATGTCGCGGTAAACGTCGACACCTGGTGGGAATTCGTCGGGTTGAATCGGGAACGTATGCATTGGCAGCGCATCTAGCCGCGCGACCAACGCGCGCGCGAGACCCGCTGGAACGCGCGCTCCTTCGCCGAGCTCGAACAGCAGCAGCGCGTGCCACCAAGGCGAGCTCCATTTCGGCCAGTAAGGATCGAGTGCGATGCTCCGGAGCGCTGCCTCGGATTGCAGGAACGCGACCGAGTCTTCGATGCCACGGGCGATGGCGGCGCTCGGTTCCAGCACCACATTGGGCACCGAGCGAAGCGCGCCAGTTAGCTCCTCGACCGAGCTCACCTCCATCAGACCTGCTCCGTGTGCAGCCGAGCTCGGATCGCGCGGGCAAAGCGAGCAGGCGCAAGGGGATGCTGAGCCAGAAACATCAGCGGCTCGAACACCTCGAGCTCCATGAGCAGGAACTGACCATTCTGGATCACGCCATCGACGCGGGCGTACACCGGCAGGGCTGGCGCCGCAGCGATGCAGGCGCGTGCCCCCTCGATCCATTCATCGCGCACCTCGGCGATCTCGGCAGTGCCCCCGAATTGGAATTGAACGCGGTAGTCTCCCTGCTTGGGGCGCTTGCGGACCGCGTGGCTGAATACACCGTCGAAGAACAGGAGCGAGAGCTCTCCGTCACTCAGGATCTCTGGCAAAAATGGCTGAATCAACAGCCCTCGATCCTGCAAGGTCCGCGCGATGTCGGCAGCGAACTGCTCGGCGGAGCCCAACCGGAATCGATGCGTGCCATAGGCTCCGCCCGAGATCGCGGGCTTGACCACGATCTCGTCCCAACCTCGTGCACGTGCGAGCGCTGCGATGTCGGGGTGCTCGCCTTGCGGAACCACGATCGTGGGCACGAGTGCGACACCAGCCGCAGCGAGATCCTGGAGGTAACGTTTGTCGAAGTTCCAGGCCAGGATGTCGCCCGAGTTGCACATCAGCACGCCGCTCTCGATCCGAGCGTCGAGCCAGCCACGAAACTCGTCGACCCGCTCGAAGTAATCCCACGGGGAACGCACGACCAAGGCGTCGAAAGCGAGCCAGTCGACGGTGGTGTCGCTCCAGACGGTAGGGCGTGAGTGGATCCCGATTTCTTCCAGCGCTGCCACCAGCAGGAGATCGTCCTCATAAAGGCTTGCGAATGCTTCGCTGGTCACCAAGGCTACTTGGGGCATCGCGGGTCTTTCTCGTATTTCGATCTCTGGTCGTGACGGTCCAGATCTTAGCGACAAGGCGGCCCTTCGAGTAGCATCATCACGGCCAAGCGCGGGCCGTGGTCGTCTTGGCGCAGGCGCGTGGCGATCGCATAACGGCGGATTTCGGGCGCGCTCAGGATTGGCGTGCGCTCGAGCTGTTCCAGCTCGATGATTTCGGTG
>JBEHXA010000864.1:0-2522 GCA_048498935.1 Myxococcota bacterium
CGGTGGGCGGCTGCTGGCGAGCGGCACGCTGTGTGAGCTCGCGCGTGAGGATTCCAAGACCGGCAGCGCGCTGCGCGACTACTTCGCCGCTCGGGCGTCGAAGGCATCGCCGGCGCCGAAGCGCGCGGCCAAGGCGCCGTCCGGCAGCGCGCGCAGCTTGAGCGTCGTGCGGGCGCGCGAGCACAACTTGAAAGAGGTGTCGGTCGAAATTCCGCACGGCAAGCTCAGCGTGGTGACGGGGCCGAGCGGATCAGGCAAGAGCTCGCTCGCGTTCGACGTGATTTTTGCCGAGGGTCAGCGGCGCTTTTTGGAGACGCTCACCCCCTATGCGCGGCAATTCTTGCCGACGATGCCGCGGCCGGATGTAGATCGCGTGACCGGTGTGCCGCCTTCGATCGCGCTCGAGCAGCGCACCACGCGGGCGGGCGGCAAGTCGACGGTCGCGACGGTCACCGAGGTCGCCCACTACCTGCGCTTGCTGTTCGCCAAGCTGGCGGTGTTGCACTGCCCCGATCACGACGCGCCCATCGATCACACCACGACCGACGCGCTGTTCGAGAGCGTCAAACGCGCTGCGCGCGGCAAGGCGCTGCTCGCCCCGGTGGTGCGGGCGCGCAAGGGCACCTACCTCGATGTTTTCGCGGCGGCCGAGCGCGCCGGCATCGAGACGGCGATCTGCGACGGCGTGCTGGTCAAGACGAGCGAGCCGCCGCGCCTGGCCAAGACCAAAGAGCACACCATCGATCTCGTGATTGCGGCGAAGGTCGACGTGAAGAGCCTCACGCAAGGCGAGCTCGAGCGAGCTCTGCGGCTCGGCGCCGGAGCCATCAAGCTGCGCAGCGAAAGCGGCGCCGAGCAGCTCATGTCGCTGCAGAGCGCGTGCCCGGTGTGCGGTTTTTCGGCGCCGGAGCTCGACCCGCGCTGGTTCTCGTTCGCGACCAAACAGGGCCGCTGCGAGCGCTGTGAAGGGGCCGGCGTGCTGCTGGAAGAGCCCGCAAAAAAACGCGGGCGGAAGGCTGCAGCACCTGCTGCGCCGCCGGTCACGTGCCCGGATTGCCAGGGCGCGCGCCTTTCGCCGATCCCGCGGGCGGCGCGGCTGGACGGCGAGCGTTATCACGAGCTCGTGGGGCGCTCGGTCACGAGCCTGCTCGCGCGGCTCGAGCGCCTGCGCTTCAGCGGTGATGCCGCGCGTGTAGCCAGCCCGATCGCGAGCGAGCTCTTGCGGCGCTTGCGCTTCCTCGAGCAGGTTGGGCTCGGCTACTTGAGCCTGGATCGCTCGGCTGCCACGCTGTCCGGCGGCGAGATGCAGCGGCTGCGGCTCGCAGCTCAGCTCGGCGCGGGGCTCACCGGTGCCCTCTACGTGCTCGATGAGCCCACGATTGGCCTGCACCCTCGCGACACCGGCCTGCTGCTCACCAACCTGCGTAATCTGGTCGAGCTCGGCTCCACCGTGCTGGTGGTCGAGCACGACGCGGAGACGATTCGCGCCGCCGACCATTTGATTGATTTGGGACCCGGTGGGGGCTCGCGCGGTGGCCGTATCGTTGCGGCCGGGTCGCCCGCCGAGGTCTGCGCACATCCGGACTCGCCAACCGGACATGCGCTGTCGGCTGCCTCCGATCTGCGCGAGCCGTTGCCGATCCCCGAGGGCCACGAGCGCATCGAGCTTTGGGGAGTCCGCGCGCACAACCTGCAAGGCGTCGATCTCTCGGTGTCGCTCGGGCGTTTCACGGTGGTGGCGGGCGTGAGCGGCTCGGGCAAGAGTACGCTCGTGCGCCAGGTGCTCTTGCCGGCGGTGCGACAAAAATTGGGTTTGGTCGGCGAGGTACCGGGGGCGTTCACCAAGCTGCGAGTTCCGGCGGCGCTCGAGCGCGCGGTGGCGGTCGACCAATCACCGATCGGTCGCACGCCGCGCTCGGTGCCGGCGACGTTTCTCGGCATCTGGGATCAAATCCGGCGCATCTTTGCCAGCACGCCGGACGCCAAGCTGCGTGGCTTCGAGGCAGCGCGCTTCTCGTTCAACACGTCTCGCGGCGGGCAGTGCCCGACCTGCGAAGGTCAGGGAGCCATCACGCACGAGATGAGCTTTTTGCCCGACGTGGTCGCCAGCTGCCCGACTTGTTCGGGGCTCCGCTTCGAGCCGCGCACGCTCGAGGTGCGTTACCGCGATCACAGCATCGGCGACGTGCTCCAGCTCACCGCGGAGGAGGCAGCGCGCGTGTTCGAGAATCACCCGACCGTCGCGGCGCCGCTCACCACGTTGACGGATTTGGGCGCCGGCTACATCCGGCTCGGTCAAGGCTCGCACACGCTATCGGGCGGCGAGGCGCAGCGCCTCAAGCTCGCGGCCGAGCTCACGCAAACGCCGAGCCAAGGCGCCACGCTCTACGTGCTCGACGAGCCCACCACCGGGCTGCACCTGGCCGACGTCGCTCGGCTCATGAAGGTGCTGTCACGCCTCGTCGAGCGGGGAGACACCCTGGTCGTGATCGAGCACCACCCGGAGGTGCTGGCCGGCGCGG
>JBEHXA010000865.1:0-2518 GCA_048498935.1 Myxococcota bacterium
CGGCGCCGCCGAACTAGGCTGCGTCTAGACGTTGCGCTGACTAACGACGTCGGCGGCGAAGCGCGAAGATGCCGCCGATCAGCGCGAGCGCGCCCGCGATGGCGGGCGCCGGGTCGTTGTAGTGCTTCGCTTCGGAGAGCGGGCGCTGGGCGACGGTGGCGCCGCAGCCGTAGGTGGGGCCGCACACGTTGGACATGTCAGCGGGATCGATGCCCTGCTGAATCAGCGCGGCGTTGTCCGGATTGGCAGCCGCATACTGGGGCCAGGCGGTCTCCATCGAGCTTTCGTCGCCATGCAAGCCATAGCCTGAGAGTGCGACCGGCAGCTTTTGGGACTGCCAGGTGCTGCTCGTGCCAGGTGTTACCACGTGGCAGAGCAAGCACGTAGGAACGCAGACCATGTCGGCGGCCTCTTGAATGGCGCCCGGATACTCCGGCCGGGCTTGTGCGGCCGCTGGCCAAATTGCAAGGAGGCTCGCGCCGAGAATCAGACCTGAGAGCAGAGGTTGGGTGCGCATCTTGATTCTCACAGGTACACGTGGAGCTGGGCCAGGATGGAGAAGTCTTCTTCTTGGCGAGCGACGCCGTCGATGCGGACGTCGAAGTGCGGCAGGAACCACCAGCTGGCAGAGAGCCAGGCTCCGAGCTTGGGCTTGCCGGCACCCGGGGCGCGCTCCGGCGCTTTCGGATCCTTGCTGTAGCCCTCGTCGAGGATTTCACCGGTTGCCATGAAGTGCAGGCCTTGTGTCGCCTCCCAATCGACCTGCGTGAAACCGACATAGCCCGGGTCGAAGTTCGAGCGTAGCAGACCATCGAGCTCGGCCACGACCACCACGCTCTCGCTCACCGCGGCGCGCAGCATCGCGCCGTGCGCTTGGCGCGTCATCTTCTGACCGTTGGCGAGAAGGCGGTCGTCCTTCGCCATCGTGATCAGCGAGTTGACACCGATCGCCGTCTTGGGCGTAGCGAAGTACTCAAAGTACGCGGAGTAGCCGCGCTCGCGGAAGCGGTCCGGGTTGATCTGGTAGTTGCCGGCGATGCCCAGCACCTCGAAGCGGAAGCTCTCGGCGCTGTAGTTGATCGACAGGCCGTCTTGCTGCGACGACTCGCGATCGGTGCGCGTGTACTGCCGAACCCACATCGTGTGCTCGGGGATGCGCACGCCGAACGGCATTTGCAGGCGACCCAAGCGCACCTGCAGCTCGGGCATGATCTCGTAGCCGACGTAGAAGGTGCGCGAGATCAGGTTCCACTGGTCGCCCTGGCCGGTGGTGACTTGGGCCGGGCGAGCGTAAGGCGAGCCTGCCGGAACTCGAGCGCCGCCGATGCTGCCGCCCAGCTTGAAGCTGCCGAACTGCATCTGCCCGTAGACGTCGAGCATCATCGGGAAGGTCTTGAACTTGTCGTCACCGCCCGGCTTGATGATGTTCATGTGGCGGTAGCTGCCACCGAGCAGGAGCCAATCCGGAGGGCTCCACAATCCGAACAAGAACGGCGTGATGCCGCTGAGGCCGTCGTCGTCTTCAGCAGGCGCTGCAGCAGGTGCAGGTGCCGCCTCTTCGGCTGGCTTTTCCTCTTCCTTCTCTTCGGCAGCATCTGCGCCTTCGGTTGCTTTCGCGTCCGCCGGTGCGTCTTCTTCGAGCTCTACCTTCTCGCCCTCGCCGTCCTTATCGGCGAGCTTGGCGTGAGCGGCGAAGCTGGAAGGATCGCGCGCCAGGCGTGGCGCCTTGGACGGCAGGTTGTACGCGCTGCCACCCGAGCCGCCCCAGGGCATGCTGAGCGTGACCTCGCTCTGCATGCGGCCGTAGAACGTGAGCAGCTCGCCACCGGAGGGATCGGTATGGCAAGCGCCGCAAGTCGGGTACCCGTGCTTGAGCATCCACTGGTAGGCGTGGGCCTCGCGCGGTGCTGCCAGCGTGAGCAAGGGCAGGAGCAGCAGAGCGATACGCAGCGAAACCGCGAAAATCTGATGTCTCGCGGAACGCACCCCGCGACTCGGGCTCAGCATGGGGGGAGACTTTTGCCGTGCTGGGGGCCCCGCGTCAACTTCGCAATGGTCACCCTTTCCTAGTGTCCAGACCGGAGATTTCCAAACAACTTTGGAGACCACAAAACGCCATCACCCGCCGGGCGCTGGGCGCGGCGGGTGATGGGCAGGCAGCTACCTGCCGGGGGGTCTTACTTTTCGTCCTTCACGAAGAGCTCGGCCGAGACCTCGACCGGGTCGTCCACGCAGACGCCCAGGTAGCACATCTTCTCGAAGCCGAACTCGGTGTACTTGATGTTGGTGCTGCCCGTGACGCGCACCAGATCGCTGTCTTCCTTGTCCTCGCCGGGGAACTTCTCGTACTTGACCTTCACGTCCTTGGTGACGCCGTTCATCGCGAGCGTGCCGGAGGCCTCGCCCTTCTTGCCCGCGACGGCCGCCTTCTTGACGGTCAGCACCGCACTGGCCTTCTTGCTCTTCAGGAGCTTCTCTTGAAAGTGCTTGTTGCGCAGGTCCATGCCGGTGTTGACGC
>JBEHXA010000866.1:0-2506 GCA_048498935.1 Myxococcota bacterium
AACACGCTCAGAGCCGAACGATGCGCGAATCACCGACCAATCAACACCGAAGTCCACCGTGCCGGCGATGATCTGGCGAATGCCGCCGCCCGAGCCGATCGACTGGTAGTTGATACGGACGTTGGGAAACTGCTTGTTGTACTCGGCGATCCACTTCGAATAGAGCGGGAACGGGAAGGTCGCGCCCGCGCCGTTCAGCGTGATCGGACCGGCCTCAGTCGGTGCAGCCGCGGCCGACGAGGCAGGCTTGTCGCCTTTGCTCTCGCCGGAGGGCTCCGACTTGTTGCAGGCGAACGAGAGACCAGCAGCCAGAACCAACAATTCGCGTCGTCCAAAAAACATTGGGTTTCTCCTAACCGAAGCCGCCAGGGCACGCGCGGCGCCGTCGCAACAGGTATGTGACAGTTCGGTGAACTATCCCGTTACGCAAATGCCCCGGAAGCAATAATAACTAGTAATTTCATCCAGTTAGCGACAGGCCCGACCGAGCACTTCGGCCGGACCGCCGTTTCGGCTCGAGCCTGAATCAGGCGAGCCGAGCCCGACGAGGCGGGCTGATCAGAACGCGACCTGAGCCGCGAGGATCAGGTCGAAGCGAGTGTTCTGATTCGTCTGCTCGGGGTCGAAGAACGAACCGGCCAGCTGCAGCTTCGCGTCATGCGACTTGAAGTAGTAGTTCAGGCCGAACTCGTACGTGTTGACCTCGTCGTTGGGGTCGACCTTGGTGTCGCCCGGCTTGTCCGCGTCCGCGTCCTTGTCCGGGTCGAGCGATCCGATGCGCACCACGGGCTGCAGGTTGTCGAAGAGCGTGTAGCCCGCGACCACGTAGAAGCCTCGACCGTTCAGGCGCGTGTCGGGGGTGGTCTTGTCCCAGCCGCGGATGTACTCGGCCTGGATCAAGATGTTGTTGGCTTCGTACTTCAGGTCGCCTTCGACGCGATCCTTGGTGCCCGGCAAGTCACGATCGCCGAGCGCGACGTAGCCGACGCCGGCCACGGTGAGGCCCTTGATCGGGTACAGCTCGAGCCGGAGCGCCAGGTCCTTCTGGTCGTTGGAGTCGAGCTTGTTCTGACCCTCACCGTTGTACAGACCGAGGGTGTAGCCGAACATGTCGAACTTTTTCTCGGCCTTCACGCCCATGTCGCGCCTATCGCCGTACTTGCGCGAAACCAGCGCGCGCTCGGGGAAATACAGCTTCGAAGCGCTGCCGGCGCCTTCCATGCTGACCGGGATCTTGAACTGACCGATCGACACGTCGGCGACGCTGCTCATCCAGGTGATGGCTACGTCTTGCAGAATCGAGGTATTGGCGCCGCCATACAGCGCGCCAACGTTGGGACCCGACGGATTCGAGGGCGGCTGCGATGTGGAGGTCGAGCCGATCACGGTCCCATTCGGGTCCTTCACGTCCGCGCTCTTGCTGGTGAAATCGAGCAAGCGTGCGACGTCGAACATCACCATGTAGCTCATGTACTTGGGGATGATCTCGCCCTTGGCCTTGATCTCCGCGCGACGGACGCGAAAGGTGCTCTGCCATTCGTCGTCGGGATTGGTGGCGATGTGCGTGCCGCCGGCCCACACCTGCAAGTTGAGGCTCGGCTGGAAGAAGCCGTTCTTGCTGATCGTCACGCGATCGGCGGCAGCGTCTTCCTTCTTCTCCTCGACGGGGGGCGGAGGCGCGGGCGGCGTCACGACGGGTTGCGGCGCGGCAGCTGCGGGCACCTGCGCATCGGCGGCCACCGGCGGAGTCGCGGCGGGAGCCTCGGCCGCAGGAGTGGCAGCCGGAGCAGCCTCGGGCTGCGGAGCTGCGGGAGCAGGATTTGCGGGTTCGGGGGCCTGCGCGTAGGCCGGAGCAGAAGCCAAAACCAGCGTGAATACGGTGCTTACGGTACGGATTTTCATCAGTTCGTCCTTGGGGCGACACAAAGCCCGAGCCCTGTGACGCTTTAAAGACGCTCCCGTGAACATCCGGAACCAGGATCAATTGCCAGCCGCGGGGCCCGGAAGCGCGGCCGCCTTCCTACTACACCCCACCGCGCGGCGGTGCGTCGGATCGCTTAGCTCACACGCAAGTCACACCAAAGCCCTATTTGGCTTGAATCTCTTTGCGCTGAGTCTCGAGCTCGGCCTTGTAAGTCTTGTCCGTGACCTTTTCAGCCGCCTCGTCTTCGAAGTCCTCTGGGGTCGCGATCGCGTCATCAGCGACGTTGACCTCGGGAGCGGCCGGAGTGGGAGCGACCGGAGTGGGAGCTGCGGGTGGCGGCGCCCCCCCCGCAGTCGACGCCGATGCTTCGGGCGCGGGTTGCTTCTTCTTGAGGATACCGCAACCAGCTAGCACGAGGACGCACAGCGCCGACGCCAGGGCTGCCTGAGCTTTGAGGGAAATCATGCGCGAGGTTCTCACTTGAGCGCTCCTTCGCGAAGCGCGTTCATGGCAGTCGAGTGCCGGTCGTCTTCGTAATCACGTTTATTTTCCTTGTCCTGGAAGGTTACGTCAAATGCTTTG
>JBEHXA010000867.1:0-2504 GCA_048498935.1 Myxococcota bacterium
CCGTCGACGATCGAGCAATCGTTCTCGTCGGACAGCATCACGATGCTGACGACCGAGTCGGGGCGCAAAAACGCCTGGCGCTGCGCCAGCACCGTCTGGTCCACGCCCTGCACCATCGCCGCCGAAGCCCCGGCAGGAACGACCACCGCGAGCGGCGGCTCCGGATCAATCAAAAAGCGGTACCAAGACTCGAACGATCCCTCGTAACCACAGCCGTGATCACCGGCCGCATCGACGATGGTCTTCAGCTGCTCCTCGAGCATCGGCAAGCTCGCCGTGCCGGGCGGCACCGCTGCCTGCGCCGGATCCCACGTGAGAAAGCCGCTGTTGTTCCAAGTCGTGAGCCCGCGCACCTGGCCGAGCAAATGCGCATGGTCGTCGTCGGACGGTTGGACGCAGACGTCGCGCTGATCAGCCGCGCCGTGCGAGCCGAGGCTGGAGGTGATGACGCCGACGTGAATGTCCTGGATGGCCAGGCTGCCCGTGATCTGATCGAGCAACGGGCTCAGCGCGTCGAGCAGCAGCCGCTGCTTCTCGAGCATGTTGCGCGAGTTGTCGACCATCAGCAGCAAGTCGAGCTTGGTCAGCGCTTGAGCGGGCTTAGGATCACCGGGCTTGCTGCCACCGGTGCCGGCAGTGCCGTTGCCCGAACCGCCCGTCGCGCTGCCAGCGCTGCCCGCGGCGCCAGCTGCGCCTGACGCTCCCGGCTGCTTGTCTGGATCGCTCGTGCCACCACAAGCGACCAGGGCGCAGAGTGCGCCGACCAAAGTAAGCCCCAACGACGTGTGCCGCATGGCCAGTAACCCCTTTTCCTCGAAAAACCAGCGTACACCCTACTACGCCGTCATCGCAGGATTCTTTCCCTGATCGACGCGCGTCTGCTAGCCCCGTCTCACCATGTGCCGCCGCCCGCTTCGCCCGCTCCTCGCCCTCGCGGCCGCGCTCTTCGCCGCCCCCGCCTGCATGATGCCGCCCAGCCCGGCCGAGCGGGCCACCGAAGCGGCGACTCAGCTGAACCTGGCGGCGCGCTTCAACCAGATGGACGTCGCCGTGTCACACACGGCAGCCTCCGTGCGCTCCGACTTCATGAAGCGCCACGCCGAGTGGGGCCAAAGCCTGCGCATCGTGGACGTGGAAATGGCCAGCCTTTCGCTGCCCGAGCCCGATAAGGCCATCGTGCTCGTCGACTACGCCTGGATCCGCCAAACCGAGGGCAACATGCGCGCGACGCGCGTGGAGCAAACCTGGAAGGACGACGGCGGCTGGCACCTGGTGCGCGAGCGGCGTATCTCCGGGGACCTCGGCCTGCTCGGCGAGCCGGTCCCGGCCCCCTCTACCGAGCGAGCGCCCGACAAGCAGTTCGCGTCGCGCACCATCCGTGAGGATGGCAGCGCGACCAGCGAGTAACGCTCGCCCGTTCGCTCAGCTGGCGCTGGCGGCGGCGGACTTCTTGCGGCTGGGCTTGGCAGTCGCCTTGCGGGTCGTGCGCGCGGCGTCGGCCTTGCGAGCGAGGCGCGCCTTCTTCTTCGCCTGGCGGCGGCGGCGAGTCATCTTCACGGAAGCACGGCTGTCGAATTTACCCATGACCGGGCCCTAGTACTGCGCTTCGCAGCGCAGCGCCACAGTTTTAAAGCCGACGCTCAGCCGCTCGAAGCGTCTTCGAGGGCGCGCTCGCGGTCCCGCACTTCCAAGCGATAACGGCTGTTCACCGTCTCGATGTAGAAGACGTCGCGGGTGGCGACGCGGAGCACGCGCTTGACCGGAGTCGTCACGTACTCGTGCATTCCGTCAGAGAACTCGATCACCACGACGGAGCCCTTGCGCGGGGCCCGAACCAGGCGACCGGCTACGGCCCGCGAACCGCGACCGAGCTTCCGGAGCACGACTTGCACAGGGGTTACTCTAGCAAGGTCCATGATTGAGTCCACCGGGCAGTTGCCCTGTAGACCCAAACGGCCACTCGCAAGTGCGCGAAATGTCGTCGAATGTGGGCGACGTGTCGATTTTCGGAAAGCTAGGGCGAGGCAGAAGCGACGCGCGCGTCGCTCAGGGCCCGCTTTTCGAAGTAGGTGCGAAGCACCTCACGCGCCAATTGGGGAGCCTTGATCTGCCATTCCGGGGTGTTCACCACCAAGGTCGAGATGGCCACCTCGGGCGCCTCGGCGGGCGCGAAGCCCACGAACCACGTGTAGAAGCGGTTCAGCTTGTAGTCGGTGAGGGTGCCGGTCTTACCCGCGACCGCGACGCCCGGGATGTAGGGCTTGCCCTGCGCGTCGTGGAAGCTCTTGAAGGCCGAGCCGTTGGCGACCGTCTCACGCATCATGCGCGAGACCTGCACGGCCGTCTCGGGCTTGATGGCTCGCCGGAGGACGCGCGGCGCGCGCTCCTCTTTCCACAGCTCTTCGCCGCCGCGGCTCACGCCGGCGACGATGCGCGGCTCGAGCGTGACGCCGCCGTTCGCCACCGTCTGAGCGATCGATGCGCCGAGCAGCGGCGACATGGTC
>JBEHXA010000868.1:0-2502 GCA_048498935.1 Myxococcota bacterium
TTTGACCGTCGGCTGCGGTCACCCCGCCAGCGAGAAGGAGTGCCAGGAGATCGCCGACCGGGTCACCCAGTTGGAGCTCGCTGCGAGCCCGGCAGGGAAGGACCCTGAGGCCGCTCAGGAGCAGCTCGAACGCACCCGCAACTGGGTGAAGGAGTCGCAGCTGAAGGAGTGCGTGGGGCGACGCATCACCGATGCGGCCATGAAGTGCGTGCGTGCCGCCAAGAAGGCGGAAGAGATCACGGACACTTGCTTCCGATGACGCGAAAGTCCTGGGGAGCCAGCTTGCTGGTCTTGCCCCCGTTGCTGCTCGGTTGCTCCTCGCCGCTCGAGCCGCAGGAGTGCGATCGGCTGCTCGACCGCTACGTGGAGCTGCTGCTGCGCGACGATCGACCCAAGGCTAGCGCCGGCGAGGTGCTGCGTCTTCAGCAGGAAGCGCGGCGCAAGGCAGGTCAGGACCCCGCCTTCGGAGAATGTCGAAGCCGCGTGTCGCGTCGCAGCTTCGACTGCGCCATGAAAGCCGACGACGCGAATCGTCTCGAGCAGTGCCTGCTCTGAGCGCGGCTACTACGGTTCGATTTCCGCGGGGGCGTTGCCCTGCACTGGTTTGGGCGCGGGCGCGTCGTCGTCACCGCGCGGTTTCGTGGGGGCTGGCTTGCCTACCTGCGCGGGTTGCTTACCGGCTGGCGACGTTTTTGAGCCGGAGGAAGCGGCTGCCGCGGGGCGCCTGCCAGTTTTGGCAGTTGCCGGCGGCGGCTCGGGAGCAGGCAAAGCCGTGCGCGCGCCCAGGCGCGGATCGGTGCTGGCAACTTGCGCCAGCAGCGTGAGCAGCGCTGCGGTCTGCTTCTCGACCTCCTGCGCGCGGGCGCTCATGAGCGTGATGAGCTTTTGCCCGTCCTCGAGGTTTTTGGTCACCTCGCTTTTCTTCCAAGGGCCTTCGACTCGAAACGTCGGTTCGACGTGGCCTTCGAGCTGAATCCCGACGACGCGCAAGCGGTCGAGCTGCTCGCGCGTGGCGACCATGCGGTTGCGCGAGCGCACCAGGCGTGTCGCGTCGCGCGGTAGGGTGGCGCGCCAGGGAGAGCGGTTCGCGCTCTCCGAGGTGTGCAACGTGGCGGAGGCGTCGAGCGCGCTGGACGCTTCCGGAACTTCGAGGCGCACGCGCAGTCCTTGCGCGGCGAGCTTCTGGAGCTCTTGCTCGAGCCGAGCCTTGAGGCTCTCGTCGGAAGCCTCTGGTCCGAGGCCGGCGGCGACGGTCAAGCTCTGGCGTGCGCCGCGCGGTTCGTCGTTCGCGGTGAGTAGCTCTACTTGCAGTCGATGCAGCTCGATGAAAAAGCTGTCGAACTCGGGTTTGCCGGCCGAATAGTACTCACCGCGCGCTACCGCGGTTGGGCCGCGCGGTCCGCAGCTGGCCAGGGCGAGCGCGAGCACCAAGGTTAGTCTCAATGACACGTTAGCGATGCTCCCCACAGCTCGTCGTGACCGGCCGTGGTTTGGATGAACAACGAGACGACGGACGAACCCGTGGCGACGAGCACGCCCTGACCGGCGTTCGCACCCCGCGCCGACATGCGCAGCGGTGGGCCGAGCGGGGCGAGCCGAGCGTCCAGCAGGCGCGCCTGCACCTGGTACTGGTTGGCGCTGCCCTCGGTCCATTGCACGACGTAGCGCTGGCGGTCGAGCGCGACGAGTGACGGGGCGATGGCGCCTCCGCCTTCCGCGGGCAAGTCGAGCGAGATCGCGGGCGCCGCCGTAGCGCCGAAAGGCGCGCGCGCGGCGAACACGCGGTAGGGCTCGGTTTTGTCGCCGCGGGCTGAAAAAAGCACGAGCGCTTCGGTGGCGATCGCTCCCGCGGCCACCACCGGCGTGCCGAGCGTTTTAGGTGCGCCGGTGACGGCGAACAGCTCGCTCTTCGCAGAGCCATCGGGGCCGAGCCAGCCGAGCATTACTTGCCCGTCCGCACCGCCCTGTCGAAACGCGACGGCGTAGCCACCTTCACGAGGCACGGCGCGCGGTGGAGTGACCCGCACACCGCTGTTCAAGGCCCAGACGACGCCGCTGGCGCCGTCGTCTCCACGTCGCAGCACCCCCGCCGGACCGACGCCGAGCGCGACGCCGGCCGCGAGTGTTTGCCCGAAGGCGAAATCCGGGCTCGCCCGATCCACGAGCAGCGGCTCGTTTGCGCTGACGTGGCTTACGTCGCCAGTGCCGTCGGGCTGCTGCAGCTTGCGCTGGAGCTCGCCCTGCTTCGGATCGTAGATCCAACCGGCGGCGCTGGTCTTGGTGTCCGCGATCGCGAGCGCCACGGTGCCGTCGGGCAGGGGTAGCGCGCTAATCGGCACCGAGCGCTCGATCGTGGGCGAAATACGGCTCGGCGGTGAAAGGAGCTGGCACCCTTGTGGCGTCTGTACCTGGCTGGCCGACGCAGCTTGCAAGGCTGCTTGCTGCGCGGCGCCCTCACCGCGCCGAAAGAGCATCACCACGAGCGCGCCAGCCGACATCAAG